>MGBU01000184.1 GCA_001790205.1 Candidatus Rokubacteria bacterium GWA2_73_35 | reverse complement strand
TGACGAAGACGCGCTCCATCGGCATGTGGATGCGCTTGGCCGCCGCCTCGATGATCCGGAGGTTGGCCTGGTGCGGGATGAACAGGTCGACGTCGGTGACGCTGAAGCCATTGCGCGCGAGGATCCGCTCGGTGCAGTCGACGAACATGCGGACGGCCACCTTGAACACCTCGTTGCCCTTCATCTTGGCGTAGTGCATCCGGGCGTCGACCGTCTCGTGGGTCGCGGGGTGCCGCGAGCCGCCGCCCGGCATGTAGAGCAGGTCCCAGTACTGGCCGTCGGAGTAGAGGTCGAAGTCGAGGATGCCGCGCTCGTCGTCGGAGGGCTCCAGCACCGCCGCCCCCGCCGCGTCGGCGAGCAGCACGCAGGTACCGCGGTCCGTCCAGTCGGTGATGCGCGACAGGGTCTCGGCGCCGATGCACAGCACGCGGCGGTACTTCCCGGTCTGGATGAACTGCGAGCCGATGGACAGGCTGTAGACGGAGCCCGCGCAGGCGGCCAGCATGTCCACCGAGCCGGCCCGGCGGCAGCCGAGCCGGTGCTGGACGATGTTGCCGACCGAGGGGAAGAACATGTCGGGCGTGGTGGTCCCGACGGCGATGAAGTCCACGTCCTCGGGGACCAGGTTGGCCCGCTCAAGCGCCTGCTGCGCGGCGCGGAGCGCGAGGTCGGACGTCGCCTCGCCCTCCTCGACGATGTGGCGCTGGCGGATCCCGCTCCGCTGGACGATCCACTCGTCGTTGGTCTCGATCAGCTTCTCGAGGTCGGCGTTGGTCAGGATGCGCTTCGGCGCGTACGCGCCGACCCCGATGATCCTCGCCCGCGTCATTCGCGGGTCTCCTCGCGGCCGTCGCGCGCCACTTCCGCCTCGATGGCCGCCTTGATGTGCTCGTTGAGTCCGGCCTGCGCCCACTCCTGCGCCACCCGGACCGCGTTCTTGATCGCCTTCACCGGTGAGGCACCGTGGCAGATGATGGCCGCGCCGTCAATGCCCAGCAGCGGCGCGCCGCCCATCTCCGTGTAGTCGATCCGGCGCCGGAACCGCGCGAAGGCCGGCAGGGCGAGCTTCGCGCCGACCTTCGAGCGGAGGTCGCGCAGCAGCTCCTCGCGGATCATGCTGCCGAGCATCTCGGCGAGGCTTTCGGAGATCTTCAGCGCGACGTTGCCGGTGAAACCGTCCGTGACCACCACGTCGCAGGTGCCGTTGTAGATGTCGCGCCCCTCGACGTTGCCCGCGAAGTTGAGCGACGACTCCTTCAGGAGCTCGTACGCCTCCTTCGTGAGCTCGTTGCCCTTGCCCTCCTCCTCGCCGACCGAGAGCAGGCCCACGCGCGGGCTGTCGAGCCCGAGGATGTCCCGCGCGTAGACGTGGCCCATCACGGCGAACTGCAGGAGGTGCCAGGGCTTCGGATCGACGTTGGCGCCCGCATCGATGAGGATCGTGAACTTCTTGAGGTTGGGAAGCACGGCGGCGATCGCCGGCCGGTCCACGCCCGGCAGGACGCCGATCACGAACATCGAGATCGCCATCGCGGCGCCCGTGTTGCCGGCGGAGATGAAGGCGGCCGCCCTCCCCTCCTTGACGAGCTCGGCGGCCACGCGGAGGGAGGAGTCGCGCTTGCGGCGCAGCGCGTGCGACGGGCTCTCCGCCATCCCCACCACCTGGGAGGCGTGGCGGATCTCGACGGCGAGCGCGTGGGCATCGAGCCGCACGACCTCGCGCTCGATCGCGGCCTTGTCGCCGACCAGGATCACGGACGCGCCGAACTCGCGGGCGGCGGCGACGGCTCCCTCGACGACGACCGCGGGGCCGTGGTCGCCCCCCATCGCGTCGACCGCGATCTTCAGCTCAGGCCCCTTCGGTGGCGACGATCTCGCGGCCCTTGTAGTAGCCGCAGTGTGGGCAGATCCGGTGCGGCAGCTTGGTCTCACGGCACTGCGGGCAGGTCGAGCGCGGCGGCGCGGCGAGCGTGTAGTGCGTCCGGCGCTTGCGCCCGCGCGTCTTGGAGTGTCGGCGTTTCGGCAGCGGCATCGAGGCGTCCCCCCTGTCTCCGTCGAGCGTCTAGCGCGGGCGCCGGGCGGCCAGGTCGCGGAGCACGGCCAGGCGCGGGTCGGGCGGCGCCGGACGGCAGGCGCACGCGACCTGGTTCTTGTTGGCCCCGCAGACCGGGCAGAGCCCGAGGCAGCCCTCGCGGCAGAGCGGCTTCATCGGCAGCGCCAGCGCGGTCTCGGTCTCGACCAGCGCCGCCAGGTTGAGCTCGTCCTTCTCGTAGAAGTCCACGTCCAGGTCGTCGGCCCCGAGCTCGACGCTGTCGGCCGTGGTCGGCCGCGGCGCCACGCGCACGTCCACCAGGGCGCGCACCGTGGCCGGGAACGGCTCGAGGCAGCGCCCGCACACCCGGGGCACCGTCGCCCGGACCTCGCCGGTCACGAGAACATCGGCCTCGTCCCGCGCGAGGCGCAGGCGCACGGCGTCGAGCCGCCACGCGGGGTCGCTGTACGCCGCCCCGAGCGCGGTCGCGTCGTCGACCGTGAGCCCGTCGTCCTGGATGTCCGAAACCCGGATGAGCATGCCCGCTAAATCTCTGTCAACAAAAGGAATTTTTACTAAACCGGCACAGTATATCGACGCCGATCGGTCAAGTCAAGGCATTTGACCGCGCTCGTGGCCTCTGCTACGCTCCGGGATCGAACGTCTGACACGGAGGTCGGCACCGCACATGTCCAGCGTGTTCAAGACCGGGTTCCTGCTCGCCGTGCTCACCGCGATGCTCGTGCTCTTCGGGGGCGCGCTCGGCGGTCAGCAGGGCATGCTCGTCGCCTTCGTACTCGCCGCGGCCATGAACGTCGCCAGCTACTGGTTCTCCGACCGGATCGTGCTCAGGATGTACGGCGCCCAGCCGGTTGACGAGGCGCAGGCGCCGGGGCTCCACGCGAGCCTGCGCCGCCTGACGACGCGCGCCGGGATCCCGATGCCGCGCGTCTACCTGATCGCGAGCGACACGCCCAACGCGTTCGCCACCGGGCGCGACCCGCACCACGCCGCGGTCGCGGTGACCGCGGGCATCCTGCGCGTCCTCGACGACCAGGAGCTCGAGGGCGTGCTGGCGCACGAGCTGGCGCACGTCCGGAACCGCGACGTGCTGATCGCGACGGTCGCCGCGACGCTCGCCGGCGCGATCACCTACCTGGCCCAGATGGCCCAGTGGGCGGCGATCTTCGGCGGCCGCGGCCGCGACGACGAGGAGGGCTCGAGCCCCGTGGCGCTCATCTTCATGGCGGTCCTCGCGCCCATCGCGGCGCTGCTGGTGCAGATGGCCGTGTCGCGCGCGCGCGAGTTCCAGGCCGACGCGACCGGCGCGCGCCTCGCGGGCCACGCGCAGGGTCTGATCGGGGCGCTCCAGAAGCTCGAGCGGGCGAACGCGGCGGTGCCGATCGCGGGCGCCAACCCCGCCACGGCGCACCTCTTCATCGTGAACCCGTTGAGCGGGCGGGCCCTCCTGCGGCTGTTCTCGACGCACCCCCCCCTCGAGGAGCGGATCGCCCGGCTGCGCGGGCTTCGCGGCTGAGTCGTCCGGCCCAGCGGGGCCGGTTTCCTTGACCGCCTCACCCCACCGGGCGAGAATCAGTCGGTCAGCGTGATGGCTCCGGACCCCCTCGTCCGTGTGACCGGCCTGCGCAAGACGTTCGGCACCCGCCGGGTGCTGGACGGGGTCGCGCTCGACGTCCGGGCCGGCGAGGCCGTGGCGCTCCTGGGTCCGAACGGCGCGGGCAAGACCACTCTGCTCAAGATCCTCGCGACGCTCGTGCGCCCCACGCGCGGCGCCGCCGCGATCGGCGGTCAGGACTGCGCACGGCGGCCGGAGGACGTGCGCCGGCTGATCGGTCTGGTGGCCCACGGGGCGCACGTCTACGAGGACCTCACCGCGCTCGAGAACCTCCGGTTCTGGGCCGCGCTCTGGGGGCTCCGCCTGCCGGCCTCCGACCTCGCCGCGGCGCTCGCCGACGTCGAGCTCGAGCGCCATGCCGGCGAGCGGGTCCGCACGTTCTCGGAGGGGATGCGGCGGCGGCTCTCGCTGGCGCGCTTCGTGTTCGCGCGGCCCCGCGTGCTGCTGCTCGACGAGCCGTTCGCGGGGCTCGACCAGCGGGCGCGGAAGTGGCTCGAGGAGTACCTGCAGGCCTTCAAGGCCGGCGGCGGCGCCATCGTCATGGCGACGCACAGCTTCGGCCGCGAGCTGGCGATCGCGGACCGCCTCGCGATCCTCGTCGCGGGCCGGATCGCGCTCGACACGCCGCGCGCGGCGCTCACGTCCGACGACGTGCAGCGCCTCTACGCGCTGCACACGGAGAACGGCTCGTGACCTACGCGCGGCGCGCCTGGGCCGTCGTCTGGAAGGACCTCCTCGTGGAGCGCCGTTCGAAGGAGACGCTGAACGCGCTCTTCTTCTTCTCGCTGCTGCTCCTGTTCGTCTTCCAGTTCACCCTCGGCCCCGACCGCGAGCGCCTGGCCGCGGTGCTGCCGGGTCTCTTGTGGCTCGGCTTCATCCTGAGCGGGCTGCTCGGGCTGGGACGGACGTTCCTCGTGGAGCGCGAGAACGACTGCTGGGAGGGTCTGCTCCTGGCCCCGGGCGACAAGTCCGCGATCTACGTCGGCAAGCTCGCCGGCAACCTGCTCCTCATGCTGGTCGTCGAGGCCGTGCTCGTCGCCATGTTCGTGGTCTTCTTCAACGTCGACGTCGGGGGGGTCTGGCCCGGCCTCGCGCTCGTGATCGTGCTCGGCACCATCGGGTTCGCCGCCGTCGGGACGCTCTTCGCCGCGATGACCGCGCAGGTCCGCGCGCGCGAGCTCCTGTTCCCGGTGCTGCTGCTGCCCGTGCAGGTGCCGATCCTGCTCGCCACGGTGAAGGCGACCGAGGCGGTGCTCCTCGGCGAGCCGCTCGCCGCCGTCGCCGACTGGCTGAAGCTGCTCGTGGCGGCCGACCTGATCTACGTCGTCGTGGGCGTGCTCACCTTCGAGTTCGTCCTGGAGGGCTAGGATGACGCGCGTGCTCGGCTGGCTGGCGGTGGTCGCGCTCCTCGCGGGCCTCGCCGTGGGGTTCGGTGTGGCGCCGCGCGAGGTCACGCAGGGCAACGTGCAGCGCATCATGTACGTCCACGTGCCGAGCGTCCTGGTGGCCTACCTGGCCTTCGCCGTCGTCTTCGTCGCGTCGGTCGCCTACCTCGCGCGACGCGCGGAGGCGGCGGACCGGATCGCCCACGCGTCGGCCGAGGTCGGCGTCCTCTTCACCGGCATCACGATCGCGACCGGGTCGATCTGGGGCAAGCCGACGTGGGGCACGTGGTGGACGTGGGACGCTCGGCTGACCAGCGTGGCGATCCTGTTCGTCATGTACCTGGGCTACCTGCTCCTGCGCGGCATGGTCGAGGACCGCGAGCGCGGCGCGCGCTACGCGGCCGTCCTCGGCATCGTGGCCGCGCTCAACGTCCCGCTCGTCCACTTTTCCGTCGTCTGGTGGCGCACCCTCCACCAGCCGCCCTCGCTCCTGAAGCCGGGCACGCCGACGATCGCGTCCGCGATCCTGGCGGCGCTGCTCGTGAACGTCCTCGCCCACGCGCTCCTCTACGCGTACTTCCTGGCCAAGCGCGTGCGCATCCTCCGCCGGGAGCAGGAGGCGTCCGCCTGATGCCCGACCACTGGGGCTACGTCCTGTTCGCGTACGGTCTCGCGGCCGTCGCGCTGTTCGTCTACTGGCGCCGCCTCGCGCGCCGGGAGAAGGAGCTGGACCGCACATGAACCGCCGC
>MGBU01000183.1 GCA_001790205.1 Candidatus Rokubacteria bacterium GWA2_73_35 | reverse complement strand
CGTGCGGCCCGCCATGAGCGTGTCGCGGTGCAGCTCGGCGAGGTCCGCCAGCTCCAGCACGAGCGTGACCGTGTCGCGCCGCAGGATCGAGTGCGCCGCGCGGAGCTGGAGCACCATCCCCGTGTCGATGATGTCCTGCGTCGTCGCACCCCAGTGGACCCAGCGCCCGCCGTCGCCGGCGGCGCGTCCGAGCTCGCGGACGAGCGGCACGATCGGGTGCGCGGTGACGGCGAGGTCGCGCCGGACGGCCTCCAGGTCGAGCGTGTCCACCCGGGCCGCGCGGGCGATCGCCTCTGCCGCCTCGGCGGGGATCAGCCCGAGCTCGGCCTGGGCGGCGGCGAGCGCGACCTCGACGTCGAGCCAGCGCTGGAGCATCGCGCGCTCGTCGAACACGGCGCGCATCTCGCCCGTCGAGAACTGATCGCCGAAGAGCTGGAAGTCGATGAGGTGGCTAGGCACCGCGCGCCCGGCCGCCGGCGAGGAAGTGGACGTGCACGTGGTAGACGACCTGGCCGCCCTCGGGGCCGCAGTTCAGGCGCAGCCGGTAGCCGCGCTCGGCGAACCCCCCCGCCTCGCCGAGCTTGCGCGCCGCCAGGATGCAGCGCCCGACCGCCTCGGCGTCGCCCGGCTCCATCGCCATCACCGACGGGATGTGGCGCTTCGGCACGATGAGCAGGTGCACCGGCGCCTTCGGGTAGATGTCGCGGAAGGCCACGACCGCGTCGTCCTCGTACTCGACGTCGGCCGGGCTCTCCCGGGCGACGATGCGGCAGAACAGGCAGTCCTCCACAGGCCCTCCCTCGGCGCCTGCTATAATAGCCGAGCGTCACATCGCGATCGCCGAAGGAGTCCCGGATGGGAACGTGTCCGAAGTGCAAGCGCAGGATCAGGAAGAACGGCAACCACGTGAAGCTCGGCTCCACGTGGTACCACAAGAGCTGCCCCGCCCGCCTCGCCCCGCCGAAGACCCGAGCCTAGCGCGCGCCCCGCGCGGGGCGCGCTCGGTCGGCGGGGCGCGGGCCGCCCCGCCGACCTCCGCCGCTCAGGCCCGGAAGGCCTCGCCGTCAGCCAGCAGCGCGTAGCGGGCGACGACCGGGCGCCTCTCCCACAGGCTCTCGGTGAGGTCGAGACACCCCTTCTTGCACCGGACCTCGCCGTCGCCGAACAGCGAGCACGACAGGACGTCCGAGGGCGCCCGCGATCCCGGTGAGGTCAGGAACGCCGCGCTCACCTGCCGCCTCGAGAACGGGCAGGTGAAGGAAGCGCGGGCGACCATCGCCGGGTGCGGGAGCAGGTGCGCCAGCGGCACGAGGACGAAGAACGTCAGGAACAGCGAGAGCAGCGGGGCGAGGAGCACCAGGAGCGCGAGCCCGGTCAGGATCGTGACCAGCCACTCCATCGCGTCACCTTCTTTCGGCGGCCACCACCACCGCTTCCACGATGGCGCCGGCCCCCCGGGCGCGCAATGGTGCAGCCGCCTCAGCCGCCCGGAGCAGCAACCCTAGCGCGGACGCGCCGCGGGCCGGGATCGTGTCCCCGTCGTGGCTCCATAGAATGCGCGAGAGGTCTCTGCCGGCCCGAGATGATCCAGTCGAATGCGGACTGGTCTGTCAACCCCGACAATTTCCAGGAATCGAGCCGAGACGAGAAGCCATCCGAAGCTGCTGATTTCACAAGTCGATTCACCCTCCTGAGTGTCATGGCACTGGAGATGCTCTTCCCTGGTGGCCGGGGGATGGCCGAAACCGACGTTGGGTCCCCAGGGGAGGGTGCTCGTGGGTGGTATCGGGCGAAAGGCAATCGTCATCGCGTTGTGCCTGCAACTGGTGTCCGCCTTCGGAGCGTCCCTCGCTGTCGCCGCGGATCCCCCTGCCCGCCCCGTCCTCCGGGGGAGAGAGCTGGTCGACGTCCTGCGCCGGGGCGGATACGTCGTCTACGTCCAGCACGCCACGACGGACAAGAACCAGGTGGACGCCGATTATCCCGACTTCCAGCGCTGCGAGACGCAGCGGAACCTGTCGGCCGACGGCCGCCGCCTCGCGCGCGAGATCGGCGCGGCCTTCGCGACCCTGGGGATCCCGGTCGGCCGGGTCGTCAGCAGCCCCTATTGCCGGTCGACCGAGACGGCGACGCTGGCGTTCGGTCGGCGCGAGGTGTCCCGGGCCCTGTACTTCACGATGGGAATGGACCGGGAGGAGCGCGCGCGCCAGCGCGTCGGGCTCCGACGCATGCTGAGCACGCCCCCGGCGGCCGGGACCAACACC
Organism: Candidatus Rokubacteria bacterium GWA2_73_35; assembly: GCA_001790205.1. Classification (GTDB taxonomy): domain Bacteria; phylum Methylomirabilota; class Methylomirabilia; order Rokubacteriales; family CSP1-6; genus GWA2-73-35. The sequence continues at coordinate 3,592 of MGBU01000183.1, read as the reverse complement.
GTCCTCGTCGGCCACAACGCCCACCTCAAGGAGGCCACCGGCATCTGGCCAAAGGTCGAGGGCGACGCCCACGTGTTCCAACCCTCTCCCGACGGGAGCTTCGCCTACGTCGGCGAGGTGCGCGGTGAAGACTGGGCCCGCCGGGCACGCGGAACGGCGGCGGCGCGATGAGGGTCCCCATTCGGACCAAGTTCCTCGTCTTTCCGGCGATCTGCGTCGCCTTCGCGGTGCTGCTCTCCCTGACCGGGCTGGACATCCTGCGCTCGCAACGCCGCCTGCTCGAGCAGCTCTCCGAGAAGGACCTGCACAAGGGCCACCAGCTCACAGCGCTGTTCGACGAGCTGTCCAGGACCCACGCGGCCATCTACGATCTCCTGTCGGACGCGGACCAGGGCCTGACCGAAGAGCAGATCTACGACAGGGGCCAGCCGCTGCTCGACACCGTCCGGGAGCTGTCCGAGAAGCTGGAGGGTCTGCCGGCCGCCTATGCGCTCGGCCCCGACGAAACGCTCCCGCACACCGTGCTGGTCGCCGAGCTCCAGACCTACGTGCACGACGTCACCACCGCGATCGACCGGTCGGCCGCGGCCCCCCACCTGGCGCGTGGCTTCATGAGAGCCGCCAACACGCGCTACGCGGACGTGAGCCGGAGCTTCGCGACGCTGACCGACGAGTCCCGCCGCGCGACCAACGCGTCGATCGGCGCGGTACGCCTGGAAGCGAACCGGAAGCTCGTCCAGATGGCCGGGCTCGTCGGCGTGGCGATCCTGGCGAGCGTCGTGCTGTCGCTGATGCTGGCGCGCGTGCTCGCCCGGCCCCTGCTCGAGCTGGCGAGGCTGACCGACCAGGTGCGCCGCCGGGCGGACTACACGCTCCGGGCCGAGCGCCGCTCGGCCGACGAGGTCGGCGACCTCGTCGAGGGGTTCAACGCCATGCTGGGCGAGATCCAGGCGCGTGACGCCGAGCTGCGCCAGGCCCGGGAGGAGGCGGAAGCGGGCGCGCGCGCCAAAGCCGAGTTCCTGGCCATGATGAGTCACGAGATCCGCACGCCCATGAACGGCGTGATCGGGATGACGGGGCTGCTCCTGGAGACGCCGCTGAGCGCCGAGCAGCGCGAGTACGCCGACACGGTCCAGAACTCGGCGAACGCGCTGCTCTCCATCCTCAACGACATCCTCGACTTCTCGAAGATCGAGGCCGGACGCCTGGAGCTGGAGAGCGTGGGCTTCGACCTCCGCGCCGACCTCCAGGAGGTCGTCGAGCTGCTGGCCGAGCGGGCGCAGAGCAAGGGCGTCGAGCTGCTGTGCGCGGTGGCCCCTGCGGTCCCGGCGGCGCTCCGGGGCGACCCGGGCCGGATCCGCCAGGTCGTCACGAATCTCATCGCCAACGCCATCAAGTTCACCGAGCGCGGCGAGGTCGTGGCGTCGGTGGGCGTGGTGGAAGAGCACGCCGACGCCTGCACGGTGAGAGTGGAAGTCCGCGACACCGGCATCGGGATTCCGCCGGAGGTGCAGGGCCGCCTGTTCCAGGCCTTCAGCCAGGCCGACAGCTCCACGACGCGCCGGTTCGGGGGCACCGGGCTCGGGCTCGCCATCTGCCAGCGGCTGGTCGGCCTGATGGGCGGTCAGCTCGGCGTGAACAGCGAGGCGGGCCGGGGCAGCACCTTCTGGTTCACGCTGCCCCTCGCCCGGGCCGAGGCCGTGACGGCGCCGACGTCCCGCCCGCCGGAGGCCCTCCGCGGCCTCCGCGCCCTCGTCGTCGACGACAACGCCACCAACCGACGGATCCTCCGGGCGCAGCTCGAGGCGTGGGGCATGCTGGTGGACGAGGCGCACGACGGGCCGGCCGGGTTGGACCGGCTCCGGGCCCGCGCCGCCACGGGCACGCCGTACGGCATCCTGCTGCTCGACATGCAGATGCCCGGCATGAGCGGCGTGGAGGTGGCCCACGCCGTGCGCGCCGACGCGCGGCTCGCGGCGGTGCCCATGGTGCTCCTGACGTCCTGGATCCAGCCCGGGGTGAGCGCCGCCGCCCGGGAGGCGGGCATCACGGCATGCCTGCCCAAGCCGGTTCGACCTCAGCGGCTCCTCGAGAGTCTCCTCGAGGCCCTGGGCCCGTCACTGGCGGGGCCCCGGGAGCGGGCCATCCCGGTCGCTCCGCGGCCGTCCCTGGACGCCGGCGCCTCGCCGCAGAGCCGGGGTCGTGTCCTCGCGGCCGAGGACAACGCGGTCAACAAGAAGCTGATCGCCCGCCTGCTCGAGAAGGCCGGCTGTCGGGCCGACATCGTGGGCGACGGCGCCCAGGCGGTGGAGGCCGCGGCGCGCGTCCGGTACGACGTCATCCTGATGGACTGCCAGATGCCGGTCATGGACGGATTCGAGGCCACGGCGGCAATCCGCGCGGCCGAGGCCGACACGGGCCGCCACGTGCCGATCATCGCGCTGACGGCCAGCGCGATGGCGTCGGATCGCGAGCGCTGCCTGGCCGCAGGCATGGACGACCACCTGAGCAAGCCGATCAGGCCGGGCGATCTGGCCACGATCCTTGACCGCTGGCTCCCGGGCGCCTCGACGAACGGGGCAGAGCCGCGGGACCTGCTGGCGACGGCCGGCCACGACGCCGCGGTCCGTGCCGACCGACCACGGGAGGTAGCCACACAATGAACGACCAGGCGCTCGTCCTCGACATGAAGGATCTGCTGCGAAACGCCGGCGACGACCGCGAGCTGCTCGACGAGCTGGCCGACACCTTCGTCGAGGAGGTGCCGGGCTGGATCGGCCGGCTCCGGGCCGCGGTCTCGAGTGGTGACACCGGGGAGACGTTCAGCGTGGCCCACAGCCTGAACGGCGCCGTGGCCTTCTTCAAGGCCGCGGCCGTGCAGCGCGCGGCGGCCGAGCTGGAGGCCATGGGGCTCGCGGCCCGCCTCGACGGCGCCCCCGAGCGGCTCGACCGGCTCGAGGCTCACCTGCGCGAGCTGGTCGAGGTCCTTCGCGCCGCCCCCTGGAGACGCTGACTCCGGGTATCGGTCGACTTGCCTGCGAGGATCAAACGGCAGTTTGAGTCCTCTCAGCGCCGCGCTCTGCGCCTCCCATTCTCCACTTTCCAGAGCAGACCGGGATGCCGCCGGACCTGCTCCAGGAGCTCCGGCCGATTCTTGACGACCAGCTCGGGATGGAACTCGCCCCACTGGATTTGCTCGACGTACTCCCGTTCCTCCTCAGAAAGCGTCACGAGGCTCGACACGAGAGGCGTGATCGACGCTGTCAGGGCTGCCTGGTTCGGGTGCTCGCCGCGTCTGAGCACCGGGGTCAGCTGCTCCTCGAGCTCGGCCTGACTCAGCGTGGGACGGTGCGGGACCGCGTAGGCGGTCACCGCGCGGTCCAGCACACCGCTCAACGCGACGAACAACGGACGGAAGAGGTCAGCGTCATACGCAAAGCGTCCGCCTGCCATCGACGCAACATCGTAGAGGTCCCGCGGTGCGCCACGGTCGAGTGTTCGGGCTCATGGTCTTTGGCAGTGGTCTGCTCGGGATCGTTGTCATCGCAGCGCGGCCGGCTGACATTCCCGTAGAGAAGGGCCGAAGCGTCCT
>MGBU01000182.1:20145-22102 GCA_001790205.1 Candidatus Rokubacteria bacterium GWA2_73_35 | reverse complement strand
TGCCCTGAAATCAGGGCAGTGCGCCCCGAGTTCGCGGCAAGCCACGGTCTTATTGGCCGTTTCCCGGTGCACCAGTTTGGTGCACATGCACCAAACTGGTGCAACTCGCGGCGCCTGACAGCACAACTGAGTGATACGACCCAAGGAACTGGGCGAAGCGACGCAGAAAGCGCTGCGCCCAGTCAGAGCTAAGCTAGCGCAGGCCCCAGCTCAGCACGTGCGTCGGCGTCACCTCGACGACGACGGAGTCGGACGGCGCCAGCGCGGCCTCGCGCGCGTACTGCGGGTACTTGCGGTAGAGCAGCGTGCGGACGCGCCGGAAGGCGGGCCCGCGCGCGATCAGCCGCGCCCGCCCCTGCACCATCACGCCCTTGAGGTGGGCCCAGTCCTCCGTGTAGAGGTCCACCGCGAGCGCCACGCGCGGGTTCGCCGCCAGGTTCAGCGCCTTGCGGCCGTTGCGGCCGGAGGCGAAGTAGAGCTTGCCGCCCGCGAGGACGTGGCACACGGGCACGGCGTGCGGCATCCCCCCGGCGCCGGCCGTCGCGACGCGGCAAACGCGCTCGTGCGCGAGCAGCCGCGTCTCGGCCCGGGTGAGGCGGGCGCGCCGGCGCCGCACGCTACGCGCCCTCCCCGCCGGCGAACGCGAGGACCGCCTCGATCACGGCCTCGGGCTGCTCCTCCGGGATGAAGTGGCCGCAGTCGGGCACCGCGTGCCCCGTGAGGGGCCCGCCGCACCGCGCGCGCCAGACGCCGAGCATGTCCGCGGCCTGCGGCGCCCGGCCGCTTCCGCCCCAGAGGACGAGGGTCGGCACGCCGATCTTCCGGTCGCGGTCGGCGGCGTCGTGCGCGAGGTCCAGCGTCGCCGCGGCGCGGTAGTCCTCGAAGCCGGCGCGCATCGCGCCCGGCTGGCGGAAGCAGCGCAGGTACTCCTGGACCGCCTCCTCCTCGATCGCGGCCGGGTTCCACGCCCAGGCGCGGTAGAGGTAGCGGAGGTACACGTCCTCGCGCCCGGCGGTGAGCGCCTCAGGCAGGTCCGGCACCTGGTGGAAGAACCAGTGCCAGCGCCCGCGCGCGCTCACGTGGTCGGTGCGCTCGAAGACGTCGTACGTCGGCGCGATGTCGAGGAGCACGAGGCGCGTGAGCAGCCCCGGGTGGTCGAGCGCCAGCCGGTGGGCGACGCGCGCCCCGCGGTCGTGGCCCACGAGGACCACGGGCGCGAGCCCGAGCGCCTCGATCACGTCCGCGACATCGGCGGCCATCGTGCGCTTGTCGTAGCCCGACGCGGGCCGGTCCGAGTCGCCGTAGCCACGGAGGTCGGGCGCCAGGACCGTGAACCGCGCGGCCAGCGCCGGCATCACCTTGCGCCACATGTGGCCGGTCTGGGGGTAGCCGTGCAGGAGCACGAGCCCCGGCCCGCGTCCGAGCCGGCGGTAGTGGATGCGGATCCCGTCGCGGGTCCTGACGACGCCCCGGGTCATGCGCCCGATTAGACTCCGGACGCGCGCCGCCGGCCAGCGCCCGCGCGCGCTCACGTGGTCGGTGCGCTCGAAGACGTCGTACGTCGGCGCGATGTCGAGGAGCACGAGGCGCGTGAGCAGCCCCGGGTGGTCGAGCGCCAGCCGGTGGGCGACGCGCGCCCCGCGGTCGTGGCCCACGAGGACCACGGGCGCGAGCCCGAGCGCCTCGATCACGTCCGCGACATCGGCGGCCATCGTGCGCTTGTCGTAGCCCGACGCGGGCCGGTCCGAGTCGCCGTAGCCACGGAGGTCGGGCGCCAGGACCGTGAACCGCGCGGCCAGCGCCGGCATCACCTTGCGCCACATGTGGCCGGTCTGGGGGTAGCCGTGCAGGAGCACGAGCCCCGGCCCGCGTCCGAGCCGGCGGTAGTGGATGCGGATCCCGTCGCGGGTCCTGACGACGCCCCGGGTCATGCGCCCGATTAGACTCCGGACGCGCG
>MGBU01000182.1:17247-20104 GCA_001790205.1 Candidatus Rokubacteria bacterium GWA2_73_35 | reverse complement strand
GCTCGGCGAGCCACGCCCGCGCCGCGGCGCGCAGCGCCTCGCGCTCGCCCGCGCTGATCCCCGCGGGGTCGAACCGGTACCGGTAGTGCAGGCCGACGAGCGGCCGCAGCGCGTCCTCGTGGAGGCGCTCGACCCAGGCCGACGCCGGCTCGGACGGCCGCCGCTCGCGCCCCGCCGCCGCGAGCGCCCGGGCGACGAGGTAGAACTCCGAGTCGCCGCCGGGCCGTGGGGGCGCCGCCGCGGGCGCCGGCGCCGCCGGGCCGCGCCGGTCGACGCGCCGGCGCGCCCGCAGGCGCCAGGCGAGCAGCAGGAGCAGCGGGAGCAGCAGCCAGCCGAGGGAGGGCCCGATCCAGTCGCCGCCCTCGCCCCAGCGCCACCGCGCGAAGCCGTACTGCGCCCACGCCCAGAGGTCGGCCGCCGGCCCGAGGAGCGAGCCCGACGCCTCCTCGTCCACCCAGACGGGCGGCGTCGTGTCCACGTCCCGCCACGCGCCGCCGACCCACACGAGCGCCCACGCGTGCGCGTGGCGCTGCCGCACGACGTAGCGGCGCTCGAGCCGGCTCCACTCCTGCACGGAGTAGCCGACGGCGTAGCGCGCCGGGATCCCCGCCGCGCGCAGGAGCAGGACGGTCGCCGTCCCGAAGTACTCGCAGTGGCCCGCGCGCGTCTCGAGCAGGAACTGCTCGAGCGGGGAGACGTCGGACGGGGCGGCGCGCCGATAGAGCGAGTAGCGGAAGTTCCGCCGGAACCAGTCCTCCACCGCGTGCACGGCGTCGGCGGGCGGGAGCGCGGCGAGGCGCAGCTCGGCGGCGATCCGGCCGAGGACCGCCGCCTCGCGGGCCGGCACGCCCGTGTCCGCCGCGGTCGGCGGCGCGTCGAGCGAGGCCGCCGGCTCGAAGCGGACGCCGTAGCCGACCAGGCCGAGGCCCTCGTCGACCTTCACGGCGCCGAGCCGGTTCCGGCTCACGCTGACGGCGGCGAGCCGGTCGAGCCGGTAGGCGCCGTTCGGCAGCGTCAGGACGCCGCGGCCGCGGGCGAGGTACGCGGCGATCGCGACCGTGCGCCCGGCCCGGTCCTCGCCGCCGAGCCGCCACGTCTCGCCGTCGGGCTCCGGCTGGATCGGCACGAACCCGGCGGCCGACGCGAACCACGCCGGTGAGTTGTAGAGGTCGTAGCTCGCCTCGCGCAGCAGCAGCGGCACCCGGACGCCGGGCCCGGGGTCGACGCGCAGCACGATGCGCTCGGAGAGCTTCAGCTCGCCGAGCTGCCCGATCGCGGTCGTGCTCCGGAACGGGTCGACGTCCCGGCGCACCAGGCTGAAGAGGTACTCGAAGACCCGCTCCTCGACGGCGGTCTGCAGACGGTGGAGCGCCGCCTGGCCGCCCCAGCCGAGCGCCGCCCCCGCGACGAGGAGCGCGGCCCAGCAGGCGAGCGAGAAGCGCCGCGAGCGCGCGGGCCAGAGCGCCCAGCCGACGAGCGCCGTGAGCCCGACGTAGAACGCGGGCGTGCGCACGTTCGCCGCGCTCGTCGCGAGCACGACCAGGGCAAGGTAGGGGTACGCGAGGTCCAGCGCGCCGGGCGGCGCCGCCGGGTCGCGCCGGGCCCGCCGCCGGAGCGCCCAGAAGAACGCGGTGAGCGGCACGCGGCCCTCCACGCTGTAGGCCTGGCAGGCGATCAGGGGCGCCAGCAGCAGCGGCAGCCACTCGAACAGGATCGTGAGCGCCCGCGGCCCGGCCACGGCCGTCCGCCCCACGCCCGTCGTCGCGACGAGGTAGACGGCGCCGCCGAGGAAGAGGATGGCGCAGAGATCGGCGACGCGGTCGAAGTCGCTCCGCGACAGCTCGAGCCGCCACGTGACGACGCGCGCGCCCTCGAGGAGCGTCGCGACGGCGAGGCCGAAGAGGACGAGGCCGGTCTGCCAGCCCCAGAACGCCAGCGCAGCGCCGAGCAGGAGCGGCGGCGTGCTCACGGGGCCAGGAGCCCCTCGCGGATCCGCCCCGCGACCAGGTGGCGCGCGTCGGCCGGGAGTCCCGGCACGGCCGCGTCCGGCGCCGTCACGACGAACACCCGCGTGGGCGTCCCGAGCGCCCGCAGGGCGCCGATCAGCGCGCGGCGCGGCGCGTCCCACGCGAGCAGCACGCACACGCAGCCGCTCAGCGTGCCGAGGCGCTCGAGGACCGCGTGGTGGAGCGCCGCGAACGGCCGGTCGCGGCACACGCCGACGCTCGCCAGCACCTCGAGCATCCGGTCCGTGTGGCCGAGCCCGCGCCCGGCCGTGAAGCAGTACGCCTCGGGCCCCACGAACATGAGGTCGAGCAGCGACTCCTGCGTGTCGATCGAGACCGCGATCGACGCGGCGACGGAGACCGCCTCCTCGAACGCCGGGTCGCCGTCGGCGGCGCCGAACGTGTCGAGCACGAGCGCGTGGCGCACGAAGAACTCGTCCAGGTACTCCTTGGCGACGGGCTTGCCGACGCGGGCCCAGCTCTTCCAGTGGATGCGCCGCAGCGGATCGCCCGGGCGGTAGTCGCGCAGCGCGACGAACTCCTCCGAGTCGCCGACCGACGACGCCAGCGCGACGCCGCCGGGCTGGTACTTGCGGGTGCCCGGCAGGCCGAGGTCGGGCACCGGGTAGCGCCGCGGCAGCACGATCAGCGACTGCGGCAGCGGCAGCCGGCGGAGCGCCTGCACGAGCCCGAGCGGGTCGGGGCGCGCGAGCGTGACGGAGGCGAACCGGAGCCGGCCGCGGCGCGTCGGGGTGATCTCGAGCCGGACTTCCACCTCGGCCCGCGGCGGGATCGGCGGCACCGGGCGGCGCGGGATCGAGGCGCCGCGGTTCCGCGCGACGAGCCACATC
>MGBU01000182.1:0-17224 GCA_001790205.1 Candidatus Rokubacteria bacterium GWA2_73_35 | reverse complement strand
GTCGAACCAGTTGCGCCGCTCCTCGCCGGGCTCGCGCGCGCGCGCGAATTCCTCGAAGGACGGGCGGGGGTCGGCCAGGTCGTCGAGCAGGACGAGGCCGTCCTGGCGCGCGTCGCTCTCGCTCTCGAGCACGACGCGGTACACGACCGGCTGGCCCGCGGTGGCGAAGCGCGGCAGGACGCGGCGCGCCCGGAGCCGCACGCGGAAGCCCACGCTCGCCGCCGCGGCGAGCGCGAGCAGCGCGCCGACGAGGGCGAGGACCTGCGAGCCGAGCGTGCGGTTGGTGTCGAGCCCGACGACCGCGGCCGCCCCGAGCACCGCGAGCGCGAGCCGCCCGGCGGGCGTGAGCCGCCGGCCGAGCCGGTGCTGGAGCGAGGACACCGACCGGAACCAGCGGTACCAGAGCCGCCGCATGGCGCGCCGCTAGACGGGCACCGGGACCTTCTTGAGGATCTCCTCGACGACCGAGGCCGTGGTGACGCCCGCGAAGCGCGCCTGGGGGTCGACGACCATGCGGTGGGCGACGACCGGCACGGCGATCTCCTGGACGTCCTCCGGGATCACGAACTCGCGCCCCTCGAGCAGGGCGAGCGCCTGGGCGGCTTTCATGAGCGCGAGCGAGGCGCGCGGGCTCGCGCCGAGCTGCACGCCCTCGGCCGCGCGCGTCGCGCCGACGAGGTCGACGACGTAGCGCTTGAGCTCGTCGCTCATCCGCACCTCGGCCACGCTCGCCCGCACGGCGAGCACGTCCTGCAGGGACACGCAGGGCGTCACGTCGTCGATCGGGTGCCGCCGCGCCTGCGCCGAGAGGATGGCCACCTCCTCCTCGGGCGCGACGTAGCCGAGGCTGAACTGCAGCGCGAAGCGGTCCATCTGCGCCTCGGGCAGCGGGTACGTGCCGCGGAACTCGACCGGGTTCTGCGTCGCGATGACGAAGAACAGCTCCTCGAGCGGGTAGGACTGGCCCTCGATCGAGACCTGCCCCTCGGCCATCGCCTCGAGCAGCGCCGACTGCGTCCGCGGCGAGGCGCGGTTGATCTCGTCGGCGAGCAGGATGTTCGTGAAGACCGGGCCCTCGTGGAAGTGGAAGGCGTGGTCGCGCTGGTCGTAGACGGACACGCCGAGGATGTCCGAGGGCAGCAGGTCGGGCGTGAACTGGATGCGCTTGAACCGGGCCCCGATCGAGCGGGCGAGCGCCTTGGCGAGCGTGGTCTTGCCCGTGCCCGGGTAGTCCTCGAGCAGGACGTGCCCGCCGCTGGCGACGGCCGCCAGGAGCTTGCGGACCGCCGCCGACTGTCCCTTCATGACGGTCTCGATACTCGCGGCGAGCCGCCGGCAGACCTCCCGGGACGCCCCACTCATACCGGCGACTCTACCCCGCCCGGCGCAGGGCGGCGATCCGGTCGAGGACGCGCAGGATCTCGCGGCCGTCGCGCACCATCTGCCGGTCGCCCGCCTGGCCCCAGCGGAGCACCCCCTCGCGGTCGACGACGAACGTCGAGCGATAGGCCACGTTGCGCGCCTCGTCGAGCACGTGGAAGGCGCGGATGGCCGCGCGGTGGACGTCGGCGAGGAGCGGGAACGGCAGGCCCCGCGCCCGCGCGAACGCGGCGTGGCAGAACGGACTGTCGCCGCTGATCCCGAGGACCACCGCGCCGCGACCCTCGATCTCGCCCGCGACCTGCCCGAGGTCGCCGAGCTCGGGCGTTCAGATGTTGCCCCAGTCGTAGCAGTAGAAGACCAGCACCACGTCGGCGCGCCCGCGGAAGTCGCCGAGCGCGACGTCGCCCCCGCCGGTCGACGGCAGGCGGAAGTCGGGCGCGGCGTGGCCGTAGCGCAGCATGATGGATCGACGCTACGGTACCATGACCGACACGGAGGGAACGATGCTGCCGCTCGAGGGAATCAAGGTGGTCGAGATCGCCCAGAACCTCGCGGGGCCCTACGCCGGGGCGATCCTGGCCGCCCTCGGGGCCGACGTCGTCAAGGTGGAGCGCCCGGACGGCGGCGACGACGCGCGCGGCTGGGGCCCGCCGTTCTGGCGGGGCACCTCGCCCGCGTTCCTCACGATGAACCGCGACAAGCGGTCGATCACGCTCGACCTCAAGGACCCCGCCGAGGTCGCCTGGCTCACGACCTACCTCGACGACGCCGACGTCCTCGTCGAGAACCTGCGGCCGGGCGTCCTCGAGGCGCTCGGGCTCGGCCCGGACGCGCTGCTCGCCAGGCACCCGCGGCTCGTCTACTGCGCGCTCTCGGCGTTCGGGCGGACGGGGCCGCTCAGTCTCCGGCCCGGCTACGAGCCGATGGTCCAGGCCTTCGCCGGGCTGATGACCGTCAACGGCGACGAGGGGGGCCCGCCGACGCGCATCGGCACGTCGATCCTCGACTACGGCACCGGGATGTGGGCGGCGCTCGGGACGCTCGCGGCGCTGGTGCGCCGCCAGCAGACGGGGCGCGGCGGCGTGGTGGACGCCTCGCTCTTCGAGACCGCGCTGGCGTGGCTCACCGGCCACCACGCCTCGTACCGGATCACCGGCGAGCTCCCCGTGCCCCACCGGAGCGGCAGCCGGCGGCTGGTGGTCTTCCAGGCCTTCGAGGCGAAGGACGGCCCCCTGATCGTCGCCGCGGCCAACGACCGGCTCTTCATCAAGCTCGCCCGGGCGCTCGGGCGGCCCGAGTGGGCCGAGGACCCGCGCTTCACGACGAACGCCGCGCGTGTCGCGAACCGCGCGGCGCTGATCCCCGAGATCGAGGCAATAATGAAGACCCGCACGAAGGCGGAGTGGCTCGAGCGCCTGGAGCAGGCGGGCGTGCCGTGCGCGCCGATCCAGAACCTCGCCGAGGTGCTGGCCGAGCCGCAGACCGCCGCGACGGGGATGCTCCAGGCCGTGCCCGATCTCGGGCTCGAGCTGCTCGGGCTCCCGCTGTCCTTCGACGGCGAGCGCCCGCCGATCCGCCGCCGGGCGCCTCACCTCGGCGAGCACGACGGCGAGATCCGCGGGCGGCTCACGCCCCCTTGACGGTCAGCACCGGGCAGGGCGCCAGGCGGATCACGCGGTCGGCGACGCTCCCGACGAGGAGGCGATGGATCTCGCCGCGCCCGTGCGTGGCGAGGAGCACGAGGTCCGCGCGCTCCTCCGTCGCCGCGGCGACGACCTCGCGGTAGGGCACGCCGACACGCAGGAGCGTGCGCACCCGGCAGCCGCTCGCGCGGCCGGCGTCGGCCCACTCCTCGAGCTGCCTGGCCCACTCGCGCCCCGCGGCGGAGAAGTCGCGCACCCGCTCGCCCGTGAGGGGTCCGGCGAAGACGCGCGCCGCGGGTGGCGCCGGGCCTTCCTCGTCGGCGCGCGGGATGCCGAGCTGGTGCTCGGCCTGGAGCGAGCGCAGCTCCGCCCGGCGCTCCTCGTCCTGGATCCTGAGCTCGGTGTCGAGCGGCGTCGCGGGCAGGACGTGCAGCAGCACCAGCTCGGCGCCGACGCTCGGGGCGAGCCGCTGCGCCAGGCTGAAGGCGCGCTCCGAGCCGGAGGAGAAGTCCGTGGGGACCAGGATCCGGGCGATCCCGGCGTCTGTCGTCATGGCCGCGCCCTCCTCGGGCTCACCCCGGTGCGGCAAGCTCCCTGCCCCCACGGACGTGCATGAACCCTGCCGAGGTCCGCGGGGCCCGCGGCGGCGGCGCGCGTCGCGGAAGTGCCCGCCACGGCGTGCGGCCTCGCCGGGCGCGCGCGGACCGGCGCTCGCGCCCGGGGGAAGGCTCCCGCGGGGGCGGGGCAGCCACGCCACACGGCCGCGCCGGCGCGCAGCCCCGGTCTGCAAGGGCTCTGCGTGCTCGCCCGGGGCAAGGCTCCCCGCGATCACGCCTCGGGGGAGCTCCCGGCTGGGGCGAGCCGCCGGGCGGCCTGCTGTCCGCCGTGAGCTTCCTCGGCCACGACTTCATCCTCGCGAGCCTCGCACGCGAGACCCTGGAGCGAGCCCGCGCCGACGCCGCGCGGCACCGGCTGGGGCGCGAGGCGCGGCGGGCCAACCGCCGCGAGTCGCACGCCATCCCCCGGATCGCCGCCGGCAGGAGGATCACCGGCGTCGTCGCGCTCGTGATCCAGGAGCTCACTCGTGCGACGCGTCGAACGGGCCCGAGATGCGGACGACCTCGTTGACCGGCCACGCCCCGCGGCGGATCGTGACGACGAGGAGATCCCCCGCGATCCCCGCCTGGCGGGTGGCGGGCGTGACCGGCACGAAGCCGAGGCTCCGCGGCGCGTCGCCGTCGGTGAACCGCGCGAACTCGACCGCGCGGCCCGCCTCGTCCACGACGAGGATCCGCTCGCCGTGGCGGTCGGCCACGTAGAGCCGTCCGCCCGGGCCGAGCCCGATGCCCGCGGGCATCGGGCCCCGCAGCACGAGGCGCGCCTCGCCGTCCGGGCCCACGCGCCAGATCTCCCCCTCGCCGCGCTGCCACGGCGCCTCCGCGCCCCCGTCGCCGCCGATCCACAGGCGGTCGGCGTCGTCCATCGCGAGCACGCGCGGCCGGCTCACGCTCGCCCAGCGCGTGTCGAGCACGCGTCCCGCGGCGTCGAACCGGACGACGACGCCGCGCTCGCGATCGGCGACGTACACGCGGCCGCTGCGATCGACGGCGACGCCCTCGGGCTGCACGAGGAGCGGCGCCGCGCCCCGGGGCGGCGTGCCGCCCGCGAACAGCTCGGCGCGCCCGTCGAGCAGACGGTAGACGGCGCCGATCCGCCGGTCGCGCTCGAACGTCGTGACGAAGATCTCGCGGCCCGCGCGCCCGGCGGAGACCTGCGGGTTCCAGAGCGGCGGCCCCCAGGCGTAGCGCGCCTCGTCGCCGGGCGCGAGGCGCGCGCCGCCCGCGGCGATCCGGTAGAGGCGGAGCAGATCGACCTCGTCGCCGAGGTAGCGGCGCCCCGTGCGCGCCAGGAGGAGCGCGCCCGCGTGGTCCACGGCGAGCGTCGACGTGGACGGCAGCCCGCGCGCCGCGCGCGTGGAGGCCACGTCGAAGCCCTGGCCGGTGACGTAGACCGCCGCGCTGAACCCGGGGAGCACCCTGAGCTCGGCGCCGGCCGGAGAGGCCAGGAGGACCAGGGCGACCGCGAGGACCGCGCACGTTCCCACCGCGGGCCGTCCCCTCACCCGCCCGTGACGGCGGCCAGGACCTCGCCGAGCTCCTCGAGCGTCGCCGGGTCCAGGCCGGCAGCGGGCGGGCGCACGCACGCCGTCCGGAGCCAGCCGCGCAACCTCAAGACTTCCTTGCGGATCGCGAGCGAGGTGCCGGGCACGGCGCCCGGCTGGCTCTCGTAGCGGATCAGCGGCAGCCACCGGTAGAAGCGCGCCCGCGCCTCGTCGCGCCGCCCCGCGACGAAGTCGTCGCGGATCGCGCGGAGCGCCTCCGGGTACGGGAACCCCGTCATCGCGCCGTCGGCCCCGCGCGCGAGCTCCTCGTAGAAGTACACGCCCCCGAGCCCGCCGAAGATCGCCACGCGCCGCCCGGGGAGCGCGCGCAGCCGCGAGATCTTCGGCAGCGTCGGCGCCTCCTCGAGCTTGAGCGCCTCCACGGCCGGGATCTCGTCCGCGAGCCGCGCGAGGAACGGCGCCGGCATCGTCACCTGGGTCGTCACCGGCTCGTCCTGGACGACGAGCGGCAGCCCGACGGCGGCGGCGACCGCGCGATAGTGCTCCGCGACCGCGTCGAGGTTCCGGACGCCGCCGGGCGGCGCCACCATGAGCGCCGCCGCGCCGTGCTCCGCGGCCATCCGCGCGAGCGCGACCGCGAGGTGCGTGCCCGGGGCGGAGACGCCCGCCACGACCGGGACGCGCCCCCGCACCTCCTTGACCACGGCGCTGACGACGGCGCGGCGCTCCTCGTCGGTGAGCCGGTGGGCCTCGCCCGCGATCCCGAGGACGGTGAGCCCGCTGACGCCCGTGCCGAGCACGGACTCCACCAGGTGCGGGAGCCCCTCCACGTCGAGGCTCCCGTCGGCGCGGAACGGCGTCGCCAGGATGTGGAAGATGCCGGACCAGTCGAGCATCGCGGGGGTGCGCCGACTATATCACGCCGTGGACGCGGCCGACCGTGACGAACGCCTGGACGGCGCGCTCGAGGTGCGCGGGCTCGTGCGCGGCGCTGACCTGCACGCGGATCCGCGCCTGTCCCTGGGGCACCACCGGGTAGGCGAAGCCGACGACGTAGATCCCCTCCTCGAGCAGGTCGGCCGCCACCCGCTGGGCCAGGCGCGCCTCGCCGAGCAGGATCGGCACGATCGGGTGCACGCCGGGACGGATGCGGAAGCCGGCGTCGGTCATCGCGCGGCGGAACCACCGCGTGTTGGCCGCGAGCCGCTCGCGCCGGTCCGTCGTCTCCGAGAGCAGCGCGAGGCAGGCGAGCGACGCGGCGACGATCGCGGGCGCGAGCGTGTTGGAGAAGAGATAGGGCCGCGAGCGCTGGCGCAGCAGCTCGACGATCTCGCGGCGGCCGGTCGTGAACCCGCCGCTCGCGCCGCCGAGGGCCTTGCCGAGCGTCGAGGTGACGACGTCCACGCGGGAGGCGACGCCGCAGTGCTCGGGGGTGCCACGGCCCGTCGGGCCGAAGAAGCCGGTCGCGTGGCTGTCGTCCACCATCACGAGCGCGTCGTGCCGCTCGGCGAGCGCGCAGATCTCGGCGAGCGGCGCGACGTCGCCGTCCATCGAGAAGACGCCGTCGGTGGCGACGAGGCGCGTGCGCGCGCCGCGCGTGGCCCGGAGGATCCGCTCCAGCTCGCCCATGTCGCCGTGGGCGTAGCGGTGCCGCTCGGCGCGGCAGAGGCGGACGCCGTCGATGATCGACGCGTGGTTGAGCGCGTCGGAGATCACGGCGTCCTCCTCGCCGAGGAGCGTCTCGAACAGGCCGCCGTTGGCGTCGAAGCACGAGGTGTAGAGGATCGCGTCCTCGGTCCCGAGGAAGCGCGCGATCGCCGCCTCCAGCTCCTTGTGGATCGCCTGCGTGCCGCAGATGAAGCGCACGCTCGAGAGCCCGAACCCCCAGCGCGCGAGCCCGTCCTGTGCGGCGCGGACGAGCCGCGGGTCGTCGGCCAGGCCGAGGTAGTTGTTGGCGCAGAAGTTGAGCACGCTCCGGCCGCCGACCGCCACCGCCGCGCCCTGCGGGCCCTCCAGCACGCGCTCGGCCTTCCAGAGCCCGGCGGCGCGGATCTCGTCGAGCTCGGCCGCGAGCCGCTGCCTCACCGTCCCGTCCATCGCCCTCCCCCTCCGCGGAACGCGCCTGCGTCCGTCCTAGCGCGTCGCGTAGCGCCGCGTCACGTTCGGCAGCAGGTAGTCGTTGAAGGCGCGCTCGAGGTCGTACGCGGGCCGGAAGCCCCACTCGCGGCGCGCCCGCCCGTCGTCCACCTCCTCCGGCCACGTGTCCACGATCGCCTGGCGGCGCGGATCCGGCGCGAACGCGATGCGCGCGGCGGGGAACGCGCGGCGCACCAGCCCCGCCAGCTCGCCCGCGCTCGGGTTGAACGCGGTGACGTTGTACGCGAGGGCCGTCACGGCGTCGTCCGGCGCGGTCATGAGCGCGAGCAGGGCCTCGACGGCGTCGGGCATCGCCAGGAACGGGATCCGCGTGTCCTCGCGCACGAAGCAGGCGTAGGGGCGGCCCTGCGCGGCGGCGTGGATCATCTCGGGCGCGTAGTCGCTCGTGCCCCCGCTCGGCAGCGTGAACGCCGAGATGAGCCCCGGGAAGCGGATCGCGCGGAAGTCGACGCCGCTCGGCTCGCCCTGCGCGGCGAGCTGGCGGTAGTGGCGCGCGAAGTAGCGCCCGAGGTGCTCGCAGTAGAGCTTGTTGCACCCGTACATCGTCACCGGCGTCGTCCACTCGTGCTCGGCGATGGGCCCCGCCGTGCGCTTGGCCGCGAGGTCGGGGAGCCCGTAGACCGCGATCGAGCTGGGGAAGAGGAACGTCACCCGCCGGCCGAGCGAGCGCGCCTCCTCGAGGGCGAGTCGCAGCAGGTTGAGCGTGCCCTGCACGTTGACCTCGTGGGCGGTCTCGGGCACGAACTCCGCGCGCGTGGAGAGCAGCGCCGCCAGGTGGAAGACGATCGCGATCTCGAACTCGCTCTGGAGCCGCTCGAGCAGATGGCGGTCGAGGATGTCGCCCTGCAGGGTCGCGGCGCAGCGCCGCGCCAGCTCGGGCGGGAGCGGGCGCACGTCGAGGGCCAGCACCTCGAAGCCCCCGGCGTCGGCCAGGCGGTGGATCAGGCTGTGCCCCATCTCGCCGCTCGCGCCGGTCACGAGCACGACGGGCTTGCGCGCCATCGCCCTGCTCCTCCCTGATGTTCCGTCCACGGAATCATGTCAACGGTCGCGGCACGACGGGCCGCCAGGCGCACGCGCCCGTCGGCCCGGACTCCACGGGCGACGGGCTGACATGACTTCGAGAACGGCACACTGGTCCTAGCGGACCACGTCCATGATACCCGGCGCGGCCCGCGCCGAGCGCGAGGTGGCGCGGCGCAGGAGCGTGCGCCACAGCGTGGCCGGGTCGGCCTCGAAGATCGTCGCCCGGTCGGCGTCGAGCACGTGCCAGCCGCCGTGGTGGATCTCGGCCTCGAGCTGGCCGGGCGCCCAGCCCGCGTAGCCGGCGAACACCCGGAGCGCGGGCGGCGGAGGGCCGGCGAGCAGGCGCTCGAGCAGCGCGGGATCCAGGCTCAGGTAGATGTCCTCGAGCACGGGGAGCGCCTCGGGCGGCCGGACGGCCGAGCGGAAGACGAACACCGGCGTCGTCCCCGCGACGGGACCGCCCTGGAAGAGGACGTCCCGCCGCCCCCGGAGTGCTCCGTGGGACGGGAACGCCTCGGCGAGCGTCCGTCCGGTCGAACGGTTGAGGATCACCCCGACGGCGCCGCCGCGGGCGTGGCGCGTGACCAGCACGACGGTCTCGGCGAAGTTCGGATCCGTCAGCTCGGGCCGGGCCACGAGGAGCACGCCGTTCGGGCGCTCCCGCGCGGCGGGGGCGCCGGGAACGCCGAGCGCGAGTACGGTGAGGAGCAACGCGCCGATCACCGGCGACCGCCGTGGCTCCGAGGGCGTGGAGGAACCGAGCACACGCGATCCCCTCAAGGGGTGTTGGGGGGAGCGGCGGGCGCTCACCCCGACGTCGACTTCAGTCGTCGTCCCAGGAGCGCGAGCGCTGCAGCGCGCGGCGCCGCTTCTTCCGCGCCTGCGCCTGCTTCCGCTTGCGCTTGACGGACGGCTTCTCGTAGAAGGCGCGGCGCTTCATCTCCTGGAAGGTGCCGTCCTTCTGCATCTGCTTCTTCAGCGTCTTCAGGGCGGCCTCGATCTGGTTGTCGAACACCTCGACCTTCAGCACGCGCACGGCCCCCCCGGCGTCATCGGCGTCTCAGGTGCGAGGTTGTGCGGTACGTGGGCTGGGCCATCGAGCGGTCCACGACGTTCATCTGCACGAGGCGCTTCGTCCCCGAGGCCACGGCCGCCGAGATCGTCGGGAAGCGATCGTGCGACTCCTCGATGACCTCTCCCGCGTAGTTGACGATCCGCCAGCGCCACTCGGGGCACGACGGGGTCGAGAACGCCGTCACTTGCACGCAGCCCTCCTCTCACAGTCGTGACCGCGGCGCCGGCCGCCTCGGCCGTCGCCATCTCGACGCCGCCCGCCCGCGCGAACCCCCTGCGCAGACGCTCGCTGGACGTGGAAAAGGACAGGCCCCTGCCAGAGACGCGGTCCGATGGAGGGGGTCCAGGCCCCGATAGCATGCCACATTTCGGGGCCGGACGCCGCGGGAAACGGGCCCGGGGCGGCCCGCGCTAGGCGGCGCCTGGCGATTCCCGGGGCTGGCAGGGCAGCTCGAGCGTGAACACGGCGCCGCCGTCCGGGCGGTTCGCGGCTCGGAGCGACCCGCCGAGCCGCTCGACGATGCCGGAGGACACCCAGAGCCCGAGCCCGGTCCCCTCGCCGGGCGGCTTCGTCGTCGTGAACGCGCCGAAGATCCGCGGGAGCACGTCCGCCCGGATGCCGGGCCCCGTGTCGAGGACCTCGACGCGCACCCGCCCATCCGCCTCGGACAGCCGGACGGTGAGGCGGCGCGCGCCCGCGTGGGCGGCCATCGCCTCGTGCGCGTTCTGGACCAGGTTGAGCAGCACCTGCTGGATCTCGCCCTCGTCCGCCAGGACGGGCGGGACGCGCGCGAGCTCGGTCGTCACCTCGACCCGCGAGCGCCCGAGCTCCGGGCCCTTCAGCTCCAGCACCCACGCGATCTGCTCCTCGAGCCGGCACGGCCGGGGCGCCGCCGCCTCGCCGCGCGAGAAGCGCAGGAGGTCCTGCAGCATCCCCGCCGCCCGCGACGTCTCCCTGACGATGACCCGGAGGCGCTCGCGCGCCTTCTCCGGATCGTACGAGCCGACCAGCATCAGCTCCGCCTGCCCGAGGATCATCGCCAGGCGGTTGCGGATCTCGTGCGCCACGCCCGCGGCGAGCTTCCCGACGGTCGAGAGCTTCTCGTACGCCTCGAGCTGGCTCTCGGCGTGCTGGAGGTCCTCGAGCTGGCGCCGGGTCGCCGAGTAGAGCTGCGCGTGCTCGAGGGCCAGGCCGATCTGGTGCGCGCTGGCCTCGAGGAGCGCGACCTCCGACTCCGTGAACCGCGCGCGCGTCCGGCGGCCGAGCGACAGGGTGCCGAGGATCCGCCCGTGGCTCTGGATCGGCACGCAGACGAACGCGCGGATCCCCTCCCGCGCGACCACGGCCCGCGCCGCGGGCAAGAGGTCCGGCGCCTCGGCGGCCTCCGGCAGGCACGCGGTCTGGCCGCTCGCCGCGACCCGCCCGATGACCCCCTGGCCGACCGCGAGCTCGCGGTTGACGTCGCGGAGCGGCGGGCGCAGCCCGCGGTCGCCGCGCAGGTGCAGCGTCCGGCCGTCCGGGGACAGCAGGTGCAGGCTCGCGATCTCGTGGCCGGTCACCTGCGTGAGCGCGTCGAGCGCGACGCGGAGCACCTCGTCGACGTCGAGGCTCGCGCCGATCGCCCGGCTGATCGTGTGCAGGATGCGCAGGTGCGGCTCCACCGACCCTCGCCGGCTCGCCGCCCCGCGCTCGACCAGCTCGGCGAGGCGCTCGATCTGCCAGTCGCTCGCGTTGACGAAGTAGAAGGCGCTCCCGTCGAGGTCGGTGCGGACCACGACCGACGCGATCTCCAGCCGCACGGCGCCGCCCGGGAGTGGGAGCGCGAGCGTCGCCGATTGCCCGGGGCTGAGCCCGGCGCTCGAGCGGACCTTGATGCCGCCGGTGCTGAGATCAACCGACGTCGCGTCCCATTCCGGCCCGTTGCTCTCGTGCACTCGCAACGACAGCGCGACCGGGGCGCGCGGGGCGCCGCGTCGCTCGGTCGGTGGCCGGGCGCCGGGCGGCGTCCGCCCGCTCGGGCCGAAGCACCCGAGCACCTCTTCCAGGCGCTCGAGCGCCACGGGCTTGCCGAGGAAGTCGAACGCCCCGAGCGCGAGGCACTCCTGAGCCTGGCTCTCCGTCACCCGTCCCGAGATCACCACGATCGGCACGCGCAGCTCGCGGACCGTCTGGAGCCTGAGGAAGTCGAACCCGCTCATCCCGGGCAGGTAGATGTCGAGGAGGACGACGTCGGGGGGCTCGGCCAGCAACACGTCGAGCGCGGCCTCGGCCGTGTGCACGATGCGCGGCTCGTGGCCGATCTCCGCGAGGAACTCCTGGAAGATCTCGCAGAGGTTCTCGTCATCCTCGATGACTAGGACGCGCATGGCGGGCCAGCCCTGGTCCTCGGCGGCCCCGAGGGCCGGCACCGCGGCCGGCCCCAGGGTTGCGCCCACGCCCGAGCGAAGTGCTCGTCGAGTCGTTGGGTAAGCAAGCGATGTACCATGGCAGGAGAATCTCCTAACCCGTTGCAGGACAAGACTATTTTGCGCTCGCGCCCCGAAGTGCGGCTGGATGATTCCTCTTCAGCCAACCCGGGACGAACGTACTGGGCTTCCGGAATACGCGTTTGTTAATCGCCGCTTAGGGGCCGTGCGGTCGAACCTGGAAAGCCTCTTGTCACTTGCCGCCGACTACCCTCAGGGGCGGACGACGAAGGCCCCCTTCGCGATCATCCACTTGTGGCCCCACCCGCAGGTGCCGGTCCCGTCCATCCCCGAGTCCACGCAGAGCACGTCGAAGGCCCCGACGCGTCTGGCCGTGAAGGTGACCGACCGGATCGAGGCGTCCTTCTGGCTCACGGCCTCGGCGAGCGTGGCCGGGCCGCCGTTCCTGAAGGGCTGGCCGTTGAGGACCGCGGCGACGTTCGTCGTCACGTACACCGGGTGGGCGGCGATCCCGATGATGTGCTCGACGTTGCCGAGGGCCAGGTCCTCCTGGACCTTCGCCGGGACCCTCGGGTCGCCCGGCGAGAGCCCGCCGACCGCGAGCTTCAGGCTCCGCTTGTTGTACTCGAGGAAGACCTCCCGCGGCAGCGCCTGGGCCGGCACGATGACCAGCGTGACGGTCTCTCCCACCTTCACCTCGATCGCCTGGCGCTCCACGAGCCCGCTGTCGTAGAACGCGTAGCCGTAATGGTAGGGCACCACGTAGAAGACGATTCCCGTCCCGCTCGGCGCCGGGGGCCCGAGCGAGATCTTCCCGAGGAAGGCGAGCCCGGTGATGCCGGTGAGCCCGGCCAGGACCAGCGCCGCCGCGGCGGTCGCCCACGGGAGCGGCCGCGGGCGCGCCGGTGTGGGCGCCGCGGGCCGGAGCCCGGCTAGAGCAGGCCGCTGCCCAGGGTCCACAGGCTCGCCAGCGTCAGGACCAGCGCGAGTCCCGCGATCGGCAGGAACGAGGCGACGCCGCTCGCCCGGTCGGCCGCCGGGCCCGGCGCGGTCCGGCGCAGCGCCTCCAGGCTCCAGAGGAGCCCGCCGAGGAGCAGCGCGACCTGGAGCCCGTACACGGCGAGCGGCCCCAGCAGGTCAGTCGCGCTCGCCCGCTCGGGCATCACGCGGTTCCACGGGAAGTCGAGCAGCAGCGCGCTCGTCACGTTCGAGAGGACACCCCAGGTCCTGAAGGCGTGGTCGAGGAGATCCGCCAGAAGCTTCGAGAGCCCGACCGGGATCAGCGCGTAAGCGTAGCGCGTGAAGAGCGCGCGGGTCGTCACCCGCGCGGAGCCCGACGCCCACCGCGAGAGCAGGCTCGCGGCGTGGAGGAGCCCGAGCGTGGCCCCGAGACCGACCCCGAACACGAGCACGACCGCGGCGAGGCGCGGGGGGTCGTTCGGCGGCACCCCCGCGGGCAGGAGCCGCGCCAGGAGGGAGCGCAATTCGGGGAGAAACGCCAGCGCGAGCAGCGGGACCACCGTCGCCAGCCCCACGATGACGGCGGCGGCGCAGGCGCCGTCCAGGCGCGGCCGCGACATCGCCCAGAGGTCGCGCCCCGGCGCGCGCCAGCGCAGGGCGATGTTGTCGTGGGGGCAGCTCTTCACGCACTCGGTGCAGAGAATGCAGTGGAGGTTGCTCTCCAGGCCTCCGCCGGGAAACTCCCCCATCGGGCAGCCGTAGCGGCGCGCGTTGCCGCGGTAGCAGTCCTTCGTCGGGCAGGCGTTCCGGCAGGGCGCGGGATCGCGGCGCCGCAGCTCGAACACCGAGGTCAGGGCGCAGGTGCCGATGAACGCCGTCAGCGGGCAGAGGTACCGGCAGAACGCCCGCCGCTCGAACACGAGGCTCACCCACGCGGCGCCGAGCGCGAGGACGGCGATGAGCCCCGCCGTCATCCGCGGGCTGTTCGACATCCCGTACCCGTTGTCGAGGAACACGAAGACCACGAACAGCGCGGTCGGCAGCCAGAGGTTGCGCAGGCGTCTCGGCCACGGCAGGCCGAGACCGGCCGTGTAGCGCGACCCCCACCACGGGCTCAGTCGCTGGAGCCACTCGGGGATGGCCCCGATCGGGCAGACGAGGCACCAGGCGCGCCCGACGAGCACGAACGACACGAGCAGGCCGCCCCACCAGACGATCCAGGTGACGACGGTCCCGAAGTTGGCGCTCGGGTGCTCGAGGCCGACGGCGGCGGAGACCAGGACGACGACGACCAGCGCCAGCGTCGGCAGGACGGTCCAGAACTGGAACGAGGGAAGCAGGACGGCGCGGCGGACCGGCCCGAGCCGCGTCAGCTCGCGCCGGTCGAGCCCGGCCCCGGGCGTCGTGCTCATCCGCGGGGCCTGCCCGCGCGGAACGCGACGCCGACCACCACCGCCAGGCCGAGGAGCGAGGCGATCCAGGGCGCCCCGCTCCCGGGCGCCGCGCGGGGCGAGCCCACCACGAGCTTCGCCTTCATGGAGGCGTGGCCGAGGCCGCAGAACACGCTGCACTGGATCGTGTAGACGCCCTCGGGGAGGTTCACGGTGACGGCCGGCGAGCGCGCGACCTGCCCGGCCCGGAGCTGGAGGTTCACGCCGAGGTCGTTGATGGCGAGGCCGTGCTGGATGTCCTCGCTGATCCCCGCGAGGCGGAGCGTCTCCCCGGGCGCCACGCGGACCACCCTCGGGCGGAAGCCCCAGGCCTGGGCCCGGATCGCGACCTCCCGCGTCGTCCCGGGAGTGGGGGCGTCGGCCGGCGAGGCCGTGGCGCCCGGTCCCTCGGCGAGCCAGACGATCCCGAGCGCGAGGAGCAGCACCGCCGCCGCGGTCGGGAGCAGCGCGCGGAGCACGGGCCTCACGCGCGGCTCCCCTCGCCCAGGCCGAGCTCCCGCCAGACCACGCGCTTGAGCGCCGTGAACGCCGGCGCGAGCCTCGTCTCCAGCGTGCGGGGTCTCGGCAGGTCGACCCTGACCTCGGCCCGGACGCGGCCGGGCCTCGGCGAGAACACGACGATGCGGTCGGCGAGCCAGAGCGCCTCCTCCACGTCGTGCGTCACCAGCACCACGGTCCGCCGCCGGTGCGCCCACACGGCGTGGAGCGCCTCCTGCATCCGCGCGCGGGTCTGCGCGTCGAGCGGGCCGAAGGGCTCGTCGAGCAGGAGGAGCGTGGGGTCGGTCGCCAGCACGCGCGCGACCTCCACCATCTTCGACATCCCGGTGGAGAGCTCAGCCGGATACGCCCGCTCGTAGCCCTGGAGCCCGATCAGGCCGAGCAGCTCGCCGACGATCGGCTCCCGCGCCGGCGCCGGGACTCCCTTGGCCAGGAGGCCGAATTCAAGATTCTGGCGGACGGTCATCCACGGGAAGATGGCCTCCTCCTGGAAGACGTACCCGCGCTCGGGGCTCGGCCCGGCGACCGGGCGGCCGTCGCAGAGCGCCGTGCCCCGGGTGGGCGGAAGGAACCCGGCCACGATGCGCACGAAGGTCGTCTTGCCGCAGCCGACCGGCCCCACGATCGCCAGGAACTCGTCGTCGCCCACCTCGACGGTCACCCCGTCGAGGGCGCGCGTCGGCGTGCGCCCCTCGTAGGTGTAGGCGAGGTCCGCGACCTGGAGCCGCGCCCGCCCGCTACCCAACCCGCCGCCTCATCCAGCGGGTCGCCCACCGGTAGGCGACGAGCACCGCCACGTCCGACACGAGCACCAGCACGCCCGTCGTCGCGATCGCGACCACGATCGTGGGAACCCGCGGGTACGCCCCGGCCAGCGCCAGGAGGTAGCCGAGGCTCGGCATCGCGGGCTTGATCAGCTCGGCGACCACGATCGTGACCCACGCGAGCGCCGTCGCGATGCGCACGCTCGAGACGAGGGAGGGCAGCGCCGCCGGGAGCACGAGCCGGCGGAGCACCAGGACGCGCCCGGCGCCCAGCGAGGCGGCCGCGTCCAGGTAGACGCGCGGGATGCGCCGCGCCCCCTCGAAGGCGCCGTGGAGCGTCACGATCGCGACGGCCGTGGCGATCAGCCCCACGCGGGGCCCCTCGCCGAAGCCGAACCAGAGCACGTAGAGCGGAAGCAGCGCGAAGGCGGGCGTGAAGCGGAAGAAGGCGACCCAGGGCCCGAGGAGGGACTCGAGCCCGGCTGCCCGCCCCATCGCCAGCCCGAGCGGCAGCCCCACCGCCGCCCCGAGCAGGACGCCGGCGAGGACGCGGCCGCTGCTCACGAGGACGCTCGCCTGCAAGATCCCCGCGCGGACGAGGAAGACCGCCTCCTCGGCGAGCGAGGCGTAGCGCGGCGTGAGCTCCACGTCCTCGATGTAATGCGTGGCCATCCAGATGCGGCGGGGAAGCACCCGGCTGCCGATCTCCGACACCACCCCGTAGAGCAGGGCCAGCGCCACGAGCGCGACGAGCGCCCGCCTCACGGGGGCCGACGCGGCGGCCGTTACCACCGCCGCGCCGCCTTGCGCCAGCCCATGAGCCGGTCGCCGAGCACGCGCGCGGCCGCGTCCATCGCGGCGCCCGCGGTGGCCAATCCGACGATGCCCACCATCACCACGGCCGGATCGACGGCGACCTGGAGCCGCGAGGACCAGAGGCCCCCCCCCACGATCAGGTGGCCGAGGCCGTTGTTCGCCATCAGCATCTCGACGCCGACGGTCGTCATCCAGGCGATCAGGAGCGCGTAGCGCAGCCCGGACAGGACCGAGGGCGCGACCGCCGGCACGAGCACCCGCCAGAACAGGAGCCGGCCGCGGGCGCCGAGGGCCCGCGCGGCCTTCACGTAGATGTCCGCCACGTCGCGGGCGCCGTGGTAGGTCGGGATCACGGCCGTCGTGAACACCGCGTAGACGATCGGCACGAGCAGGTGCGCCTCGGCGTGGCCGAGCCAGAGCATCACGTAGGCGATCAGCGCGAGGGGCGGGACGGATCGGAATAGGACGTAGACGGGATGCAGATACTCGGCCGCCGCGCGGTTCCATCCCATCCAGAGCCCCGTCAGGATGCCGAGCAGGCCGCCCACGACCATCCCGACCAGGACTCTCGCCGTGCTGGCCAGCAGCGCCCCCTGGAGCGTGACGCCTTCCTTGATGAGCCCCGACAGGTGGTCGAGGCCGTGATGCGCGTGGAGGCCCGCGCCGGCCACGGCGGCCTGGCCCGTCAGGAGCCCGTGGAAGGCGCCGAGGAGCGCTCCGAGCGTCGGGAGGATCTCGGGCTGTCCGTAGACCTGGGCGGCGAGCCCGTACCCACCGACGAGCGCGGCGACAGAGAGGAGACCGAGCGCCGCGCGTCGCCCCCCGGAGCTCTTCATGCCGAGGAGGACCGGGCAAACGGAGTGCCAGGGTCCGACGAGCCCAAGTGCCCGAGCTTCAAGCGCT
>MGBU01000181.1 GCA_001790205.1 Candidatus Rokubacteria bacterium GWA2_73_35 | reverse complement strand
CGTGCTGCGCCTGATCGAGGCGCTGGAGGAGTTGGACGACGTCCAGTCCGTCTACGCCAATTACGACATCCCCGACGAGGTCCTCGAGGCCATCGCCGCCGCCTAGCGGGCTGCGGGTCCTCGGCATCGATCCGGGGCTGCTCGACACGGGCTGGGCCCTCATCGAGCCGGCGCCCGCGGGGGTGGCCGTCCTCGGGACCGGGGTGATCGTGACCGGCCGTGACGCGCCGCTCGAGGAGCGGGTGCTCGTCATCTACGAGGGCGTCTCGGAGCTGCTCGCGCGGCACGCGCCCGCCCACCTCGTCCTCGAGGACCTCTACGCGGAGTACAAGTTCCCCCGCACGGCGCTGCTCATGGCGCACGCCCGGGGCGTCGTCTGCCTGGCCGCGCGCCAGCACGGCGTGGAGGTGCGCGCGCTGGCGCCCGCCGAGGTCAAGCGCGCGATCACCGCCAACGGCGCGGCGTCCAAGGAGCAGGTCCAGGAGTCGGTGCGCCGCATCCTGCGGCTCGAGGCGCTCCCCCGGCCCTCGCACGTCGCCGACGCGCTCGCGCTCGCGCTCACGGGCTACCTGCGCCTCGGGGGGCCGATGAGGTGATCGCCACGCTCACGGGCGTGGTGCGGCGCAAGCTCGAGGACCGGATCGTCCTCGAGGCGGGCGGCGTCGGCTACGAGGTCTTCCTGCCGCCCCTCGCGCTGCGCCAGCTCGAGGGGGTGACCGCCGCGGCGGGCGACAAGGCGAGCGAGCTGTCGCTGGTCATCTACTACCACGCCACGCGCGACCAGCCGCGGCCCGTCCTGATCGGCTTCACCTCCGACCTCGAGAAGGAGTTCTTCGAGCGCCTCATCACCGTGAAGGACATCGGCCCCATGGTCGCCGCCCGCGCCCTCGCCGCGCCGGTCGCCGAGCTGGCCGGCGCGATCGCGCGGCAGGACGAGAAGTACCTGCGCGCCCTGCCCGGCATCGGGCCGCAGAAGGCCAAGAACATCGTCGCGCAGCTCCAGAGCAAGGTGGCGAAGTTCGCGCTCGCGCGCGCGGGCGCGCCGGCCGAGGCGGTGAGCGCGCCGGCGACGCCGACCGACGCCGACGGCCTGCGCGAGATGGTGTGGGAGGTCCTGGTCAAGCAGCTCGGCCACCGGCCCTCCGAGGCCTCCCAGCTCATCACGGACGCGCTCCGCCGCCGGCCGGCGATCGCGACGGCCGAGGAGCTGTTCGACGAGATCTACCGCGGGGAGAAGCGGTGAGCGCGGCGGCCGCGCCCGAGGAAGGGCGGATCCTCAGCCGGGTGGCCGTGCCCGAGGAGGTCCAGTTCGAGCGCCAGCTCCGGCCGCGGACGTTCGAGGAGTACGTGGGCCAGGAGCAGGCGGTGGCGAGCCTCAAGGTGTCGGTCGAGGCCGCGAAGCTCCGCGGCGAGTGCGTGGACCACGTGCTGCTCTACGGGCCGCCCGGCCTCGGCAAGACGACGCTCGCCGGGATCATCGCCAACGAGATGGTCTCGAACCTGGTCCCCACGTCGGGCCCGGCCATCGAGCGCGGCGCCGAGCTCATGGGCGTCCTGACGAACCTCGCAGAGCGTGACGTCCTCTTCATCGACGAGGTCCACCGGCTGCCGCGCGTGGTGGAGGAGCTCCTGTACCCGGCGATGGAGGACTTCGCGGTCAACTTCATCATCGACAAGGGCCTGCACGCGCGCACGCTCAAGTACGCCCTCCGCCCGTTCACGCTGGTCGCGGCGACGACGCGACCCGGCATGCTCTCGGCGCCGCTCCGCGAGCGGTTCGGCATCTTCCACCACCTCGACTTCTACTCGGACGCCGAGCTCGGGCGCATCGTGACGCGCTCGGCCGCCATCCTCGAGACGGCGATCGACGCGGGCGGCGCGCGCGAGATCGCGCGCCGCGCGCGCGGCACGCCGCGCATCGTCAACCGCCTGCTGCGGCGCGTGCGCGACTACGCCCAGGTCAAGGGCGGCGGGACGGTCACCGAGGCGGTCGCGCACGACGCCCTCGACAGCGAGGGGGTGGACGCGCGCGGGCTCGACCGCCTCGACCGGCGGTTCCTCACCGCGATCGTGGACCAGTACGGCGGCGGCCCGGTGGGGATCGAGGCGGTGGCGGCGACGATCAACGACGACGCCGACACGCTCGCCGAGATGGTCGAGCCCTATCTCTTGAAGATCGGCTTCGTCGTGCGCGCGCCGAACGGCCGGCGCGCGACCCGCGACGCCTACCTGCACCTGGGCAAGCAGCCCCCGGCGGGCGCGCCCGGGCAGCCGGGGCTCTTCGACCCGTGAGCCGCCTCGACCGGAGCCTGATCGCGCTCGGGCTGCTCCTCGCGCTCCCGGCCGCGGCGGCCGCGTCCGGCACGATCCGCGTCGCCGTCGTCGAGAGCGCGCGCGCCGCGGACCTCGCCGGGAGCGGGATCGAGGTGACGGAGGCCGGCGCCTGCCCGGCCTGCGCGGCGCGCACGTGGCGCGCCGACCTGGTCCGCGCGCGGGCACGCGGGGCCGCCATCGAGGTGGACGGCCGCCGCGCCGGCGTCTTCCGGCTGGCGAGCGAGCGGCCGATCCGCCTGAACGGCCGCGAGTACCCGGGCCGCCTCGAGCTCGTCCGGAACGGCGACGGGTTCGCGGTCGTCGCCGAGGCGCCCCTCGAGGACTACCTGGTGGGCGTCCTGCGCGCCGAGTCCAACGAGCGCTGGCCGATCGAGGCGCTCCGCGCCCAGGCGATCGTGGCGCGCACCTACGCCGCCTACCACCGACGGCTCAACGCGGGCAAGCCCTACCACATCGTGGCGTCGACCGCGCACCAGCAGTACGCCGGGCGCGTGCCCGCCGGGTCGCCCGTGTGGGAGGCCGTGCGCAGCACCACCGGGCAGGTGCTCCTGTGGGAGGGCGAGCTGTTCCCGGCCTTCTACCACACCGAGAGCGGCGGCTACACGGAGGACCCGCGCACGGTCTTCGCGGCGCGCAACATGCCGGCGCTCAGGCCGGTCCGCGACGAATTCGCCGGCGCCTCGCCGCACTACGCGTGGAGCCTCGACGTGCGCCTGGCCGACCTCGGCGCCGCGCTGCGGCGCGCCGGCTACGACATCGGCACCGCGACCGCGATCGGGATCGTCGAGCGCACGCCCTCGCTGCGCGCGGCCTGGGTGGTCGTCTACGGCGCGCGCGGCAGCGCGCGGCTGCGCGGCAACGACTTCCGCCGGATCCTCGGGTACGACGCGCTCAAGTCCACGCTGTTCGCGGTGGCCGTGGACGGGCGGGTCGCGCGCTTCGCCGGCCGCGGCTGGGGCCACGGCGTCGGCATGTCCCAGTGGGGGGGCAAGGCGATGGCCGAGCAGGGGTACGCGGCCGAGCGGATCCTCGAGTACTACTACCCGGGGACCACCCCGGGCGCGTTGAACGCGCGGTGACGGAGCCACCCGCTTCGTTCTCGGGCCACCCGTGGTCCGAGCCGGCCTCGCGGACCCCGCGACAACGGGCCGACTTCGAGCAGGTGGACATGCGCGTCGGCGTCGTCACCGACGCGCAGGAGTTCCCCGAGGCCCGCCGCCCCGCGTACCGGCTCTGGATCGACTTCGGCCCGCTCGGCGTCAAGCGCTCGAGCGCGCAGCTCACCCACCGCTACCGGCCGGCGGACCTGATCGGCCGCCACGTCGTCGCCGTGGTCAACTTCCCGCCGAAGCAAATCGGCCCGTTCGTGTCCGAGGTGCTGGTGCTCGGCGCCTACGACGAAGCCGGCGCGGTGGTCCTCCTGCGCCCCGACAGCCCCGTCGCCCCCGGCTCGAAGATCGGCTAAGCTCCTGGCGGTCCACGCCGGGGGGTCGCCACGCGGGAAACGGAGGCCAGGGATGCGCAGCAAGCCGTGTCTCACGCTCGAGGACGTCCGGAAGCTCGCCGCCGCCTGCGAGGCGGAGGCGGCACGCAACAAGTGGGTCGTCACGGTCGCGATCGTGGACGACGCCGGCTATCTCCTCCATCTCCAGCGCATGGACGGCGCCGGGCCGATCACCGCGGAGGCGGCGACGCAGAAGGCCCGGACGGCGGCGCTGTCTCGGCGCCCGAGCCGGTTCTGGGAGGAGCGGGTGAAGGAGCGGCCGGTATTCCTGAAGTTCCCCGACAACCTCCCGATCATCGGCGGCGTGCCGGTCATGTACCAGGGCGAGTGCGTCGGCGCCATCGGCGTCTCGGGCGTCCAGTCGCACCAGGACGAGCAGATCGCGCAGGCGGGCGCCGGCGCGCTCACGTAGCATGCCGCGACCGCCCACGCCCGTCCGCCGCGTCGTGACCGGCCACGACGCGCGCGGCCGCTCCGTCATCGCCGGGGACGGCCCGAGCCCGAACGTGCTCGCGACCGGCGCCGGCGCCGGCCTCACCGACCTCTGGGTCACGGAGGCCACGCCGGCCGACAACGCGCGCGCCGGGGACCCGGCCGCGCGCCCCGTCGTGCTCGAGCCGCCGCGCGGGGGCACGATCTTCCGCGTCGTGGAGTTCCCGCCGGACGCCGAGCGCTGGACGGCCGGCGGGGACCCCGCCGCGGTCTTCGCGACGATGGGCGCGGCGCACGCCCACGACCCGGCAGGCCGGCACCCGGGTATGCACCGGACCGACACGGTGGACTACGCGGTCGTCGTCTCGGGGGAGATCTGGGCCGTGCTGGAGGAGGGCGAGACGCTGCTCCGCGCCGGCGACTGCCTGGTCCAGCGCGGCACCAACCACGCGTGGAGCAACCGGAGCGACCGCCCCTGCCGGGTCGCCTTCGTGCTCGTCAGCGCCCGACCGCTCCCGCGCTGAGCCCGGCGTCGAGCTTCGCCGCGAGGTGGAAGACGACCCACGCCCCGCAGCGCCCGCAGTCCACGTCGTTGCCGTAGCAGCAGAACGGCGTGACGAAGTGATCGCCGCCCATCCAGAGCGGCAGCACGGCGTCCTGCGCCGGGCAGGCCGCGGTGACCCGCTCGCAGTGGGGCGGCAGCATGAGCGCGAGACTGCGCCCCGAGTTGCGGATGAAGCCCGGGTAGCGGGCCTTGAGGCGCACGACCTCGCGGACGGCCGCGGCGCGCTCGTCGTTGGTCGTCCACGCGTCGGGGCCGGTGTCCCGCGCGCGCGGCACGTAGAAGGAGAAGGTGAGCCAGCCCACGCGCGTGCCGACGAGCGCCCGGGTCAGCTCCTCGAGGCGGCCCTGGTTGCGGCGGGTGACGACGCACTGGACCTGCACGGGCGTCGCGAAGCCGGCCGGCAGGCGCTCGAGGTTGCGCAGCACGCGACGGTAGGTGCCGTCGCCGCGGAGCGCGTCGTTGAGGTCCTCGGGGCCGTCGAGGCTGACGACATAGAGCACCTCGGGGCCGAAGTCGATGAGCGGGACGGTCCCGTTGGTGGTGACCGTGGAGCGCGGGAACAGGCGCACGCCGTCGGTCAGGAGGCGGCGCCGGAGCAGGGGCTCGCCGCCCATCCAGAGCATGGACCCGATGCCGT
Organism: Candidatus Rokubacteria bacterium GWA2_73_35; assembly: GCA_001790205.1. Taxonomy (GTDB): domain Bacteria; phylum Methylomirabilota; class Methylomirabilia; order Rokubacteriales; family CSP1-6; genus GWA2-73-35. Next base: position 8,888 of record MGBU01000181.1, on the reverse strand, counting down.
GCCGGTCGCGGAGCGCGGTCAGGGTCTCGAGGATCGTCGCGTCGGTCATCTCGTGCCGGGCCGAGGCCGGCTCGGCGTTCGGGTTGCCGTCGCGGTAGACGAAGCAGTGCCGGCAGGCGAGGTTGCAGCGATTGGTGACGTTCACCATCGCGGCGGGGTAGCGCGCGTCCTCGCGGTAGCGGCCGGTCAGCCTGGCCCGGATCATCGCTCGTCTTCGGGCGCCTCCCGCGCAAGGGTAGCAGGAATCGCGCGCCTCCTGGAGCCGCGCGCCTCGCGCGGCGCCCGCCACGGGTACACTAACGAGGCGTGGATCTCTCGGAGCTCGACTACGACCTGCCGCCGGAGGCGATCGCCCAGACGCCCGCGCCGCGGCGCGACGCCGCGCGCCTGCTCGTCGTCGGGCGGGCGAGCGGATCGCTGGAGGACCGCGCCGTCGCCGACTTGCCGCGTCTGCTCCGCCCGGGCGACTGCCTCGTCGTCAACGACTCGCGGGTCGTCCCCGCCCGCGTGTACGCGGCCGACGCGCGCGGCCGGCCCGTCGAGCTGCTGTTCGTCGAGCCCGAGCGGGGCGGGCGGTGGACGGCGCTCGTCCGCCCCGGGCGCCGCTGCGGCGCCGGCGCCGAGCTCCAGGCCGGCCCGGCCCGGCTCTCCGTCGCCGCCGTGCTGGCCGACGGCGCGCGGCTGATCGAGCGGCGCGACGGCACGATCCTCGACCTGCTCGACACGCAGGGCCTGCCGCCGCTGCCGCCGTACATCGCCCGCCACGCGAAGCCCGCGCCGGAGGACTGGGAGCGCTACCAGACGGTCTACGCGCGGACGCCCGGCTCGATCGCGGCGCCGACCGCGGGCCTGCACTTCACGGAGGAGCTGCTCGCGCGGCTCTCCGCGCGCGGCGTCGAGGTCCTGGCGCTCACCCTGCACGTCGGGCCCGCGACGTTCCGCCCGATCACGGCGGCGCGCGTCGAGGACCACGTGCTCGCCCCCGAGCGCGTCTCGGTGCCGGTGGGCGTCGCGACGGCGGTCGACCGGGCGCGCGCCGAGGGCCGTCGCGTGATCGCCGTCGGCACGACGACCACGCGCGCCCTGGAGGGCCGGGCGGCGGCCGACGGCCGGGTCCGCCCCGGCGCCGGGCCCGTGGACCTCACCATCACGCCCGGCCGCCGCTTCCGGGTGGTGGACGCGCTCCTGACCAACTTCCACCTCCCGCGCTCCTCGCTGCTCGTGCTCGTCGCGGCGTTCGCCGGGCGCGAGCTGGTCCTCCGCGCGTACCGGCACGCGGTGCGCGCCGGCTACCGGTTCTACTCCTACGGGGACGCGACGCTGATCGTATGACCTTCGAGCTCTGCGCGACCGACGGCGCCGCCCGCGCGGGCCGGCTCACGACCGCGCACGGCGTCGTCGAGACGCCCGCGTTCATGCCGGTCGGCACGCGCGGGACCGTGAAGAGCCTGTCGCCCGACGACCTCCGCGAGGCGGGCGCGCAGATCGTGCTCGGCAACACCTACCACCTGCTCCTCCGGCCCGGGCACGAGCTGATCCGCGAGCTCGGCGGCCTGCACCGCTTCATGGGCTGGGACGGGGCGCTCCTCACCGACTCGGGCGGCTTCCAGGTGTGGAGCCTTGCGAAGCTCCGGCGGATCGGCGCGGACGGCGTCGAGTTCCGCTCGCCGGTGGACGGCTCGACCCACTTCCTCTCGCCCGAGCTCGCGATCGAGGTGCAGCACGCGCTCGGCGCCGACCTGATCCACCCGCTCGACGAGTGCCTCGGCTACCCGGCCACGCGCGCCGAGACCGAGCGCTCGCTCGCGCTCACGCTCGCCTGGGCCGCGCGCTCGCAGGCCGCGCACCGCGCCCACGGCGCCGGCGGCCAGGCGCTCTTCGGGATCGTCCAGGGCGGGACCCACGAGGACCTCCGCCGTCGGGCGGCGGCCGAGACGCTCGCCCTCGGCTTCGAGGGCTACGCGATCGGGGGCCTGGCCGTCGGCGAGCCGAAGCCCGCGATGCAGGACCTCACCGAGCTGGTCGCGGGGCTCCTGCCCGCGGACCGGCCGCGCTACCTGATGGGCGTGGGCAAGCCCGAGGATCTCGTCGAGGCGGTGGCCCGCGGCGTGGACCTGTTCGACTGCGTGCTGCCGACGCGGAACGCGCGCAACGGTCAGTGCTTCACCTGGGACGGCCCCGTCGCGATCAAGCACGCGCGCTTCGCGCGCGATCCCGCGCCGCTCGACGCCGCCTGCGGCTGCTACGGCTGCCGGCGCTTCTCGCGCGCCTACCTGCGGCACCTCTTCATGTCGGAGGAGCTGCTCGCGTACCGCCTCCTGTCGCTCCACAACGTGCACTTCTTCGTCGGGCTCGTGCGCGCGATGCGGGCGGCGATCGCCGCGGGCGCGTTCGGGGCATTCCGGGCTCGGTTTTTCGCGCGATATGCAGTATCATCGGATGCCTCGCGCGATCGTTAGAGTCGGAGGGTGTGCTCCATGAGTGTCGCTTGGGCCGCTGACGTCGCCTGGGCCGCCGCGTCGCCGCCGGGCGGCGCGGGCGGATCCGGCGCGGTGGTGACGCAGCTCCTGTTCTTCGCCGCGATCTTCGCCGTCTTCTACTTCCTCCTGATCCGGCCGCAGCAGCGGCAGAAGCGCGACCGCGAGCGGATGCTCACCGCGCTCAAGAAGGGGGACCGCGTCGTCACCACGGGCGGGCTCCACGGCACGGTCGCCGGGCTCGACGAGCACAAGGTCGTGCTGCGCGTGGCGGACCAGGTGCGGCTCGAGTTCGATCGGGCGGCGATCGGGCGGGTGGTGGAGGCGCAGGGCGAGAAGAATGCCTAGACGCCTCTGGGCCCGCGTGGCGGTCGTCGCCGTCGTCGTGCTCGGCGCCGCCTGGTACCTCTATCCCCCGAAGCAGACGATCAACCTCGGCCTCGACCTGCAGGGCGGCATCCACCTGGTGCTCGGGGTCGAGACCGACAAGCACGTCAGCACGCAGACCGAGCGCGCCGCGGACGACCTCAAGAGCGCGCTCGAGCGCAAGGGCATCGCCGCGAGGCGGGTGGCGCGCGAGGGCGACCGGACGATCGTCGTCGAGCTGGCGGGCCCGCAAGGGTGGAACGACGCGCTCACCGTCGCCGCGGAGTTCGGCCGCTTCGAGCGCCGCGACGAGGACCAGGCCGCCGGCCGCTTCAAGCTCGCGATGAGCGAGCGCCTCGTCGCCCAGCTGCGCGACGACGCCGTCCGGCAGGGGCTCGAGACGATCCGCAACCGCGTCGACCAGTTCGGCGTCGCCGAGCCGACCATCACCCGCACGGGGACCGACCGGATCCTGATCCAGCTCCCCGGGGTGCAGGACCCCGAGCGGGCCAAGGCGCTCATCGGCAAGACCGCGCTCCTCGAGTTCAAGCTGCTCGACGAGCGCACGCCGGTCGAGCAGGCGCTCGCGGGCCAGCTGCCGGAGACCTCGGAGGTCCTCTACCAGCGGCGGGTGGAGCCGGAGACCAAGGCCGAGCGGAAGATCCCGTACGTGGTCGGGAAGCGGACGCTCCTGACGGGCGCCGAGCTGACGCGCGCCGAGGTCCAGGCCGACCCGAACTCGCCGGGGAGCTGGCAGGTCGCGATCGAGTTCAACGCGACGGGCGCGCGCATCTTCGGCGAGGTCACCGAGCAGAGCGTGGGCCAGCAGCTCGCGATCATCCTCGACGGCAACGTCTACTCCGCGCCGCGCATCAACGAGCGCATCCCGGGCGGCCGGGCGGTGATCACCGGGCAGTTCACCGTCGAGGACGCGCGCGACCTCGCGATCGTCCTCCGGGCGGGCGCCCTGCCCGCGCCGGTGACGATCCTCGAGGAGCGGACCGTCGGGCCGTCGCTCGGCGCCGACTCGATCCGGCAGGGGCTCGTCGCGATCCTCGGCTCGGCCGTGGTCGTCTTCGTGTTCATGCTCGTCTACTACCGCCTCGCGGGGCTCATCGCCGACGTCGCGCTCGGCCTGAACCTCTACCTCCTCTTCGCGGCGATGGCCGCGTTCGGCGCGACGCTCACGCTGCCGGGTCTCGCCGGCGTCGCGCTGACCGTCGGGATGGCGGTGGACACGAACGTCCTCATCTTCGAGCGGATCCGCGAGGAGCTGCGGGTCGGCAAGACGCCGCGCTCGGCGGTCGACGCCGGGTTCGCGCGCGCGCTGCGCACGATCATCGACACGCACCTGACCGTGATGGTGACCGCGGCCATCCTGTACAACTTCGGCACCGGGCCCGTGAAGGGGTTCGCCGTCTCGCTCTTCGCCGGCCTTGCCGCGAGCCTGTTCACCGCCTACTTCTTCACGCGCCTGCTCTTCGACGTCGTCTACATGGGCCGGCGCAAGGTCGAGGCGGTCTCCATATGATCGAGCTGTTCCGCAACCCGCGCTGGGACTTCATCGGCAAGCGGAAGTGGGCGTACCTCGCCTCGCTCGTCTTCGTGCTGCTGAGCCTCGGCTCGCTCGCCGCCCGGGGCGGGCTCCGGTACGACATCGACTTCACCGGCGGCACGCTCATCCAGGTGCGCTTCGAGCGGGCGCCGAGCGTCGCGAGGATCCGCGCCGGCCTCACGCCGATCGGGCTCGGGGACTCGATCATCCAGCGCTTCGGCGACGAGCGGGAGTACATCATCCGCCTGGCGCTCAAGGAGCTGGGATCCGAGGAGATCGCCCGGCGCGTCCAGGACGCCCTCGCCGCGGACCCGTCGTTCGGGGCGCTCGAGATCCGTCGCGCCGAGTTCGTCGGCCCGCAGGTCGGGCGCGACCTCCAGCTCCAGGCGCTCTACGCGGTGCTCGCGGGCGTCCTGGGGATCCTGCTCTACATCGCCCTCCGGTTCGACCTGAAGGGCGGCGTCGCCGCGATCGTCGCGGTCTTCCACGACGTGCTCGTGTGCCTGGGCGCGCTCTCCCTCGCGAACCGGGAGTTCTCGCTCCCCGTCCTCGCGGCGTTCCTGACGGTCATCGGCTACTCGGTGAACGACACGATCGTCGCCTACGACCGGCTGCGCGAGAACCGCGGCAAGTTCGTGCCGAAGGGCAAGACGTTCGCCGAGCAGATGAACGACGCGGTCAACCAGACGCTCTCGCGCACCGTGCTCACCGCCCTCACGACGTTCTTCTCGACGGCCGTGCTGCTCGTCTTCGGCGGCAAGACGCTCGAGGACTTCGCGTTCGTCCTCGTCATCGGGGTGATCACGGGGACGTACTCGACGATCTACGTCGCCGCGGCCATCGTCGTGGACTGGACCCGCTCCGTGGAGGGACGGCTCCGGCGCGGCAAGAAAGCTGTGGCGAAAGCCTGAAGAGCGAGTAAAATCATATGTTTAAGCAGAGGTTTTCGCCGCGTGACGCAACTACAGACGCTGCTGGAGGAGATTCCGAAGTACCAGCCGGGCGCTGACCTGGCCCTGCTGGCGCGCGCCTACGACTTCTCGGCCGCCTCGCACAAGGGCCAGCACCGGGCCTCGGGCGAGCCGTACCTCTCCCACCCCCTCGAGGTCGCCCACCTGCTCGTCGACTTCAAGATGGACGTCACCACCGTGACGGCCGGCCTCCTGCACGACGTCCTCGAGGACACCAAGGCGACGAAGCCCGAGCTCGTGCGCGAGTTCGGGGGCGAGATCGCCGAGCTGGTGGACGGCGTCACGAAGCTCGGCAAGCTCGCCTTCTCCTCGCGCGAGGAGCGGCAGGCCGAGAACTTCCGCAAGATGCTCGTCGCGATGGCGCGCGACCTGCGCGTGCTCATGATCAAGCTCGCCGACCGGCTGCACAACATGCGCACGCTCGACTACCTGCCGCCCGACAAGGCCAGGAAAATCGCGCAGGAGACCCTGGACATCTACGCGCCGCTGGCCCACCGGCTCGGCATGGCCAAGGTGAAGGCGGAGCTCGAGGACCTCGCGCTGCGGACGCTCCAGGCCGAGGCGTACGTCGACCTCCAGAAGCGGGTGGCCAAGCGCCGGCTCGAGCGCGAGGCCGACATCAACCAGGTCATCGCGATCCTCGAGCGCAAGCTCTCCGAGGTGGGGATCGAGGCGAAGATCCGCGGGCGCCCCAAGCACTTCTACTCGATCTGGAAGAAGATGCACGACCAGGGGCGCGAGTTCGACGAGATCTACGACCTGACCGCCGTCCGCGTCGTCACGACGTCCGTGCGCGACTGCTACGGTGCCCTCGGCGTGATCCACTCGCTCTGGAAGCCCGTCCCCGGCCGGTTCAAGGACTTCATCGCGATGCCCAAGGTCAACATGTACCAGTCGCTCCACACGACGGTCATCGGGCCGAAGGGCGACCCGGTCGAGATCCAGATCCGGACGCGGGAGATGCACCGCATCGCCGAGGAGGGCATCGCGGCCCACTGGCTCTACAAGGAGAAGAAGAGCGGCAAGGACAAGGCCGACGAGTCGCTGCTGTGGCTGCGCCAGCTCCTCGAGACGCAGCAGGACACGAAGGACCCGCGCGAGTTCATGGACTCGGTGCGCGTGGACCTCTTCCCGGACGAGGTGTACGTCTTCACGCCCAAGGGCGACGTCAAGCCGCTGCCCGAGGGGGCGACGCCGATCGACTTCGCGTACGCCGTCCACACCAAGGTCGGCGAGCACTGCGTGGGCGCCAAGGTGAACGGCAAGCTGGTGCCGCTGCGCTACACGCTCCAGCAGGGGGACATCGTCGAGATCGTCACCTCCCCGAACCAGCACCCGAGCCGCGACTGGCTGAAGATCGTCAGGTCCAACCGGGCGCGCGCGAAGATCAACCAGTGGCTCAAGGTCGAGGAGCGGGCGCGCTCGATCGAGCTGGGCCGCGAGATGTTCGAGCGCGAGGCGAAGAAGTACCACCTGAACGCCACGGCGCTGCTCGGCGGCGAGGAGATCAAGAAGATCGCCGCCGACCTCGGCTACCCGGCGCCCGACGACCTCCTCGCCGCGGTCGGCTACGGCAAGAGCTCGGTCCACCAGCTCCTGAACAAGCTCGCGCCGACCGCGACGCTCGAGGCGCCGGAGAAGCCGCGGCCCGCCGGGGCGGCGCGCGCGCGGCCGGAGCAGGGGGTCCGCATCCGCGGCGTGGACGACCTCCTCGTGCGCTTCGCGCGGTGCTGCAACCCGCTGCCGGGCGATCAGATCGTGGGCTTCATCACGCGCGGGCGCGGCCTCACGGTGCACGCGCGCGAGTGCCTGACGGTCGCCAAGAGCGTGCTCGACCGCGAGCGGCTGATCAACGTCGAGTGGGACGTCGAGGGGCCCGCCAAGCGGCCGGTGCGGATCGCCGTCTACATCGGCCGCGACCGGCCGGGGCTCCTCTCGGAGATCACCGGCGCGATCTCGTCGCGCAACGGCAACATCACCAAGGCGGAGGTCACGGTCACCGACGACCGGCGGGGGATCAACCACTTCGTCGTCGAGGTCGCCGACCTCGGCCACCTCCAAGACATCCTCGGCGCCATCCGCGAGGTCAAGGACGTGATCAACGTCGAGCGCGTCCGGGGGCTCTAGGCCCCGCCGCGCGCCCCGGCGATGAGGCGGAAGGAGTTCGAGGCGCTGGTGGAGCGCGCGCTCCGGCGCCTGCCGGGGCCGTTCAAGGAGCGGCTGGCCAACGTCGCCGTCGTCGTCGAGGACTGGGCCGACGACGCGACGCTGGCCGAGGTCGGGATCGAGCCCCCCGACACCCTCTACGGCCTCTACCGCGGCGTGAACCTGACCGAGCGCGACTCCTCCTACGGCAACGTCCTGCCCGACACGATCACGATCTACCAGGGCCCGATCGAGGAGGACGCCGCGGACGAGGGGGAGATGGCCGAGATCGTCCGCGACACGGTGATCCACGAGGTCGGCCACTACTTCGGCCTCGACGACGGGACGATGGAGCAGATCGAGGGCTCAGAGCCCTAGATGGCCGCGGGCCGCCGGCTGGTCGACGCCCTCGCCGCCGTCGCGGCCCGCTACGCCCCCGGGGAGCGCGCCGAGAAGCTCGCCCTGCTGGACGCGCTCGAGCGGACGCCGCTCGGCGCCGCGGGCCCGCTCGGCCGGTTCCACGAGGCGCTCTGCTTCCTCCAGGCCTACCCCGACGACCCGGAGGTACTCGCGCGCGTGGACCGGGCGCTTGCCGGCTTCCCCGCGCGTGTGGCCCGCCTCGGCGCCGCCGCGCGGGCGCGCCTCCACGACTCCGGCATCGCGGGGGCCTCGCTCGACTACCCCTTCGGCTACCCGATGGCGCGGTGGCTGGCGCGCCGCTTCCGGGGGGACGCCGAGATCGCCTGGGCGAAGTTCGACGAGGCCGACCGGCTCGACGAGACGCTCTCGCTCCTGGCGAGCCCCGCGGAGGGGGACGCCTTCAGCGAGGGGGGGATCGGCTGGAAACGATGGCTCCAGGTCGCGAAGGGCGGCCGCAGGATGACGGACCTCGATCTGCTGATCGAGCTGTTCGAGCGCACGGGGCTCCCGGAGGAGACGCGGGACTGGCTCTTCGACAACCTCGCGCTGCCGATCCGGTGGACGCCGCGCGGCGCCGGCGCCTCGCGCACGCTCGCGCGGACGCCGCCGGCGCGGGTCTTCTTCCACGGAGCAGGGCTCGAGCGCCGCGCCGCCCCGCTCGCGGAGGCGCTCGCCGGGCCCCCGCCGCGGCTCCGGCGGGCGCCGCGCCCGCTGGCCGGGTCGCTCGGCGAGCTGGCGCGCGTCGCGATGGCGACGCGCCAGCGCGAGCTCCACGCCTTCTCGCACCCGAACCTCGACGACGTCCTGCTGGCGGACCTCGACCGCGGTTTCCGGATCGCGTTCTTCGGGATTGAGCCCGGCTTCCGCCTGCCGCTCGAGGGCTACTACGGGTTCCTCGCGCTGAAGAACGGCGTGCCGGTGTCGTACGGGGGCGGCTGGGAGCTGTTCGGCACG
>MGBU01000180.1 GCA_001790205.1 Candidatus Rokubacteria bacterium GWA2_73_35 | reverse complement strand
GAACGCGATCTTGAAGAGCTCCGACGGCTGCACGGACAGCGGGCCCCACACGATCCAGCGCCGGGCCCCGGAGACCGTGCGCCCGAGCACGAAGACGGCGCCGAGCCCGGCGAGTCCGAGCAGGTAGAACGCGGGCGCCGCGCGCACGAGCCGCCGGTAGTCGATGCTCGCGACGACGACGAGCGCCACGAAGCCGACGCCGAACCACGCGAGCTGCCGCGCGGCGGCGCCGCCGGCGCGCCCGACGTTGAGGTTCGCGAGCGTGACGGCGCTCGTCAGCACGAGCGCGCCCGCCGCGGCGAGCAGCGGCCAGTCGACGTTCTCCAGGAGCCTCCGGTCGATCCGGAGCATGGTCATCGGGTTCGCCGTCGTAGCGCCTTCGCGCCCGACGTTCGGGCGGACACACGCCTCATCCCGGGAATCCCGCGCGGGCGACCCGCTCGAGGAAGATCGCGTTGAGGATCTTCCGCGCGATCGGCGCCGCGACCTGCCCGCCCGTGCCGCCGCGCTCGACGAGCACGACGACCACCACCTCGGGGTCCTTGCCGGGCGCGAACCCCGCGAACCACGCGTGATCCTGGCCCAGCGAGGCCTTCGACTTCGCGACCGTCTGGGCGGTGCCGGTCTTGCCCGCGACGTCGAGGCCGGGGATGCGCGCGCCGCCGCCCGTGCCGCCGTCGTTGACGACGCCCCACAGGGCCTGGCGGAGGAACGCCCACACGACCGGCGCGAGCGCGACGTGGCCGTTCACCTCGCCGGCGTCGCTCCACACGACGCCCTGCCCCGGGCGCTCGACGCGCTGGACCAGCCGCGGGCGCCAGAGCACGCCGCCGTTGGCCACCGCGGACATGAAGCGCGCGACCTGCATCGGCGTGACGAGCAGGGCCCCCTGCCCGATCGACATGTTCACGGTCTCGCCGGCGGGCCACGGGTTGCGGCGCCCCCGCCGCGGCTGCGGGACGAGTCCGGGCTTCTCGCCCCCCAGGTCGATGCCCGTCGGCGCGCCGAAGCCGAACGCGCGCGCGTACCGCGCCATCGTGGCGCCGCCGATCCGGAGCCCGGCCTGGTAGAAGAAGATGTTGCAGGACTCGGCGATCGCGCGGTACAGGTCCACCGAGCCCCCGTCCTCCCTCCAGTTCCTGAACGTCATGTTGCCCAGGCGGAACTCGCCGGTGCAGTTCACCCGGTCGGCCGGCGTCAGCGTGCCCTCCTGGAGGCCCGCCGCAGCGACGACGATCTTGAAGACCGAGCCCGGCGCGTACTGGCTCTGGACGGCGCGGTTCAGGAGCGGGAAGCTCGGGTCCTGTACGATGCGCAGCCACGCGGCGCGGTCGATCGTGCCCGTGAAGCGGTCGATCTCGAACGCGGGCGTCGACACCATCGCGAGCACGTCGCCGTTGCGCGGGTCCATCACGACGACGGCGCCCGCGCGGCCGTCCATCGCGCGCTCGGCCGCCTCCTGGATGCGGCGGTCCACGGTGGTCACCACCTGCGCGCCCGCGCGCGGCTCCGTCTGCTGGACGAGGCGCACCGGGCGGCCCATCGCGTCGACCTCGATGCGCTCACCGCCGTCCTTGCCCCGGAGGTACTGGTCGAGCAGCCGCTCGAGCCCGCTCTGGCCGACGATGTCGCCGCGCCGGTAGCGGCCGCTCCGGAGCTGCTCCTCGCTGGCCTCGCGCACGTAGCCCAGCAGGTGGGCGGCGAAGCGGCTCGCCGGATAGACGCGCTGGGGCTCCACCTCGGCGATGACGCCGGGCAGCTCGAGCTTCCACTCCTCGATCTTCGCGACGTCCTCGAGCGTGAGGCCCCGGCGCACGCGCACCGGGAAGAGCGACTCGGGCTGCACGCGCGCGACCGCGTCGAGGAGCTCCTGGAACGGCAGGCCCAGCAGCGACGCGACGCGCCCGAGCACCGCGTCCCGGCTCACCGGCTCCCGCGGCAGCTCGCGCGGGATCAGCGAGAGCGTGAACGCGGGCCGGTTGTCCACGAGCGGCACGCCGCGGCGGTCGAAGAGAATGCCGCGGGGCGCGGCGATCGGCCGGACGCGGATCCGGTTCTTGTCGGACGCGTCGAGGAAGCGGCCCCCCTCGAGCACCTGGAGGTACCAGAGCTGCCCCACCAGCACGAGGAACGCGGCCATGACGACGCCGGCGATCGCGACGACGCGCCGCTGGCCCTGGTCGCGGCGCGGCGGCCCCGGCCGGCGCCCGGAGAGCGCGCTCAGCGGCCGCTCACGTCGAGCGCGCACGGGTCAACTCGATCCAGGACAGCGCCAGCACGAGGAGAGCGCCGAGGAAGCCGTTGTACAGCGCCTGCGGCAGGACGACCCAGGCCAGCAGCTCCCCGAGGGGCGCGGGGAACCGGAAGAGCTTCAGGAGCGCGAAGCGCACGAGCGCCTCGGCCACGGTCAGCAGCACGAGCCCCGGCACCTGCACGAGCGGCTGGGTCACGGCGAGGCGGCTCCCCGCCGCGCCGATCGCGAAGCCGATCAGCGCCTTCGTGAGCGCCTGGACGCCGAGGAGCCCGCCGCCGGCGGCGTCCTGGAGGAGCCCGGCGACGAACCCCGCGACGGCCCCGAACTCGGGGCCCCGCCGGAGCGCGAGCAGGACGACCACGATGAGCGGCAGGTCGGGCGTCACGCCCGCGACGCGCAGCGCGGGGGCCAGCGTCGCGTGCGCGACGCCGCCGCCGAAGACGGTGAGCGCGAGGAGGGCCCGCATCAGCCGCCGGGCGGGAAGTAGGCGGTGAGGTCCTGCGATGGGCGGCCCGTGACCACCAGCACCTCGTCCACGCGCCCGAAGTCCACCGCCGGGTCCAGGGCCGCGTAGTTGAACAGCGCCGCGCCCCGGTCGTCGATCGCGCGCACGCGCCCGATCGGGATGCCGCGCGGGAAGAGCCCGCCCTGCCCCGAGGTGACGAGCACGTCGCCGACCTGGAGGGCGGTGCCGTCGCGCGCCAGGTACTTGAACCGGAGCGTGCCCCGGGGCTCGCCCTCCACGATGCCCGGCGTCCGCGTCCGCACGACGTGGGCCCCGACGGTGGAGGCGGGATCGGTCAGCACCTGGACGATCGCCGAGCCGGGGCGCACGTCCACGATGCGCCCGACGAGGCCGAAGGGCGAGATCACCGCGGTCATGCGCGCGACGCGGTCGGCGCGCCCGCGGTTCACCGTGAGCGCGCGCACCCAGCCGCCCCACTCGCGCGCGATGATCTCCCCGGCGAGCGTCGTCAGCGGCAACCGCTCCTGGAGCGCCAGGAGGGTCCGGAGCCGGCGGTTCTCGTCGTCGGTCTCGCTCACGCGGAGCGCCTCGACGCGCAGCCGCTCGATCTCGGCGCGCAGCCGGCGGTTCTCGGCGCGGACGTTCTTCCAGTCGAGGTAGGTCGTCCAGACGGCGAGCGCGCCGCGCGTCACCCGGGCGTAGCCGGCCTGGAGCGGCGTGGTCACGACCGCCACGAGGTCGCCGGCGCGCGAGCCGTAGCCACGGGACTGGAGCGTGAGGAGCAGCAGGCTCACGGCGACCAGCACGAGCAGCAGCGCGTACTTCCGAGCCTTCATCCTCCGCCCTCCAGCACCGACGGTGACGCGCTAGGCGGGGATCGCCACCTTCTTCAGCAGATCCAGCTCGTCGAGCACCTTGCCCGTGCCGAGCGCGACGCACGAGAGGGGGTCGTCGCCCTGCGTGACGGGCAGGTTGGTCTCCTGGCGCAGCAGGTGGTCCAGGCCGCGGAGCAGCGCGCCGCCGCCCGTGATGACGATGCCCTTGTCCACGATGTCGGCCGCCAGCTCCGGCGGCGTCCGCTCCAGGCACGTCCGCACGGTCTCGACGATGGTCATCACCGTCTCGCGCAGCGCCTCGCGGATCTCCTCGTCGGTGATGATGACGGTCTTCGGGATGCCGTCGATCAGGTCGCGGCCCTTGACCTCCATCGTCCGCCGCTCGCCGCCCATCGGGTACGCCGAGCCGAGCGTCATCTTGATCTCCTCGGCGCGGCGCTCGCCGACGAGGAGGTTGTAGTGCTTGCGGATGTACTGGACGATCGCCTCGTCCATCTCGTCGCCCGCGATCCGCACCGACTTGGCGTACACGATGCCGGAGAGCGAGATGACCGCGACCTCGGTCGTGCCGCCGCCGATGTCCACGATCATGTTCCCGCCCGGCTCCTGGATCGGCAGGCCGGCCCCGATCGCCGCGGCCATCGGCTCCTCGATCAGGTACACCTCGCGCGCGCCCGCCTGCATCGCCGAGTCGCGGACCGCCCGCTTCTCGACCTGGGTGATGCCCGAGGGCACGCCGATGACGATGCGCGGTCGCACGAGCGTGCGGCGGCGATGCACGTTCGAGATGAAGTAGTGCAGCATCTTCTCGGTCACGTCGAAGTCGGCGATGACACCGTCCTTGAGCGGACGGATCGCGACGATGTTGCCCGGCGTCCGCCCGAGCATCGCCTTCGCCTCGTGGCCGACGGCGAGCACCGAGTGGTCGGCCTGGTGGATCGCGACGATCGACGGCTCGTTGAGGACGATGCCCTCGCCGCGCACGTACACGAGCGTGTTGGCGGTGCCGAGGTCCACGGCGAGGTCGTTCGAGAAGAGTCCGGCCAGCAGGTTGTAGAACATCACCACTCCATCGCGTCCTTGATGTCGGTCGCCCGGGCGTCTTCCACCCACCTGGGGACCTTACACTAGCACAGTCCGTGCCACCGCAAAACAAAAACTCCGGTTTTCCAAGGCTTTAGGCCCTATCGCCCGACCGGCGCAGCCGCCGGGCCGCTGCTGCGCGTTCCGGAAAGTGACAGATTTTCAGCGGGTTCGGGGAGTGCCGCACCCGGGCGCGCCGCGCGCGGGCGTTCGCCGGGAGGACGGCCGGTGGGCGCGGCCGGGCCCGGGGCGGCGCGGGCCGTGCCGTGCTCAGGTTGACACCCGGCGTGGCATCGGATGGGCGAGTGACATGCGCGGCAGGCCCCGCCGTCCCTACCGGACCCCCAGCGCGTCCGGGAGCCAGAGCGTGAGCGCGGGGACGTAGACGACGAGGAGCAGCGCCACGAGCAGCGCGGCGACGAAGGGCAGCGCCCAGCGCGAGACCTCCTCGATCGGCACCTTCGCGAGGCGCGCCGCCACGTAGAGGTT
>MGBU01000179.1 GCA_001790205.1 Candidatus Rokubacteria bacterium GWA2_73_35 | reverse complement strand
GAGGTCGAGCTCGTTCTCCTCCTCGTACTTCTGCTTCTGCGCCTCGTTGAGCACGCTGTAGGCGAGGCGCTGCGTGTCCTGCGGCCCGAGGGCCTCGTACTGCGTGAGCTGCGTCAGGCGGCCGTTGATCCGGAGCTGCGGGTGCGTGCCGCTCGTGATGTGGAGGTCGGACGCCCCACGGTCCACCATGAGCTGCAGCAGATCGGCCATGTTGGCGGCCATGCTTTCTCCTCGTCGGAAGCGGCCCCCGTCAGGACAGGGTGACCCTGAGGATCTCTTCGATCGTCGTGGTTCCCTCGACGACCTTCGCGAGCCCGGCTTGCCGGAGCGACCTCATGCCCTGCGACTGCGCGATCGCCCGGAGCTCGGCCGTCTGCGCCCCCTTGAGGACCGCCTCGCGGATCTCGCCGGTGATCGGCATGACCTCGTAGATCGCCACGCGTCCCTTCATCCCGGTGAAGTTGCAGGTCGAGCAGCCCTTGCCCTTGTAGAGCTGGATCTTGCCGGAGCCCGTCGCCACGTGGCCGTAGGGGACGAGGGACTCCTCGTCGGCCTCGTACGCCTCCTTGCACTGCGCGCACACCTTGCGGCCGAGGCGCTGCGCGAGGATCAGCAGCATCGAGGAGGCGACCAGGAACGAGGGGATGCCCATGTCGAGGAGGCGCGCGACCGTGGAGGGGCAGTCGTTCGTGTGCAGCGTCGTGAAGACCAAGTGGCCGGTGAGCGCCGCGCGGATCGAGATCTGCGCCGTCTCGAGGTCGCGCGTCTCGCCGACGAGGATGACGTCCGGATCCTGGCGCAGGAAGGAGCGGAGCGCCGAGGCGAAGGTGCGCCCGATGCCCTCGTTGATCTGCACCTGGTTGATGCCCTTGAGGTTGTACTCGACGGGGTCCTCGGCGGTCATGATGTTGACGTCGGGCGAGTTGATCGTGTGAATCGCCGAGTAGAGCGTCGTGGTCTTGCCGGAGCCGGTGGGGCCGGTGATCAGCACCATGCCGTACGGCTGGTGGATCGCCGCGGTGAACTTCTCGAGGCTCCACGCGTCGAAGCCGAGCTGGGTCAGGTCGAGTCGCAGCGCGTCCTTGTCGAGGATCCGGAGCACGGCCTTCTCGCCGAAGATCGTCGGCAGCGTCGACACCCGGAAGTCGATCTCGCGGGTGCTGTAACGGAGCTTGATGCGGCCGTCCTGCGGCAGCCGGCGCTCGGCGATGTCGAGGTTCGACATAATCTTGAGCCGGGACAGCAGCGCGGACTCGAGCCGCTTCGGGGGCGAGAGCATCTCGTGGAGCACGCCGTCGATCCTGAACCGGATCCGGAACACCTTCTCGTAGGACTCGAAGTGGATGTCGGAGGCGCCCTTCTGGATCGCGTCGACGAGCACCATGTTGACGAGCTTGACGACCGGCGCCTCGTCGGCCGACTCCTTCAGCTCGAAGACGTCGACCTTCCCGGTGACTTCTTCCTCGGAGCCCTCGACCACCTCGACGTTCGAGAGGTCTGTGGACATGTCCTGCATCACGCTCGCGATCGCCTCGGTCTTCGACTCGTAGTGGCGGTCGATCGCCTTCTTGATCGCGCTCTGCGAGGCGACGAGCGGCAACACCTGGAGGTTCGTCATGAAGGAGATGTCGTCCAGGGCGAAGACGTTCGTCGGATCGGCCATCGCGAGCGCGAGCGAGTTCCCCATCCGCCGCACCGGCAGCACCTCGTACTTCTTCGCGATCGTCGCCGGCACGAGCTTGAGGACCTCGGTGTCGATCTCGAGCTGGGAGAGCGTGATCGAGGGCACGCCGTACTGGCGCGAGAGGAACCCGATCAGCTGCTCCTCGTTGATGAAGCCGAGCTTGATGAGGATGGAGCCGAGCTTCTCGGTCGACCCCTTCTGCTCGGCCAGCGCCTTGTTCAGCTGCTCGGGCGTGAGCAGGCCGTCGGCGGCGAGGAGGTCCCCGAGCCGTCGGTTGACGGGCTGGCCGAGCTTCACCTGGGCCATTGTGATCTTCTACTGTACCGCACCGAGCCGTTTCAGCGTATCGTCAAAGGCCTTGCGGGCGTCGTCCTGGTAGAGCACGAAGACCACCCGCTTGAGGCTCCCGCCGCCGGCCCGGAGGTGCTCGAGCAGGGCGCCGAGCATGGCCTCCGCCGACTCGGCCGGGGGCACGTGGCCGACGCCGGTCCCGAGCGCCGGCAGCGCGATCGACGTGATGCGGTGCTTGGTGGCCAGGGCCAGGACGGCGCGCGTCGTGGCGGCGATCTTCCCGGCGTCCGTCTTGAGGTCCGGCCCCATGGCGGCGGCGTGGATCACGTGGGTGGCGGCGAGGTTCCCGCCGGTGGTCAGCACGGCCTCACCGACCTCCACGGGTCCCTGGCGCATGGCCTCTTCCTCGATGATGACGCCGCCCCGGCGCTTGATCGCCCCGGCCACGCCGGTGCCCATCGCGAGCGTCGAGTTCGCGGCGTTGACGATCGCGTCGACGTCCCAGTCGGTAATGTCGCCGCGCTCGATGGAGATCGATGTCGGTCCGATCTTGAGCTTCATGGCTCCCGGGTGTCCCGCTCGTGGCTCTTCGCGGCCTCCCACGAGCGCTCCAGTTCGTCCTGCGACGCCTCGCCGAGGGACGTGCCGCGCGCGACGAGATCCGCCTCCATGCCGGTGAACCGACGCCGGAACTTCTCGATCGCCCCCTGGAGCGCGTCCTCGGCGTCGATGTCCGACAGGCGCGCGACGTTCACGAGCGAGAAGAAGAGGTCGCCGAGCTCCTCGCGCACGCGCGCGGCGTCCTCCGCCGCGAGGGCCTCGGCCGTCTCGCGTAGCTCCTCCTCGACCTTCTGCCACGCCGCACGCGCGTCGGGCCAATCGAAGTTCACGCGCGCGGCCTTCGACTGGAGGCGCTGGGCGCGCAGCAGCGACGGGAGCGCGCGCGGCACGCCGTCGATCACCGAGCGGCGCCGGCCCTCGGCCTCACGCTGCTTCAGGGCCTCCCACTGGACGACCACGTCCTTCGGCGTCGCCGCGGATGCGTCTCCGAACACGTGCGGATGCCGGCGGATCAGCTTGTCGACGAGGCTCCGGAGGACCTCCGCCATCCCGGACTCTCCCGCCTCCTCGCCCAACCGCGCATGGAAGACCACCTGGAGCAGCAGGTCGCCCAGCTCCTCCCGGAGCTCGCGGTCGCGGCCCGCCTCGATCGCCTCGAGCACCTCGTAGGCTTCCTCGATCAGGAAGGGCTTGAGCGAGGCTCGGGTCTGGTCCCG
Source organism: Candidatus Rokubacteria bacterium GWA2_73_35 (assembly GCA_001790205.1). Taxonomy (GTDB): domain Bacteria; phylum Methylomirabilota; class Methylomirabilia; order Rokubacteriales; family CSP1-6; genus GWA2-73-35. The sequence continues at coordinate 1,934 of MGBU01000179.1, read as the reverse complement.
GTCCCAGGGGCAGCCGTCCGGGCCACGCAGGTGGGCCATGATGTCAAGGAGGCGTTCGAAGAGAACCCCGGGGGACTCGGTCATGTCCGTGCCTGAAGGGCGAAGTGATTATACAGCACGGGTTTTCGAGTGTGCTAGGCTCCCGCCCGTGACCCCAGGTGAGCCCGAAGAAGGCTTCAAGGTGACCGACCGGCGCGGGCGGGGCGAGCCCGAGTTGCCGCGGCCGGCCGTGGCCGCGCAGCCACCTCCGGCCGCCCCGGCGGCTCCCGAGCCGTCCAGGCAGACGGCAGAGGACGAGCGCTCACTCGTCGGGCTCTTCATGATGCTGGCCAGCTCGGCGGTGGTTGCCCTCGGCGAGGTTCCCGATCCCGTGACGGGCCAGCGCCACCCGGATCCCGCGCAGGCCGCCGAGCTGATCGATCTGCTGGTGCTCCTCAGGGAAAAGACCGAGGGGCGGCGCTCGCCGGACGAGACGCAGGCCCTCGAGGAGCTCATCTACGATCTCCAGGTCCGCTACGTGAATGTCGCGAGGCAGGCCGGATCACCGCCCGGCCCGTCTCGATCGTGACCGACCCGACACCGTCGGGGAGGGGCCACGCGAGCGCACGCAGCGCGACCGGGTCCAGCAGGAGCCTCAGGAGCACCGTCGGGAGCGGCTGCCGCCCCACGGCGAAGCGCTCGACGTCGAGGTAGAGCTGGCGGCGCCCGCCGCGTGCGGCGGGTGGCTCGACCCGCGGGCGTGCGCCGACGTGCAGCCACACGGGACGCTCGAGCCACCCGGCGGGCACGAGCCCCGCGAGGGTCGAGAGCAGCGGGGCGCCGACAACCTGACGCAGCGGCAGCCGCCCCTTGAACTCGACGAGCCCGTCGCCGCGCAGGCGCACGGCGATCCCCGTCAGGGGCAGGTCCGCCGCCCCGGCGAGATGGCGCGTGAGGAAGGCGTTGACCTCGCGCTCGGTGAGAATCACGTGGCCGGCGGACTCGCTCTTGCGACGGGCGAGCTCGAAGATCTTCTGCTGGGCACGGACGCCGTCCGCGGCGCTGGCCTCGGGGATCGCCAGGGCGGGTTCCTGAAGGGTCCTGGTCCCCACCCAGACTCCCCCCACCAGCGCTGCAACCAGCGCCAGGAGCGTCAGACAGCCCAGGCACCCAACCCTCATCAGGCCACCCTAGCACCCATGCTAGAAAAGCCTTTCAAAATACGTAATTGAACCTCGCGCTCGGACATCTATGGAGACAACTTGACAGATATTGGCTCACTTGATATATGAGGTATGTACTCAGATTAAAAGCCAGAAGCGATGCATGGAGGTAGGTCTATGAGGATCGAGTGTTGGCATCCGCTCGGGGGCGTGGAGCGTTGGGATCCGTTCCGCGGCGAGATGAACCGTCTCTTCGACAGCTTCTTCCGCCGGCCGACCGTCGTCGAGACGGCGCCCGGCGCGTGCGCGTGGATGCCGGTGGTCGACATGTACGAGACGAAGGACGACGTCGTGCTGACGTTCGAGGTCCCGGGCGTGCGCGAGAAGGACATTGCGCTCTCGATCACCGGGGACATGCTGACCGTCAGGGGCGCGCGCGCCTTCGACCGCGAGCTGGAGAAAGAGAGCTACCACCGCGTCGAGCGCGCGTACGGCCAGTTCGAGCGCACGCTCGAGCTGCCGATGCCCGTGCAGGCGGACCGGGTGAAGGCGACCTATCGCGACGGGGTGCTGGAGGTGAAGCTCCCGAAGGCCGAAGAGGTCAAGCCGAAGGCGATCAAGATCGACATCCTGTAACAGACGTCGAGCGGTCCGGGGCGGAGCGGGCGCATCGGCCCCCTCCGCCCCGATCACAGGGAGGGAGAACGGGACATGGCGAAGGTGATCGGCATTGACCTCGGGACGACGAACTCGGTCGTATCGGTCGTCGAGGGCGGCAACCCGACGGTGATC
>MGBU01000178.1:7393-15888 GCA_001790205.1 Candidatus Rokubacteria bacterium GWA2_73_35 | reverse complement strand
GCGATGGCCGCGGCCGGCTGCACCTCCTGAGTGCCCGGACGCTTCGCGGCTGCGAAGCAAGCCGGCGCCACCGAGGACGAGTTGAGCGAGACGCTGATGTACGCGATGCGCGGCGCGGCGCGCGCCTCCTGGAGCACCATCAAGGTCATCCCGGGCGTCGAGGACCTCAACAAGGAGTGGAAGACGACGTACGAGCGGGAGCAGCCGAAGTAACCACGCCCCTCCTCGCCCTCGAGGGCCTCTCGAAGCGCTTCGCCGGGCGCGCGGCGGTCGACGACCTGTCGCTCGCCGTCGCGCCCGGCGAGATCTACGGCCTCATCGGCCCCAACGGCTCGGGCAAGACCACCACCGTCAAGCTCGTCGCCGGCGTCTACCGCCCGACGGCGGGGCGCGTGCTCGTCAACGGGATCGACCTGCACGCCGAGCCCGAGCGCGCGAAGCGCCTGCTCGGCTACGTCCCCGACGAGCCCTTCGCCTACGAGCGCATGTCGGGGCGCGAGTTCCTCCACCTGGTCGACGAGCTCTGGGGCGTGCCGCCGGCCGGGCGCGGGGCGCGGATCGAGGATCTGGCCCGGACCTTCAGCGGGCTCGCGCCGATCCTCGACGCCCACGTGGACGGTTACTCGCGCGGCAACCGGCAGAAGCTCGCGCTCGTCGCCGCCCTCCTCCACGCGCCGCGCCTGCTCGTGATCGACGAGCCGATCGTGGGCCTCGACCCGGAGAGCGCGCTCCGCGCGCGCGAGCTGCTGCGCGCCTTCGCCGCGGGCGGCGGCGCGGCGCTCGTCTGCACGCACACCCTCTCCTTCGCCGAGGCGGTCTGCCACCGGGTCGGCCTCCTGCGCGACGGCCGGCTGGCCGCCGAGGGCGACATGGACGCGCTCCGCCGCCGCGCGACGCCCGAGGGCTCCCCGGAGGGCGCCTCGCTGGAGGAGCTGTATCTCCGCCTGGCGGGTCGTCCCTAGGCTCCTCCTGCGCCGCGCCGGCGCCGTGCGCGCCGTCCTGCGCGATGCCGGGGGCGCGCGCCTCGCCGTGGTCGCGGGCTTCGCCGCCGTCTTCGGCGCCGTCGTCCTCGGCGAGTTCCTCGCGTTCCGGCGCGGCCTCGAGGCGCTGCGCGGCCTCGACCTGGCCGGGCTTGCGCTCTCGCTCTACTTCCTCGAGAGCGTCCTGGTCCTGATCCTCCTGATCGCGCTCGTCAGCTACGTCGCCTCCGGCCTCTGGGTCTTCTACCGCGCCGGCGACACGCGCTTCCTGCTCGCGTCGCCGCTGCCCCTCCCGGGCCTCTTCGCGCTCCGCGCCGTGCAGACGTTCCTCTTGACCTCGTGGCCGCTGGCGGTCGTCGGCGCGCCCGCGCTCGTGGCGCTCGGCACGGCCCACGCGCGGGGCGCCGGCTTCTACGCCGCGGGCGCCGGCACCCTCGGCCTCTTCGCCGTGCTGATCGGCGCCGCGGGCGCCCTCGTCACGGCGGTCGCCGGGAGCGCGCTCCGCCGGGCGCCGACCCGCCTGGCCGTGGGCGTCGTCACCGTCGCGCTCGTGGCGCTCTTCGCCGTCGCGGTCGGCCGCGGCGTCGTCCCCTCGACGTCGGACTTCTACGCGATCTTCGAGCCCGGCGCGCTCAACGGGAAGCCCGCGTCGATCAAGTTCATCGAGACGAAGTTCGCCCTCTGGCCGAGCCACCCGTACGCGGCGGCCCTCCACGCCGGGGCGACGGGGTCCGAGGCGGGCTCGGCGGCGACGCGCGCCGCGGCGTGGCTCCTGCCGGCCGCCGTGCTCGCACTGGCGGCGACGCTCGGCCTCGGGCTCTACCGGCGGGCGCTCCCCACCGTCGCCGAGAGCTTCGTCCTGGCCGGCGGCGAGCCCGCCGCCCCCGGCCGCGGCCGGGCTCGGAGCTTCCCGCGCCGCCTGGCGGGCCCCGTCGGCGCCCTCGTCGAGCGCGACCTGCTCGCGCTCGTGCGCAACCCGCACGAGTGGAGCCGCGCAGCCTTCCTGGTCTTCCTGCTCGCGCTCTACACCGCGTTCCTGTTCGTGGCGCCGCTCGGCGAGGTCGCCGACCGCCCGGCGGCCGTCGCGCGCCTGCTCCTGCTGAACGTGCTCGCCGCGGGCTATTTCCTGACCGCCTTCGGACTGCGCTTCGTGTTCCCGAGCGTGTCGCTCGAGGGCCGCGCCGCCTGGGTCCTGTTCTCGAGCCCGGTGAGCCTCCGGCGCCTGCTCGCCGCCAAGCTCGGCCTGCACGCGGGCCTGCTGGCGGCCGCGGTCGTGCCAATCGCGCTCGCCGGCACGCTCCGGCTCACCGGCGATCCGCGGCTCGTCGCCGCGACCGCCGTGCTCCTGCTCCTGCTCGCCGCCACCACTGCTACACTGTTGCTGGCGCTCGGCGCCGCGTGGCCGAACTTCCGCGAGCCGAACCCGGAGGCGCTCTCGACGAGCGGCGCCGGCCTGGCGGGCACGCTCGCGTGCCTCGGCTACGTCGCGCTCGTCGGCTGGTGCGCGAGCCGCGTGGCGCTCGCCCTGGCGGCGGGCGGCGGTGGCCTGCCCTGGCTCGCGCTGGCCGGCCTCGTGTCGGCGGCGCTCGTGGCCGGCGCCCTCGCGCTCGCGTGGCGGCGGCTCCCGACCCTCGAGGTGGTGTGAACGATCGTCCGGAAGGAGGCGGCGGATGGCGGCAGGCGAGGCACCCATCAAGCAGGCGGTGCAGTGGATCGACGACCAGCTCGCCGACAACCCGTCGGCCGACCGCGTGAAGCTCGTCGACGAGGCGGCGCGCCGGTACGACCTCTCGCCCCTCGACACCGACTTCCTCTTCCGTCACCTCGCCCAGCGCGGCAAGCCCAAGTGAGCGAGCAGGCGCGACGCGTCCAGGCGCAGTTCGGCGCGAGCGCCGCGGCGTACGTCACCAGCGCCGGCCACGCCGGCGGCGACGACCTCGAGCGGCTGCTGGCCTGGGGCCGGCAGCTCGCGCCCGCGCGCGTGCTCGACGTCGCGACGGGCGCCGGCCACACCGCGCTCGCCTTCGCCGGGATCGCGCGCCGGGTCGTCGCCTACGACCTGACCGAGCCGATGCTCGCCGTCGCGCGCGGCTTCCTCCGGGGCCAGGGCGCCGCCAACGTCGCCTACGTCGCGGGCGACGTCGAGGCGCTGCCGTTCGCGGACTCGAGCTTCGACGTGGTCACCTGTCGGATCGCCGCCCACCACTTCGCTGACCCCGCCACGGCCGTCCGCCAGGTCCAGCGCGTGCTGCGTCCCGGCGGGTCGTTGCTCCTCCAGGACATCCTGGGCCACGACGACTCGGAGGCGAACGCCTTCGTCACCGAGGTCGAGCGCCGGCGCGACCCCTCCCACGTCAGGGCCTACCGGGCCGCGGAGTGGAAGGCCTTCCTGCGCGCCGCGGGGCTCAGCGTGCTCGACGAGGCGCGGGTCGCGAAGACGCGCCGCTGGGAGGACTGGACCGGGCGGATGCGGATGAGCGCCGAGGCCAGGGCCGACCTCGAAGCCTTCGTGCGCGCCGCGCCCGAGCGCTGCCGGGCCGCGTTCGACTTCACCCTGGCGGGCGGCCGCGTCGAGTCCTTCACCGACCGCATGCTCCTGCTCCGCGCCGACCGCGACTAGCCCGCGGCCTAGGCGTCCCGGTGGCGCCGCAGGAGCTCGAGATCGAATCCCGACGATCGGGAAGCGCGCGCCGCCATAGCTCGCTTCGACGCGACCCGGCCAGGCCTCGGCGAAGTCGACTCCGGTGACGGAGGTCATGATGTCGATGCGGCGCGGCGCGACGCCGATCTGGAAGACGACGTCCGGCGCGGTCAGGTCGGACTCGGACAGCTCGTTCAAGGGCGCCCCGAACGCGGCGAGTGCCCGGTAGACCCGCGCGGCGTTGTCCGCCGTCGCGTCGACCCAGATGTCGAGGTCGGCCGTGGCGCGAGGCTCGCTGTGGAACGACACGGCGTAGGCCCCGACGACGAGGAATCTAACGGCCGCGTCGGACAAGGCGCGCAGCAGATCGCGAAAGCCCGGGTTCACCGGGATCCCAGCCCTTGAGCCGCCAGATCTCCTCTCTCAGCCGCCACGCCTCCGCGAACCGCTCGTTCCGGCGCACCTGGGACCAGAACTCTCGGTCGAACGCGTCGCCGGCCGCCTGCAGGGAGGTTTTCCGCGCCGTGATCGTGCGCCTCATGGGACGAGTCGAGCACTGGCGGCGCCCGCCTCTCCGCGAAAGCGGCCCGCCGGGCCTGGCGTGGCGGACCCGGGCGCCCCGGGCGGGCGCTGATCAGCGCGGTCGAGAGGGGCCCACGGCCCCCGCCTGCCCGCGGAGGCGGACGAGCGTCGCGCCCCAGCCGCCGCGCTCGGGCGGCGCGTCGGCGAAGGCGACGACGAGCGGGTGCGTCGCCAGGACCGAGCGCACGATCTCGCGCTGGACGCCGATGCCGCGGCCATGGATCAGCCGCACCTCCGCGAACCCGGCGGCGTGGGCGGCCTCGAGGTAGTCGGCGACGACGGCGGCGACGTCGCGCGGGGCGAAGGCGTGCAGGTCGAGCGCGTCCTCGATCGGGATCCTGACGGGCTCGTCCTCGCCGGCTACAGCCGGAGCCCTCCCATCACGTGCTGCTGCCAGTGCTGGACGCTCAGGAGATCCTCCCCCGAGAGCTTGCACTGTCAGAACGTGGCGGCGCGCTCGAAGAAGCTCACGTCCACGAGCGCCACCTGCTCGGCGCGCGCCGTCTCCGCCACCCGCTGCGTCACCATCTGGCGCACGAACGGGATCGGGATGCGGCCGAGGCGATGGAGAACCTCCTCCGTGCAGCGGATGCGCGTGCCCGGCAGCACCGGCCCCTCGGCCGCCGCCGCCGCGTCCTCGCCCGCAGGGTGCTCGCACGTCTCGGGCACGAGCTGCTGCAGGCGCACCGAGACGTACTCGGTCACCCACTGCTGGATGCCGCGCCTGGCGGCCTCGAGGTCGGGCGTCGCGCGCTCGAGCCGGTCGTCGATCCGCGCGAGCAGGCCCTCGAGCCGCCCGAGCCGCGCCTCGAGGCCCGCGAGCCGCTGCTCCAGCGTCGGGTCCGTCATCAACCTCTCCTCCGCGCGGGCTCGAGGCCCGTCAACCGATCGCGTTGTCGAGGGGCGCCACGGCACAGCATGGGCGCCCCGAGCGCCGGGGCCGGGGGAGTCCGAGGGGGGCGTAGCCCCCTTCGGCTGAACAATCGGGGGGCGCCCGGAGTCCCTCATGACTTCAGGCGACGGGCGGCCGCCGCGTGTGCCAGTCGGTGAGGCGCTGGTAGGCGTCCGCCGCGCGCAGCACCATCGCCTCGTCGAACGGCCGCCCGACGAGCTGGAGCCCGACCGGCAGCCCCGCGGGCGTGAACCCGCACGGCAGCGAGACCGCCGGGTGGCCGGTGAAGTTGAACGGCCGCGTGAAGCGGATCAGCGCCGAGCGCACGTCCGAGGGGCCGTCGCCGAGCCGGGCCTCCTGCTGGCCGAGCGCGGGCGCCGCGATCGGCGTCGCGGGCGCGAGCAGCACGTCGCGCCGGGCGAGCGCCCGGTCCACCGCCGCGCGCACGCGCGCACGGAGCGCCTGGGCGCGCAGGTAGTGGGCGGCCGAGACGACCACGCCGGCCCGGAGGCGCTCGCGCACGTCGGGCTGGTAGTCGCCGCTCCGCGTGCGGAGCCACGGCGCGTGGTACGCGAGCGCCTCCGCGGCGACGATCGCGAACGAGGCGGCGGGCACGAGGGCCACATCGTCCAGATTCACCTCGTCGAGCGTCGCCCCGGCCTGCTCGAGCGCCTTCGCCGCGGCCTCGACGGCCTGCCGCACCTCGGGCGCCGCGACGTCCGTGAAGTGAGCGCGCAGGACGCCGACGCGCAGGCCCTTGACGTCGCCCGTCAGCGCCGCCGCGTAGTCGGGCACCGGGAGCACGCTCGTGGAGGCGTCCGCCGGGTCGTAGCCGGCCATCGCGCCGAGCAGTAGCGCGCAGTCGCGCGCGGTGCGCGCCATCGGCCCGCAGTGGTCCATGGACCACGCGAGCGGCAGCACGCCCGCGCGGCTCACCCGCCCGTAGGTCGGCTTGATCCCGGTGATCCCGCTGAGCGAGGCCGGGATGCGGATCGAGCCGCCCGTGTCCGAGCCGAGCGCCGCCGGGCAGACGCCCGCGGCGACGGCCGCGCCCGAGCCCGACGACGAGCCGCCGGCCACGCGGTGCGTCCCCGCGTCCCAGGGGTTCCAGACGTCCCCGTAGTGGCCGTTCAGGCCCTCGGGGCCGTAGGCGAACTCGTGCATGTTGAGCTTGCCGAGCACGATCATGCCCGCGGCCGCCAGGCGCGCGACGACGGTCGCGTCCGCCTCGGGGACGAAGTCGCCGAGGATCGTCGAGCCCCCCGTCGTCCGGATCCCCTTCGTGGCGTAGAGGTCCTTGGGCCCGTAGGGCACGCCGTGGAGCGGTCCGAGCGGGTCGCCCGCCAGCACCCGGGCCTCGGCCGCGCGCGCCGCCTCGAGCGCCGGCTCGGCGCAGACCGTGATGAAGGCGCGGAGCTTGCCGTCGAGCGCCGCGACGCGGTCGAGGTGGGCGCGGACGACCTCGACGGGCGAGACCTCCTTCTCCGCGATCATCCGCGCGAGGTCGGCGGCCGGGGTCCAGCAGAGCTCCGCCATCTCAGAGGACCCGGTACTGCGTGGTCGGCTCCGTCTCGCCGAGGTCCACGGCGTCCAGGCGCGCCAGCAGGTCGAGGCTCCGCGCGACGAGCGGGCGCAGCGCCTCCAGCTCCGCGTCGTCCCACTCGAAGCCGGCGAGCCGGGAGACCTGCCGCAGGGCGTCCAGGGTTATTTCCATGGGCGGGAGCATACCACTAGAATGAGGAGGCATGGCCCTGGCCCTCACGATCATCGGCGACCCGCGCGACCCCGCGACGCGCCGGACCCTCATCGTCCCGCCCGGCACCTCCCTCCTCAAGGCGGCGCACGCGGGCGGCGTGGACATCACCGCCACGTGCGGCGGCCGCGGCCGCTGCACCTCGTGCCGGGTGAAGTTCCTCGAGGGCCCGACGCCGCCCCCGACCGTGATGGACGAGGTCCAGCTCGGGCCCGACCTCGTGCGCGAGGGCTACCGGCTCTCCTGCCAGTGCCTCGTCGAGGAGCCCGTGAGCGTCCAGGTGGCGCCCCCGCTCGAGGAGCGCGCGTTCCAGATCCTCGCGGACCGCCCGGACGGGCTCACGCGCCTCGGGCGCGTCGCGCTCGACTCGGGCGTCGCCAAGCAACTCGTCAAGGTGACGCTCCCGCGCGAGGAGCACCACCAGACCTCGGACCTCGAGCAGCTCTGCCAGGCGCTCGGCGTCCGGCCCGAGGACGTCGGGCCGGGCGTGCTCCAGGGGCTCCCGCAGGCGTTGCGCGACGACCCGGCCGGCGTCACCGTGACGACCTTCGGCGGCCGCGTCCTCGCCGTCGAGCGCGGCGACACCTCGCCGATGAAGTTCGGCCTCGCCGTGGACGTCGGCACGACGAGCGTGGTGACGACGCTGCTCGAGCTCGGCTCGGGCGAGCGGCTCGGCGCCGTCTCGAGCCTGAATCCCCAGACCGTCTACGGCGGCGACCTCATGTCGCGCATCGCCTTCGCCCAGTCCAACCCGGCGAACCTGCGCACGCTCCACACCCGCATCGTCGGCCTGCTGAACCGGCACGTCGCCGAGGTGTGCCGGGAGTCGGGCGTGCTCGCGAAGTGGATCTACAAGGTCGTCGTCGTCGGCAACACGTGCATGCACCACCTCCTGCTCGGCATCGACCCCTCGCACGTCGGCCTGGCGCCCTACGCGCCCGTGATGCGCCACCCGCTCGTGCTGCCCGCGCGGGAGGTGCCGCTCCGGGTCGCGCCGGAGGCGCGCGTGTGCCTGCTGCCGCTGGTCGCCGGCTTCGTCGGCGCCGACGCGGTCGCGGTCACGCTCGCCACGCGGCTCTGGGAGAGCGAGACGATCCGGATCGCCGTGGACATCGGCACCAACGGCGAGGTCATCCTGGGCTCGCGCGACCGCCTCTGGGCGTGCTCGGCGCCGGCGGGGCCCGCGCTCGAGGGCGCCCAGATCCGCCACGGCATGCGGGGCGCGCTCGGCGCGATCGACCGCGCGACGGTGGACGACGACGTGCGCGTCCACACGATCGGCGAGGCCCCCGCGCTCGGCATCTGCGGCTCGGGCCTGATCGACCTGCTCGCGGGCCTCCTCGACGCCGGCGTCGTGGACTGGACCGGCCTGATCCAGGTGGAGGCGCGCGACGCGCTCCCGCCCGCGCTGCGCGAGCGCGTGGAGCTGCGGGGCGAGGAGCGCGTGGTCGTCGTCTGCCGCCCGGGCGAGGCGGGCGCCCGCGCGGAGATCCTCCTCACCCAGGACGACGTGCGCCAGGTGCAGCTCGCCAAGGGCGCGATCGCCTCGGGCGCCGCGATGCTCCAGCACGTGGCGGGTGTCCCCGACGCGGACGTCGCGGAGCTCTTGCTCGCGGGCGGCTTCGGCAACTACGTCTCGATCCCGAG
>MGBU01000178.1:0-7386 GCA_001790205.1 Candidatus Rokubacteria bacterium GWA2_73_35 | reverse complement strand
CGCATCGGCCTGGTGCCGCCGCTCCCCGCGGAGCGGATCCGCTACGTCGGCAACGCGGCCTCGCTCGGCGCCCAGCTCTGCCTGCTCTCCGAGACCGAGCGCGCGCGCGCCGCCGAGATCGCCCGGCGGATCGAGCACGTCTCGCTGGCGGCGCACCCCGACTTCGAGCGGATCTTCGTGGACTCGATGAACTTCCCGAGGACGACATGACCATCCCCTCCAAGATCGTCGGCATCGAGATCGGCGCCGTCAGCCAGACCATCGACGCGCGCTGGCTCATGGCCTACGCCGGGGCGCTCGGCGAGGAAGACCCGCGCTACTTCGACACGACGGCGCCCGGCGGGCCCGTCGCGCACCCGCTCTTCCCCGTCTGCTACGAGTGGACGGCGGCGCTGAACCTCCGCGCCAAGACGCTCCGGCAGGACCTGCACGCGCGCGGCGTCCACGCGAGCCACCACACCGTGATCCACCGCCCGCCGCAGGACGGCGACCGGCTGCTGACACGCGCCCAGGTGATCGGCGTACGCCCGAGTCGCTCGGGCACGCTCGTCCTCACGCGCTTCTCGACCGTGAACCGCAACGGCCAGCCCGTGACGACGACGGACTACGGCTCGGTCTACCGCGGCGTGACGACCGAGGCCGAGACGCGCGCCGGCGTCGAGCCGCTCCCGCGCCCCGCGGTGGCGGCCGCCGGCGAGCCCCGCTGGACGGCGCCCGTCGCCGTGGCGCCGCAGACCGCGCACGTCTACAGCGAGTGCGCGCGGATCTGGAACCCGATCCACACCGACCTCGCCGTGGCGCGCGCCGCGGGGCTGCCCGGGCTCATCCTGCACGGCACGGCCACGCTCGCGCTTGCGGTCTCGCAGGTGATCCGCCGCGAGCTGGGCGGCGACCCCCTGCGCGTGCGCGAGATCACCGGGCGCCTGGCCGGGATGGTCCCGCTCCCCTCGCGCCTGCACGTGCGCTGCCTCGGGCGCGAGGGCCACCTGATCGCCTTCGACGCCGTGGGCGACGGCGGCGCGCCCGTGCTCCGGGACGGCGTGCTCCGCGGCGCGTCCTGACGGCGTCGCCTGGAGCACGCTGTGTTACAGTGTGCTCCGAAGGAGGCGACGCGATGGCCACCCCCACCAAGACCCTGCGGCTGCGCCCGAAGCTGCGCGCCGAGATCGAGCGGATCGCGAAGCGCACGCGCCGGTCGTTCGCCGAGGTGACCCAGGACCTGCTCGAGGAGGCGCTCCGGATGCGCCAGTGCCCCGGCATCTACTTCGCCGACGAGATCCACGGGCGCGAGGCCAAGGTGGCCGGCACCGGGCTCGGCGTCTGGGAGGTCATCCAGCAGTACCAGGTCCTCAAGGAGAACGAGAAGAGACTGCACGAGACACTCCCGCACGTCGGCGCCGCCGGCCTGAAGGCCGCGCTCCTGTACTACCGGCAGTATCCGCGGGAGATCGACGACGCCATCGCCGAGAACTCGTTGAGCTTCGAGGCGCTCGAGGCCAGGTACCCCGGCCTCATCCGCCGCGCGTGAGGTTCTACCTGGACGAGAACCTGTCGCCTGGCATCGCGCGGGCGTTGCAGGGACTCGGGCTCGATGCGGTCAGCGCCCACGACGCCGGCATGGCCGGCGCGCCCGATCAGGTCCAGCTCGCGTTCGCGGCCGGCGAAGGGCGGTGCGTGGTCACGTGCGACGTGCGGCATTTCGCCGAGCACGGCCGCCGGGCGGTCCGCGAACACCGGCCTCACGCCGGCATCATCCTGTGCCCGGCCAGCTTCGGCGGGGAGGTCGGCGCGGTCACCCGGGCGCTCGGCCGCGTCGCGGCGCAGTACCCCGAGGGGCTCGGCGAGTACGACGTCATCACTCTGACCCGCGAGCCGAACCGATGAAGCAGATGAGCCGCCGCGAGCGCGTGCTGGCCGCGTGCGCCCGCCAGCCCGTGGACCGCGTGCCCTACGCCGTGTGGCGCCACTTCCCGGCGGTCGACCGCTCGCCCGCGGGCCTGGCCCAGGCGACGCTCCGCTTCCACGAGCGCTACGGCTCGGACTTCATCAAGATCACGGGCCGCAGCGCTGCGGCCGTCGAGGCCTGGGGGTGCGTCGAGGCCGAGGAGGTGACGCCGGACGGCCACCGCCCGTGCGCCGCCTGCGCCGTGCGAGAGGCCGGCGACTGGAACAAGATCCGCGCCCTCGACCCGGCCGCGGCGCCGGGCTACATCGAGCAGCTCGAGACCATCGTCCGCATGGGCTTCGACCGCCGCATCGGCGACGCACCCGTGGTCCCGACGCTCTTCTCGCCGCTCTCGCTCGCGCGCCGCCTCTCGGGCGACCGCCTGGCGCACGACCTGCGCGCCCACCCCGACCTCGTCGAGGGCGCCCTCGAGGCGATCGCCGAGACGCTGATCCGCTTCGCCGCCCTGGCGCTCGGCGAGGGCGTCTCCGGCATCTTCTACTCGATCCAGATGGCGAGCCGGCGCCTCTGCGCCGAGGAGGATTACGCGCGCTTCGGCGAGCCGTGGGACCGCCGGGTGCTCGAGTCCGTCCGGGGCAAGTCCGTCCTGACGATCGTCCACTGCCACGGCGAGGCGCTCATGTGGGACCGCCTGGCGGCCCTGCCCGGCCACGCCTGGAACTGGGACGACCGGACGACGCCGCCCACACTCGCCGAGGGCCGGGCGCGGGTGCCGGGCGCGGTGCTCGGGGGGCTCGACCAGTGGCGGACCCTGCGCGACGGCACTGCCGAGCAGGCTTCCGCGGAAGCCAAGGACGCGATTGCGCAGACGGGCGGGGTCGGGCTGATCGTGGGCCCCGGCTGCGTGCTGCCGATGAACACCCCGGACCCCAACGTGGCGGCGGTGGTGCAGACGCTCGGCGGGCCGCTCAGGAAGATCCCGGGCGTCACGCCCTGACGGGCGCGCGCCGGGCCCCTGCCTCGACTACGGAAGTCGGGCTAGTAGCGCCGAGCCCTCTGGAGGAGCCGCTGGACCCGGCGGCGCGCCTCGACGCGGGCCTCGTACCAGTCCCAGGCGGCCACCGCGGCGGCCATCAGCCCCGCCAGTCCTCCCCAGGTCACGAGCCACGTCCACTCCATGCCAGTGGGATGCAGCATCGGCTGTGCCAGATGCGCAACCCGCGGAAAACTGGACGTTCCACAAAGCGGGCGTGAACACGGTCGGGCCAAATTGGATCAGCGCCGGGCCCGCCCGTGGCGCAAGACTGTCAGCGGCGCTCCTTGGCCACCCTCGCCCTACTTGGCCACGTTGAACCGGAAGTGGCAGACTTCCCCGTCCCGGACCACATAGTCCTTGCCCTCGAGCCTCAAGTGGCCCCGGGCGCGCAGGTCGGCGAACGAGCCGGCGACGGCCACCAGCTCGTCGTAGCTGTTGACCTCCGCCCGGATGAATCCCCGGGCGATGTCGGAGTGGACCGTGCCCGCTGCCTCCTGGGCGCGCGTGCCCTCGGGGATCGGCCAGGCCCGTACCTCGTCCTCGCCCACCGTGAAGAACGAGATCAATCCGAGCAAGGCGAAACAATCACTTAGGACCCTGTGGATGGCAGGCTCCTCGAGGCCGAGATCGGCCAGGAACGCCTGCTGCTCCTCCCCCGCGAGCTGGGCGACCTCCATCTCGATCACCGCCGACACCCAGCCCACCCGGGTGTGCGGCCGGCCGAGGAGGTCGCCGAGGCCGTATCTGTCCGCCGCCCGGGGGCCGTCGGCCAAGTCCTTCTCGGCCACGTTCACGCAGTGGAGGATCGGCTTCTGAGAGAGAAACGTGAAGCCGCGCACGGCCTTGGCGTCGTCGGCCGTGAGCGGGACGGCGCGCAGCGGCGTCTCCTTCTCCAGCTCCGCCTTGAGGCGCAGGAGGATCGCCTGCTCGCCGACCTCGGCGTCCTTCCGCTGCCGCTTGATGGACACCGCCAGCCGCTCGAGCCGCCGCTCCACGACCTCGAGGTCGGCCAGGAGCAGCTCGGTCTCGAGGTCCACGATGTCGCGCCGCGGGTCGGGCGCGCCGAGGGCCTCGTCGGGGAAGGCGCGCACGACGTGCAGGAGCGCGTCGGCGTTCCTGAAGTCCTTCGTCTCGAGCCCCGCACGCTCGCCCCGGGCGATCCCCGCCAGGTCCACCACCTCGAAGCTCGCGTACGTCGTCTTCTTCGGCTTGAAGAGTCCCGAGAGCGTGTCCACGCGCGGGTCGGGCACGCGCGCCACGCCCGTGTGCAGCTCGGCGCGTCCCGTGTCGTAGCGCGCCGTGGCCACGTGGGCGCCGGTGAGCAGGTTGAACAGCGTCGTCTTGCCGGACTTCGGGAGGCCGACCAGGCCGATCTTCATGCGCGCGCCGGGGCTACAAGATCCCGGCGGCGGCGATCTCGACGCCGGGAAGCGCGACGGGACGGAGTCGGCCCGCGCGCGGGATCACCTCGACCGCCCTGTAGACACTTCCCGCCGGATCGCGATGAACCTCGACGCGCTCGTGCTCGACGTCCACGACCCAGACCTCGGGAATGCCGGCCCGCGCATCGAGGGGGAGCTTGACGCCGCGGTCCCGGGCGAGCGAGGTCTCGGCGACCTCGATCTCGCCCTCGATGAGCTCCACACGGTCCTCGGGGCCGAGGAGCCCGACCTCTCCCATCCGGTGATACTCCTCGACGGTGAACAGGCGACGAGCAGGCTGAACCAACACGGCTGTCCTCCGACCGGCATTGTAGCGCGCACGGCCGGCGCACGCGAAGCTCCCGCGCTCGCCCACGTCAATGCCGCGAAACGGATACGCGTTGTGGCGTATGATGGGCGCGCTCTTGAGCCATCCCGCGAAGCCCATCGACCTGAAGGGCGCGGCGCTCGCCCTGCTCATCTCGTGCCTCTGGGGCGGCAACCCCGTCGCCATCAAGCTCGGCCTCCTGGACACGCCGCCGCTCCGGCTGGCCGCGTACCGCTTCGTCCTGGGCGGCGTGGCGATCGCCCTCTGGGCCTGGGCGACGGGACGCACCGGGGGCCTCGGCCTCGCGCGCCGGGAGCTCCGGCCGCTCGGCGTCCTCGGCCTGCTCTTCGTCCTGCAGGTCGTGACGCTGAACGTCGGGACTCACCTCACGAGCGCCGCGCACTCGGCGATCCTGCTGAACCTCTACGGCGTCCACACCGTGGTCCTCGCCCACTTCCTGATCCCGGGCGATCGGCTCTCCGCGCGCAAGCTCGCTGGCGTGCTGATCGCCTACGGGGGTATCGTGCTCCTCTTCGGCCGCCAGCTCAGCGGGGGCGCCCCCACGTTCCTCGGGGACGTCATCATGGTCGCGAGCTCGCTCGCGCTGGGCGTGCGCACCGTGTACATGGCGCGGGTCGTCCAGCGCCTCGACCCGGTGAAGCTCCTCCTGTCCCAGACGGCGGTCGGCCTCGTCGCGTTCATCGCCCTCTCGTGGCTCTTCGAGCCCGCCGCCACGCGCTGGACGCTGCGCCTCGGCTTCGCCGTCGCCTACCAGGGCCTGCTGATCGCGGGCTTCAACTTCGTCGTGAACCTCCGGCTCCTCCAGCGCTACCGGCCGAGCGTGCTCGCGGGCTTCTTCCTGACGCAGCCGCTCTTCGGCGTGCTCGCGGCCGCGGTCGTCATGGGCGACGCGCTGACGCCGGACCTACTGGTCGCGAGCGTAGCGGTGGCAATCGGGATCGGCCTGACAAGCCGCTGAGGCGGGGGCGCTCTGCCGAAGAGAAGGCTCGCCCTGGACTAGAGGATGTCGTCCACGCCGAGCGCAAGGTGGTACTCCTCGGCCGTGAACAGGCGTTTCGTCGGCTGCACGAGCATGTCCGGCCACCCGGGATTATACTCGGCGCATGCTGACGAAGCCGACGCGCCAGCTCGATGTGGTCCCGAACCCGCATCCGGACCGCGACTACGAGGTCCAGATGACGGCGCCGGAGTTCACCTGCCTCTGCCCCATGACGGGCCAGCCCGACTTCGCCACGATCCGGATCCGCTACGTGCCCGACCAGCACCTGGTCGAGTTGAAGTCGCTCAAGCTCTACCTGTGGTCGTATCGCGACGCGGGCGCCTTCCACGAGGACGTGACCAACCGGATCCTCGACGACTTCGTCGCCGCCGCGCGCCCGCGCTGGGCCGAGGTGGTCGGCGACTTCAACGTGCGCGGCGGCATCAAGACCGAGGTGCGCGCCACGCACGGCAAGCGGCCCGAGATCTGAGCGGCGTGCCGGAGGGCGTCTTCCCGCGCGCCGGGCGCTACCTGAGGAGCCGCCCCACCGTGTGGCTCGCCGGCATCGCGGTGAACGCGGTCATCCTGCTGCTGGACCGCGAGGGCGACCTGGCCTACCTGGCCGCCGCCGCCACCGGCGCCACCGCCATCCTGGTCGCGTGGGCGCTCGAGCTGCTCGTCGCCCGCGAGCGCGCCGGGGCGGACACTCCGCCGCACCCCGCGCTCCGCCGCCTCGCTGCCGTCGCCTTCGCCGTCGGCGTCGCCTGGGCGCTCACGAGCATCGCGGTCTGGCTCGTGCCAGCGGTCGAGACGCTGATGGACAGGCTGGTCGAGACGGCGCCGGGCGTCTACTAGCTCCGCGCCTCGATCCGGCGCAGCGCCTCGGTGATCGCGACGTACTCCTACCCGAGCCGCTCCAGGTGCCGATCGATCCCGTCGAAGCGCCGATCGACGTACTCCCGGAGCTCGCGGACCGCCGCGGTCGTCACGTGCGCGAGTCTAGGTTCCCGCCCCGGCCGCGTCAACGTCCCGGATCGGAGACACCCCCGCAGCCCTCCGGGT
Organism: Candidatus Rokubacteria bacterium GWA2_73_35; assembly: GCA_001790205.1. Taxonomy (GTDB): domain Bacteria; phylum Methylomirabilota; class Methylomirabilia; order Rokubacteriales; family CSP1-6; genus GWA2-73-35. Next base: position 633 of record MGBU01000178.1, on the reverse strand, counting down.
CGCCAGCCCTCACTTCGCGAGGGCGAGCAGGACCATCCCGACGAGCATCACGACCGCGCCCGGCGCGGAGTCGCGCACGCGCTGGGCCTCGCCGAACCAGACCACGCCGATCGCCATCGCGAACAGGATCTCGAGCTGCTTGACCGCCTCCACGTAGGAGGAGAGCGTCAGCGTGTAGGCCTTGCCCTGCGAGAGCGTGGTGAGCGCGGCGAACAGGCCGAGCGCCACGAACTCCTTCCAGTAGCGCGGCACCTGCCGGAAGTGGCGCCCGGAGGTCGTGAGCGCGAGCGGCGTCACGAGCAGGCTCCCCACCAGGTAGCCGCCGAAGGTGCCCGTCGCCGTGTCGGAAGCCAGGATCGCCTGCTTGATCGTGATCACGCTCGGCGCGTAGAAGAGCGCGGCCAGGAGCGTGAAGCGCTGGCCACGGTCGGTGACGAGCACGAGCAGCGGCTGCCAGACCGAAATCCGCGCCCGCTGCACGTTCAGGAGGTAGACGCCGAGCGCCGAGAGAAGCACGCCCGTCACGCCGAGCGCGCTCGGCGTCTCGCCGATCGTCACCCAGGCCATCCCGAGCAGGATCAGGAGCGAGATCTTCCAGAGCGGCGTCACCAGCGAGATCTCGGCGTGCTTGAG
>MGBU01000177.1 GCA_001790205.1 Candidatus Rokubacteria bacterium GWA2_73_35 | reverse complement strand
CGCCGAGCGACGGCACGAGCTCCGCCGCCAGGTTGAGCTGCGCGAGGCCGAAGCGGAACTCGCCGGCGTGGACGCTGTGGGTGTGGGAATCGATGAAGCCCGGCGTGACGGTCTTGCCGGGGAGGTCGAGGACGCGGGTGCCGGCCCCGACGAGCCGGTCGACGTCCGCGTTGCTCCCGACCGCGACGATGACGCCGCCGCGCACCGCCACCGCCTGCGCCACCGCGTCGCGGGCGTCGACGGTGAGGACGTTGGCGCTCCGCACGACCAGGTCCGCCGCGAACCCGTTACCCGTCACGTCCCCCTCCGGCGCCGGCGCGACCCGGTCGAGGTCGTGGGTGCGCACGGCCCGGATCCCTGGCCACGCCGCGCTCGCTCACGCCGATCGTGGCGTCCGGGGGCTCGATGCTGCGGCAGCCGCCAGGAGAAGTCCAGCGATTTCTTCCGCCGCCGCCCGCCGGACGGGGCCCGCTCAGCAGCGTCCGGGATCGTCGACGAGCAGGCGGAGCCGCCCGGTGGCGGGGTCGTACTCGAAGTCGTTGCCGGCGCACTGGAAGCGCGGCGGCGAGGCGAGGAGCGCGAGGACGCCGGGCTTGTCGGCCGGCCACTTGTCCTGCTGCGCGCGGTAGGCGTCGAGGACACTCTGGATCGAGGCGAGCGTGGCCCGGTCGGCGGCGAGCTTGGCGTGCTCGATCGGGCGCTGCTCCTGGAGCTTCTCGATGGTCTTCGCGGTGGAGCCGAAGTAGCCCCAGAGCAGGCCGCCGGCGATCGCCACGATCACCAGCACGATCAGGATCTCGACCAGGCCGAGGCCACGCTCGTCGCCGAAGCGTCTCATCGGGACCGATCCTACCAGACCGTCTGGAGCAGAGGGCTTCGGCGGAGACCCGTGTCGCGCGTCACGAGGGGCAGGCCCTCCGCCCGGGCCGTGGCGGCGATCAGCCGGTCCGCCGGGTCGGCCGGGAAGTCGTCCGGGAAGTGCGTCGCGAGGGTGGCCACGGCGGGGGTGATCTCCTTGACGGTCACACCGCTCCGCCCGACCAGCTCGGCCAGCCACGCCTCGGGCGTGCCGCGCGGCGTGACGCGGCCGAGCGCGATCATCATCGCGACCTCCCAGAGGCTGATGGACGCGATCGCGATGCCGCCGGCGCCGAGGGCCTTGCGGATTGCTCCGGTCGCCGCGGTCGACAGCCGCCGGGGCTCGAGGCAGAGCCAGAGCAGCGCGTGCGTGTCGAGGACGATCATCGCGGCGCTTTCCAGGCCCGCGGCGGGACGACGGGCGCCTCGACGTCGCCGGTGACCTCGGCGGTGCCCGCCATGCAGCCGAAGACGTCCGTGATCTCCTCGTCGGCCGGCACCAGCTTGGCGACCGGAACGCCCTTCTTGGTGATGACGACGGGTGTCCGGTACCGCTTCACCTCCTCCATCACCCGGAGGCACCGCGCCTTGAACTCCCCGGCCGGCATCTTCTTCATGGCTCCTCCAGGACGACCATGGTCATGTCGTCGTGACCATTATAGCCGTGCCTGAGCCGGCCGCTCCAGGACCGCGCGCCGACTGACCCAGGCGACGCCCCCGGGGTTCGAGGTCCCGGCGATCGGAGTATGATAGGCGCCGTCACCGCACCGGGACCCATCCGCACCAGAGCGAGGGAGCGCCATGACAGCCATCACCCAGTTCGTCGACCTCGACCGCCGCGGCCGCATCGCCGTCCTCACCGTCAACAACCCGCCCGTCAACGCGCTCTCCCACGGGGTGCGCCTGGGGCTCCGCGACGGGCTCCGCCAGGCCGGCGCCGATCCCGCCGTGGGCGCGATCGTGATCGTCTGCGCCGGGCGCACGTTCATCGCCGGCGCGGACATCACCGAGTTCGGCAAGCCGCCGAAGGAGCCGGGGCTCCACGAGGTCCTCGACCTGATCGAGAAGGGCTCGAAGCCCGTGGTGGCCGCCGTGCACGGCACGGCGCTCGGCGGCGGCCTCGAGGTGGCGCTCGCCTGCCACTGGCGCGTCGGCGTCAAGGCCGCGCGCTTCGGCCAGCCCGAGGTGAAGCTCGGCCTGCTGCCGGGCGCGGGCGGCACGCAGCGGCTGCCGCGGGTGGTCGGCGTCCCGAAGGCCCTCCAGATGATCGTGGGCGGCGATCCGATCGGCGGCGAGGAGGCGCAGCGCCTCGGCCTGGTCGACGAGCTGGTGGACGGCGATCTCGCGGCCGCGGGCGTGGCCTTCGCCGAGAAGGTGCTCGCGGAGAAGCGACCGCTCAGGAAAGTGCGCGACATGACGGAGAAGATCGCGGCGGTGAGCGGCAAGCCCGAGGTCTTCGCCGAGTTCCGCAAGTCCGTCGCGCGTCAGACCCGGGGGTTCCGGGCGCCCGAGAGCTGCATCAAGGCCGTCGAGGCGGCCGTCGCCCTGCCGTTCGACGAGGGGCTCAAGCGGGAGCGGGAGCTGTTCCTCGAGCTGCTGAATTCGGCCGAGTCGAAGGCGCAGCGCCACGTCTTCTTCGCCGAGCGCGAGGCGGCGAAGATCCCCGACGTGCCGCCCGACACGCCCACGCTCGAGATCAAGAAGGCGGCCGTGCTCGGCGCCGGCACGATGGGCGGCGGCATCGCGATGAACTTCGCGAGCGTCGGCATCCCGGTCACGGTCGTCGAGGTCAACCGCGAGGCGCTCGAGCGTGGCCTCGGCGTGGTCCGCAAGAACTACGAGGCGACGGCCAGCAAAGGCCGGCTGACCGCGGCGGACGTCGAGACGCGCATGGGGCTCATCCAGGGCACCACCGACTGGGGCCCGCTCGCGGACGCGGACATCGTCATCGAGGCGGTCTTCGAGGAGATGCCGATCAAGAAGGAGGTCTTCGCGAAGCTCGACAAGCTCTGCAAGGGCGACGCCGTGCTGGCCACGAACACCTCGACCCTCGACGTCAACGAGATCGCCGCCTCGACGGCGCGGCCCGAGAGCGTGATCGGCATGCACTTCTTCAGCCCCGCGAACGTCATGCGGCTCCTCGAGGTCGTGCGGGGGGCGAAGACGTCGAAGGTCGCGATCGCGACCGCGATGGCCGTCGGGCGCCGCATCGGCAAGGTGCCGGTGTGCGTCGGCGTGTGCTACGGCTTCGTCGGCAACCGGATGCTCCACCAGCGCGGGCGCGAGGCCGAGAAGCTCATCCTCGAGGGCGCCCTGCCCCAGCAGGTGGACCGGGTCCTCTACGACTTCGGCTTCCCGATGGGTCCCTTCGCGATGGGCGACCTGGCCGGCCTCGACGTCGGCTGGCGGATCCGCAAGGGCCGCGGCGTGAAGTCGCCCGTCGCCGACCGCATCTGCGAGCTGGGCCGCTTCGGCCAGAAGACCGGCGCGGGCTACTTCCGCTACGAGAAGGGCGACCGCACCCCCAAGCCCGACCCCGAGGTCGAGAAGATCATCCTCGAGGTCGCGAGGGAGCAGGGCCTCCAGCGCCGCGCGATCGCCGATCAGGAGATCCTCGAGCGCCTGCTCTATCCGATGGTCAACGAGGGCGCCAGGATCCTCGAGGAGAAGATCGCGATCCGCGCGAGCGACATCGACGTGATCTGGATCTACGGCTACGGCTGGCCCGTCTACCGCGGCGGCCCGATGTTCTGGGCCGACTCGATCGGGCTCAAGGCGATCCGCGACCGGATGCGCGAGTTCGGCCAGCGGGGCGCGGAGGGCTGGGAGCCGGCCGCGCTGCTCCGCCGGCTCGCCGACGAGGGCAAGGGCTTCCGCGACCTGTGAGCGGCCGGCGGGCGCGGGGCCGCCCCGCGCCCGCTCAGCGGCTCAGCCGGAAGGCCCGCGTCGTGACCGGGCTCGAGTCGCGGTTCAGGTAGACCTTCACGCGCCAGGCCCCGACGAGGTTGTGCTGGGTGATCCAGGTGCCGCCGACGGGCAGCCGCGTCTCGGTGCGGACCGAGGCGATGGGCGTCGTGAACGTCTGGTAGAGCTTGCCGTCCGGGCCGAGCACCTCGATGCGCTGGACGTTCGCGGCGCCGGGCAGGTTGGCCCAGTCCACCACGATCTGGAGATCGCGCAGGCGCGCGAGCTTGAACTCCCGCCCGGTGCGGCTCAGCCCGTTGTGGAGCAGCCCGACCAGCGAGAGGCTCGCCCTTGTGGACCGCTCGGCGGCGGTCGCGGCCGGCGTGGCCGGCGGCGTGCCGGCCCTCCGGGCGCGCTCGACGTCGCCGCCGACCAGGGGCGCGACGCCGGCGGCGCGCGGCCCCGCGGGGGACGCCTCCGCGCCCTGGCCGGCGCGGTCGGAGGAGGCGGCCGAGCCCACCCGGTCTTTGCCGCCCGCGTTCATGCGGGTGGCCGGGTGGCCGGGCGGCACCTCCACCCAGGCCGTGCCGTCCCAGCGGAGCGTGATGTCGCGGCTCGCGTCGGCGGGCCCCGCGGCGGCGGCGCCCGAGGCGAACGCCCCCGCCCAGGAGGCCAGGACCAGCGCGACGGCCAGAGCCCGACGGATCACGCGCCCCATCGCGTCCCTCACGGCAGCGGCAGCGGGAGCTTGTAGAGCGTCCCCGCCGTCGTGCCCACGAAGAGTTCGGTCCCGTTCTCGGTGCTCACGTCGCCCACCGTCGCGGTGCCGTCGCCGATCGTGACCTGCTTCTCGTCCACGCCGCTCGTGAGGTTGAGCTGGTGGAGCTTGCCGTCCGAGGACCCGACCCACAGGCTCTCGAGCACGAGCGGGCTCGAGGCGCCGGCGACGGGCTGTTTCCACACCGGCGCCGCCGGCGGCGCACCGGGGCCGGTATCCTGAAGGGCCCAGACGTTGCCGTCGACGGTGGTGAAGTAGATCAGGCCCGCGACGCTCCAGTCCTCCCACACGTAGCCCTTCAGCGCCGAGCCGAGGACGGCGGGCGACGACCACTTGAGGGCGACGCTCGCCGTGTCCAGCGCGTAGAGGTCCCCGGCCTGGTTGCCGACGTAGAGCGTGCCGTAGTCGCCGCTGAGCGACGCCGAGCTCTCGAGGTGGCCGAGCGCGAAGGACTGCACGACCGACCCGGTGAGCGTGTCGAGCACCCAGAGGCTCGACTGGGTGCCCGCGGCGCCGCCGCGACTCGTCACGTAGAGGCGGTTCAGCATGTAGTCCACGTACGGCATGCCGACGATGTAGTCGACGTTGTAGGTGCCTGTGCCGTTGAACGTCCACAGCACGGCGCCGTCGCCCGCGCGGAGGGCGAACACCTTGTTGTTCGTGCTGCTCGCGTTCCGCGTGGCGACGAACACGACGTCGTCGGTGTAGGCCGCCTGGAACGCGGCGTCCGAGAAGCTCCGAAGCTGCACTGCGGTGGCCGCCTGCACCGCGTCGGCGCCCGGGAGCTGCATGGACCAGAGCGTCACGCCCGTGGAGGCGTCCACGTGGTAGACGAAGCCGCTCTGGTCGCCGCCGAAGAGGCTCGTCGTGCCGAGCGCTTCCTCGGCCGCGGCCCCCGCGGTGGGCTCAGGCTCGACGGCCCGGCGCACCTTGACCCAGTCCCACTGCGAGCCCTTCGGCGTCGCCCAGCCGCCGAAGAGCGCGATCTCCGTGCCCGACGCGTACGTGGCGTCGGTCACCGAGAGCTGCCAGCCGGGCTCGGCCGTGCCGTCCACCCACGCCTTGTCGCGCAGCGTGGTGCCGACCGCCTGGAACTTGATCCGGTGCCACGTGTCGCTCGCGAGGGTCTGCGCGACCGACCCGAGCAGCGTGTTGTTGGTCTGCCAGCCCGTCTGCCCGATGATCGTGAGCAGGGTCGAGCCGTAGTCGTAGCCCATGCCGACGTATCCGCTGCCCGCGGCGGAGAAGCGCAGGCCCACCCCCGTGTGGCGGCAGTCGGCGCAGACGCTGCCGAGGCCGCGCCCGCGCGCCTCGATCACCGCGTCGTCCGTGCTCGCGCTGTGGGAGAGGACGGCGAACGAGAAGTCCGACCCGTCGCCCGTCATCACCGAGCCGTCCGCGCTCCACGTCGAGTTCCGCACGGTCCAGCCGTGGTTCGCCGGCGCGTCCGACCAGGTGAAGTCGTCGTAGAAGAGGTAGACGTTGGCCGGGCTCGCGGGTGGCGCGCCCGCGCCGGGGTAGCCGTAGAAGAGGTAGTACCCCGCGTCCGACGCGCTGGCGCCGATGGTCGCCTGGGTCTTGAACCAGATCGTGGTCGTCGCGCTGTTCCAGGACGAGCCCTCGTCCAGCACGCGGTCGAGCTGGGTCCACGTGCTGCCGCTCAGGTAGTAGACGCGCACGTCGTCGCCGCTCGCCAGCGACTTGCCCCCCGCGACGAGGCTCGCGTGGTCGAACGTCACCGGCACCGAGTAGCCGCTCGGCACCGCGGCCGTGCCCGCCGTGACCGGCACGGTGCGGCGGTACTGGAAGCCGCTCACCGGCACCCACGTGAGCGTGCCCTGGACCGCCGCGGCCGTCGCCAGCGGCGTCCACAACTGCGTGCCGTCGGCGGTGGAGAGCGAGATGATCCGGCCCGCGTTCGACGAGGTGTGGATCGAGCCGTAGCCGGTGATGCCCGGGTTCAGCATCGAGCCGCCCGCCATCGTGTAGCTCCACGCCGGCACGGGGCCCGCCGCGGGGCTCGCGGCGACGACGGTGCCCGTCGAGTAGCAGGGCGTGGCGTCGCCCGCGAACGTCTTGTAGGCGTAGGCGGTGCCGTTCGTGAGGCCCGTGTCGGTGAAGGACGCGGCGCTGCCCGCGTAGACCACGCTCGCAGAGCCGATCGGGTCGCCGGCCACGTAGGCGACGCCGTCCGCGGGCCGCTCGCTGCCGAATGCCGAGGTCTTGCGGAGCACGGTCACCGTGCCCGCGCCCGCCCAGTAGACGATCGCCTGGCCGCTCTGGGCGTTGGCCGCGACGTAGCCGGCGTCCGAGACCGCCCCGCACACGACGGGCCGGAGCGCGAGGGTGACCATCGCGCCGGTGTCGGCGTTGCCCGTGACCGTCGCGGTCTTGGTGCCGCTCGGGCCCACCGCCGCCTGGAGCACCCGGTTGCCCTCGAGGGCGATCCCGGCGTTGTTGTTGACGGCGAGGCTGGCGACGTCGAAGGCCTCGGTCATCCCGCCGGGCGGCGTGAAGCGCCGGGAGGACCCGTACTCGTGGCCCGTGACGATCATCGTGTTGGCCACCGTGGTCGTGACGCTCGGGGCGGGGAAGCTCGTCCCCGACGCGACGACGGCCGTCGCCCAGACGTCCACCGGCGAGCCGTTGTCCACGCCGGAGAACGCCATGATGCCGCCCGCGTTGCCGGTGTTCGCCGAGAAGGTCCAGGTGTAGCTCGCGGGCTCGCTGCTCGAGGCCACGCGCGTGTAGACGGCGAGCGAGCTCGTGGTGCCGGTCGTCTGGTTCACGCGCGTCAGCGGCGAGAAGGCGGCCGGCGCGGTGATCGTCGCCGTGTAGGGCCGGACGCTGATGAGCGCGACCATCACGTCGCCCTTCACGGTGCCGGCCGGCACGTTGATCGTGATCGACGCGGCGCTGCCGTTCTGGTCCCGCGAGGCCGCCGCGCGGAAGGCGATCGCGGCCTCGAGTGGTCCCGGGGTCGCGAGCGCGAGCGCCAGCAGCAGGAGGAGCGCGAGCCGCGGCTTCATGGTCGTCCCGTCCGAGGATACAGCAAGAGCGATGCCGGCCCGGGAGCAGTTGTCAAGTGCCTGGATTCACTGCGAGGGCAAAAGCTGAACAGTGGTCAGAAGCTTGCCAACCGGAATGATCTTTGCGCCACCCGGACACCGGGAGGCGCGTGAGGCGAACGGCCCATGTACAGGGCGCGCGGCGCGACGGCAGAGTGAGGCCGAGGAGGAGCGCGCCATGAGCTACGAAACGCCATCCTGCGCCTACTGCCCGTCGACGATCCGCGCGTGTCGCCAGGGCGAGGCCGAGACGCGCGGGCCCGGCTTCTGCCCGTCCAAGGTGGACGACGAGGGGA
>MGBU01000176.1 GCA_001790205.1 Candidatus Rokubacteria bacterium GWA2_73_35 | reverse complement strand
CCAAGGCGCCGACCGCCGCCGAGGTGCTCGAGTTCATGCGCCTCTGGGACCGGCCGACGCCGATCGTCGTGGTGCCCACGCTCTACCCGTCGGTCACCTTCGAGGAGCTGGAGGCCGCGGGCGTGAAGCTCGTGATCTGGGCCAACCAGGTGCTCCGCGGCGCCGTCCGCGGCATGCAGGGGACCCTCGCGACGCTCGGGCGGACGCGCCGGCTGTCGGCCCTCGACGACCACATCGTGACGCTCGAGGAGATCTACCGCCACGTCGGCGTCGAGGAGTTCAAGGAGATCGAGCGTGAGTTCCTGCCGCGCGGCGTCTCCGACGCGCGCGCCGTCGTGATCGCCGCGGGCTCGGGCAAGTCGCTGCTGCCGCTCACCCAGGACCGGCCCAAGTGCATGCTCGACATCAAGGGGCGGACGGTGCTCGAGCGCCAGCTCGAGACGCTCCGCGCCTGCGGCCTCCACGAGATCGCCGTCGTGCGCGGCTACCGCAAGGAGACCGTCGTCGCGCCGGGCGCGCGCCTGTACGACAACGACGCGTACGAGGAGACCGGCGAGCTGGCCTCGCTGTTCGCGGCGGAGCCCGAGCTCCAGGGGCGGTTCGTGTTCCTCTACTCGGACGTCCTCTTCGAGCGCGCCGTCCTCGAGAAGGTGCTGCGTGCGCCGGGCGACATCGTCATCGCGGTGGACCGCGCGTGGGTCGACCAGCGGGACCGGCTCCTGCCGCTCGCGAAGCCCGTGGACCTGGTCGTGACGTCCGAGCCCCCGCGGGCGGGCCGCCGCGCGCTCGGCGAGGAGGCGGTCGACCGCCTCCTCCGCATCGGCCAGCGCCTGCCGCCCGACGCCGCGGACGGCGAGTTCATCGGGCTCGCGGCGTTCTCGGCGCGCGGCGCCGAGCTGCTGCGCGAGACGTACGCGCGGGCGCGGGCCGCCGGCGACGTCCCGTTCCACGAGGCGGCGAGCCTCCGCCAGGCGGCGTTCACCGACGCCCTCCAGGCGCTGGTCGACGCGGGCCACGCGGTGACGTGCGTGAGCACGTACAAGGGCTGGCTCGAGATCGACACGTTCGACGACTACCAGCGCGCCTGGGCGGAGATCCGGTCGTAGTGACCGGCGCGGCGCTCGCCGCCCTCCTGGGGCGCCACGGCTTCGACGTCTTCACGGGCGTCCCCTGCTCGCTGATCGAGGACGTGATCGCCGCGCTCGAGCGCGATCCGCGGGCGCCCTGGATCGCCGCGGCGCGCGAGGACGCCGCGGTCGGCCTGGCGGGCGGCGCGTGGCTCGGCGGGCGACGGCCCGCCGTGCTCATGCAGAACTCCGGGCTCGGCACGAGCCTGAACGCGCTCGCGTCCTTCTCGCTGATGTACGGCCTGCCCGCGCTGCTGCTCGTGACGTGGCGCGGCCTCGGCGGCAAGGACGCGCCCGAGCACGTCCTGACGGGCGCGATCACGCCGGGCCTGCTCGACCTCCTCGGCATCCCCCACCGGACGCTGGCCCGCGAGTCCGTCGACGAGCAGCTCGCCTGGGCCGCGCGGGAGATGGCCGCGAGGCTGTCGCCCGTCGCGCTCCTGCTCCCTCCCGGCGTGCTGGAGACTGTTGTAGCGGGTGCCGCGAGGCCGGCTTCGACCGTGAGTGGCCTGAGAGAGACACGAGTGGCGCCGCACGCCCGAATCTCGCCCGACGTCCTGTCCCCGCTGATCTCGCGGCGGGAGGCCATCGCGGCCGCGGTCAAGCAGCTCGGCGACGAGCCCGTGATCCACGCCAACGGCTACATCTGCCGCGAGTCCTTCTCGGTCGCCGACCGGCCGGAGAACTTCTACATGCTCGGCTCGATGGGCCTGGCCTCCGCGATCGGTGTGGGCCTCGCCCTCGCGAGACCGGCGCGCCGCACCGTCGTCTTCGACGGCGACGGCAACCTCCTGATGAACCTCGGGATCGTGTCCACGGTCGCGAGCCTCCGCCCGGCGAACCTCGTCCACGTCGTCTTCGACAACGAGGTCTACGGCTCGACGGGCAACCAGGCCTCGCCGTCGCGCGACGTCCGGCTCGACGCAATCGCGCGTGCGGCGGGCTACCGCACGGTGGCCGCGGTGACGGGCGCCGACGAGGTCGCCGGGGCCGTGCGCGCCGCCCTCGAGGACGCGGGCCCGCACTTCGTCCTCGTGAAGGTGACGACCGAGGAGGCGGACGTCGCGCGCATCCCGCACACGCCCCACGCGCTCCGCGACCGCTTCAGGAAGGCGATGGCGCGGCCGTGAAGGCCATCGTCCTCTGCGCCGGCGTCGCGCGCCGACTCGCGCCGCTCACCGACCGCACCCACAAGGTGCTCCTGCCCGTGGGCGGCCGCCCGATCCTCGCGCGCATGCTCGAGGCGCTCGCGGCCGTGGGCGTCAGCGAGTCCGTGCTGGTCGTCGGCCACTGCGCGGATCAGGTCCGCCGGCTCGCGGGGGCCCGGGTCGGACGGATGGCGGTGAGCTATGTGGACAACCCCGCGTACGCCAAGGGCTCGATCCTCTCCCTCTACGCGGCGCGGGCCCACCTCGCCGAGCCGGCCCTCGTGATGGACGCCGACGTGCTGTTCCCGCGCGAGCTCCTGCGCCGGCTGCTCGCCACGCCCGCGCCGAGCGCGCTCCTCCTCGACCGCGGCTTTCAGGACACGGGCGAGGAGGTCAAGCTCTACACGCGGGGCGACCGCGTGATCGCGCTCGGCAAGAAGGTCGTGCCCGAGACCTGGGACGCGGTGGGCGAGGGCGTCGGCTTCTTCAAGTGCGGCGCCGAGGCCGGGCCGGAGTTCGTGCGCCTGCTGCGGAAGAGCATCGAAGAGGGTGACGGCCTCAACGAGTACGAGGACGCCCTCCACATGCTGCTCGCGACCCGCCACGTCGCCTGGGTGGACGTCACCGGGCTGCCGTGGACCGAGATCGACTTCGCCGAGGACCTGCGCCGCGCCGAGGCGGACGTGCTCCCGCACGTCGCCCGGCTGGACGGCGCGTGATCCGGCAGGCCGCCCTCTACCTCGCCTCCCCCGACGACGCCCGCGCGGCCGAGCTGCCGGTCGCGGGCCGCCCCCTCGCCTTCCGCGCCGTGCTCGCCGCCGTGCGCGCGGGCGCCGTGCGGGTCGGCGTGCCCGGCGCGCTCCGCGGGACCGCGGTCGAGCGCGCGATCGCGGCGAGCCCGCGCGCCCGGGCCGTGGTGGTCTGGCTGCCGGACGGGGGGCTCGACGACGCGCCCGCGCTGCTGCTGCCCGCGGCCGCGCTGGCGCCGGCCCCCGCGCTCGCGCGGCTGCTCGTCGCCGGGACCCCGGCGGTGCTCGCCGAGTCACGCGCGAGCGGCGCGCCCGTGGTCGCAGCCGACGCGGCGCTCGTCCGGGCGCTCGCGCCCCGGCTCGCCGCGGGCGCACCCGTGGGCGACGCGCTCGCGGCGGCGCTCGCGCGCGGCGCCGGCGTGCTCCACGGCGACGCGTGGTTCGTCCGCGCCCGGGACCTGGCCGACGCGCGACAGGCCGAGGCGCACCTCTACGCGGGGCTCGGCAGCCCGCTCGACACGCGGCTCGACCGGGCCGTGCACCGCCGCCTCTCGCGCCCGGTGAGCCGCCTCGCCGTCCGCTGGGGCGTCGGCCCGAACCCGATCACGCTCCTGAGCCTCCTGGCCGGCGCAGGCGCCGCCTGGTGCCTCTGGGGCGCCACGCCCGCGAGCGCCCTCGCGGGGCTCCTGCTCTACCTCGTCGCCGTCGTCCTCGACCACTCCGACGGCGAGGTCGCGCGGCTCGGCCTCACCGAGTCGGAGCTCGGCGAGTGGCTCGACATCACCGCCGACACCGTCGTGCACGCGTGGCTCGTGCTCGCGATGGGGGTCACCAGCGCCCGCGTCGCGGACGGCGGCGGCGTCGTCACGGGCGCGGTCGCCGCGGCGGGCGTCGTGGCGAGCGCGGTCGTCGCGAAGGTCTCGCCGACGCTCGTGGTGGGGGACGGCGGCACGCGAGTCGGCCGGCTGCTCGCGGGGCTCGGCACGCGTGACGGGTACTACGCGATGCTCGTCCTATTCATCCTCCTGCTGGCCGCGCTCCCGGCCGCGCTCCCCTGGCTCATGGCGCTGGTGGCGGCGGGCTCCCACGCCTACTGGCTCGGCCGCGCCGCCTACGCGCTCCGCCGCCGCTGACCGCGCCGAGCCCGCACCTCGCGTCGGGAACCTCCCCCGGACGCCGGGCCCGCGCGGCGGAGGCAAACGGACCGCGTCACCGCGCCCCCGGGTCCGCGGCCCTGCGCCGCAGGGGTCGAGCCGACCCGTTCCCGCCACGCGGGAGCGGACCTCGTGCGCCGGGATGGAGCCCAGCCGCAGCGGGGCAGCGGACGCGGGCCGCGTGGTCGCGCGACTCCTGCGGCGCAGGGCCGCGGACCCGGGGGCGTGCGTCGGCGGGCTAGCGGGGCAGCGCCGCGGGCCGGCGCGCCCGCTCGCCGAAGACGGAGCGGAAGCCGAAGTAGGCGATCGAGTCCTTCATGTTCGACACGAACCGCTTGAGCGGCGTCATGCGCGGGTCCGTGACGAACTCGAGCGTGAGGCTCACGCGCTCCTCACCCGCGCCGAGCGGCGTGATCGCGTGCCAGAGCCTGTCGCCGTTGAACAGGATGAAGGTGCCGGGGTCCGTCCTGAGGCTCACCTCGACCGGCGTGCGGCCGGGCAGGCCCCGGTGGAGCTGGCACACGAGCCGACTCGAGGAGCGCTCGACCAGGCCGACGAGGACGGTGTACCGCGCCGAGCGGTAGTAGGAGGTGTCGTAGTGGAAGCCGATGTGGTCGCCCGGCTCGGTGTAGAAGTAGAGCGCGCACGCGTGCGGGTCCGTGGCGGGGCAGCGCTGCAGGCGCGCGCCCGTGAGGCGCGCCAGGAACTCGAGGAACGCGGGCGAGCGGTATAGCGCCACGATCGCCGGCGCCTGCGCGACGAGCGTGTAGGCGCTCACGCTCCCGCCCTTCTTGTGCCGCGGGATGTAGTTACGGTGGATCGCCGGCCGCACGCGGTCCACGTCGGCGACGAGCCGCGCGACGAGCGCCGGCGGCAGCCATCGCTCGATGTAGACGAACTCGTCCTGCTCCACGTAGGTCCGGCGCAGGGCCTCGACGTCCACGCGCTCGATCGCCCGCGCCACCTCGTCCACGATCGGGTCCATCGCGCCCCCTCCCGGCGAGCCACTATGCTACACTGACGCGGGAAACCACCCCCAGCGAATCACGCCGCTGCATTCGCGTCGGCAGGGAGGCGCCCGTGGGATCCGTTCGAGTCGCCATCATCGGCGTCGGCAATTGCGCGTCGGCCCTCGTCCAGGGTGTCCACCACTACCGCGACGCCCCCGAGGGGGAGTTCATCCCGGGCCTGATGCACGCGCGCCTCGGCGAGTACCACGTCGGCGACATCGAGTTCTCGGCGGCCTTCGACATCGACGAGCGCAAGGTCGGGCGTGACCTGGCCGAGGCGATCGGCGCGCCGCCGAACAACACGGTCCGCTTCGCCGAGGTCCCGCCGCTCGGCGTCCCGGTCCAGCGCGGGATGACCCACGACGGGCTGGGCCAGTACCTGGCGCAGGTGATCCGCAAGGCGCCCGGCTCGACGGCCGACATCGCCTGGATCCTCCGCGAGACCGGCACCCACGTCGTCGTGAACTTCCTCCCGGTCGGGAGCGAGATGGCGACCAAGTGGTACGTCGAGC
>MGBU01000175.1 GCA_001790205.1 Candidatus Rokubacteria bacterium GWA2_73_35 | reverse complement strand
CGGCTCTGGTCGTCCCACAAGGGGCCGGCTCATGACGGCGACTCACAAATTTCCGATGCCGACTGTCTCATTCGACTTGACATCTTCCGCCGGGCCGGCGCCGGGTGAGGCGCCTAGGGCAGCACGGCGAGGTGGTAGGTCTTCTTTCCCTTGCGGAGGAGCATGTACCGGCCGTAGCGCGCGCCCGCGCGCGACACCTTGGCCTCGGCGTCCCGCGCGGGCCGGCCATTGACCTGGATGGCGCCGGCCGCGATCAGCTCGCGCCCCCGGCGCTTGGACTCGGCGAGGCCCACCCGGGTCAGCAACTCGACCAGCGAGAGGGCCCCGAGGTCGGCGTCCGCCAGGATGGTCCGCGGCATGCCCTCGCAGGCCTGCGCGAGCTGGCGCTCCGTGAGGGTCTCGAGGTCGCCGCTCCAGAGCGCCCGGGTGATCTCCTCGGCTTCGCGCAGGCCCGGCTCGCCGTGCACGAGGGCCGTGACCTCGCGGGCCAGCATCCGCTGGGCCTCCCGCTGCTCGGGGCTCGTCCGGACCGCCGCCGCCAGGTCCTCGATCGCGGGGCGCTCGAGGAACGTGAAGTACTTGAGGTAGGTCACGACGTCGGCGTCGCCCGTGTTGAGCCAGAACTGGTACATCTCGTAGGGCGACGTCCTCCGGGCGTCGAGCCAGACCGTGCCGCTCTCCGTCTTCCCGAACTTGCTCCCGTCCGTCTTCGTGACGAGCGGGAGCGTGAGGCCGAAGGCCGCCTGGCCCTCGATGCGGCGGATCAGGTCGGTCCCCGCGGTGATGTTGCCCCACTGGTCGGTGCCGCCGATCTGGACCGTGCAGCCGTAGCGGCGGTGGAGCTCCAGGAAGTCGTAGGCCTGGAGCACCTGGTAGCTGAACTCGGTGTACGAGATGCCGACGCCCATGCGGGCGCGGACCGACTCGCGCGCGACCATGCTGCCCACCGAGAAGTGCTTGCCGATGTCTCGGAGGAAGGGGATGACCTCGAGCTTCGAGAGCCACTCGTAGTTGTTCGCGAGCTGTGCGCCGCGCGGCCCGTCGAAGTCGAAGAACGGCTCGACCTGCCGCCGCAGTCGGTCGGCCCATTCCGCCACCAGGTCCGCCGGGTTCAGCTGGCGCTCGCCCGCCTTGCCGCTCGGATCACCGATGAGCCCCGTCCCGCCGCCGATCAGCACGATCGGGCGATGGCCGCCCCGCTGGACCCGGCGCAGGGCCAGGAGCGGCAGGAGGCTGCCGACGTGCAGGCTGTCGGCGGTCGGGTCGAAGCCGCAGTAGACGAGGCGCGGCGCCCCACGGAGATGGGCGTCGAGCTCCGGGAGGTTCGTGGCGTCGGCGAAGAGGCCCCGCCAGGCGAGGTCGCTGAGCAGCGGAGATCGCGTGTCGTTGTCCACGGTCGTCGGCCGCGCCCGCGGGAGCGGCCGCACCAATTCTACGACGAACCTGCTCGCAGACGAACCCGCGCCGGGCCGCACGCGGGGGCGCCTGTATAATGACGTGGATGGCCGCGAAGACCGCCTTCCCCGCAGCTCGCCCGCAGCGCACGCGCGCTTGGCGCTGGGTCCGCCGAGGGCTCATCGCCGTCGGCATCCTCACGCTCCTCGTCGGCTCGGGCGTGGCGGTCGCGGCGCTCTGGGCCTTCACGATCCTCCCCCGCTCGCTGCCGTCGGTGACCGCGCTCGAGACGCTCCAGCCGATCCAGGGCACCAAGATCTACGACGACAGCGACGAGCTGCTCACCGAGCTCCACGTCGAGCGGCGGATCTTCGTGCCGCTCGCGCAGATCCCGCAGGCCCTGCGCGACGCGGTCATCGCGACCGAGGACCACCGGTTCTACTCGCACTGGGGCCTCGACCCCATCGGGATCGCCCGGGCCGTCGTCCAGAACTACCGCCGCGGGCGGATCGTCGAGGGCGGCAGCACGATCACCCAGCAGCTGACCAAGGTGCTCTTCCTCACCCCGGACAAGAGCCTCGAGCGGAAGCTGAAGGAGGCCGTCCTCGCGCTCGAGCTGGAGCGCCGCTATTCGAAGGACCGGATCCTCGAGATGTACCTCAACCAGGTCTACTTCGGCCACGGCGCGTACGGCGTGGAGGCCGCGGCGCGGACCTACTTCGGCAAGTCCGTCTCCGAGCTCAACCTGCGCGAGGCCGCCCTCGTGGCGGGGCTGCCCCGTGCGCCGTCGAGCTACTCGCCGTTCGAGCGCGCCGACGCGGCCAAGCGCCGCCGGGAGGTCGTCCTGCGCAGGATGGTGGAGTACGGCGCGCTCAAGGACGCCGACGCCAAGCGCCTGGCGAAGACGGACCTCGGCCTCATCCCGCCCGAGCGACGGCGCACGACCGGGCAGTACTTCCTCGACTACGTCCAGCAGACCCTCGAGGCCAAGTACGGCGCGGACCTCGTCTTCAAGGGCGGCCTCAACGTCTACACGACGATCAACCCCGCGACGCAGCTCGCCGCCGAGCAGGCGCTGCGCCAGGGGCTCCTGGCGCTCGAGGGGCGCACGGCCAAGGCCCGGGCCGGCGAGCGCCCGGAGGGGGCGCTCGTGACCATCGAGGCGCAGACGGGCTACGTCAAGGCGATCGTCGGCGGCTTCGACTTCTTCCGCAGCGAGTTCAACCGCGCGGTGCAGGCCAAGCGGCAGCCGGGCTCCGCGTTCAAGCCGTTCATCTACATCGCGGCCCTCGAGGCGGGCCTGACGCCGGCGACGCGCATCGACGACTCTCCCGTGTCCTACGCGGTGGGGCCGAACGGCCAACCCTGGAAGCCGGAGAACTACGACCGGAAGTTCCGGGGCCCGACGACCCTCCAGCAGGCGGTCGAGGAATCGGTGAACGTCGTTACCGTGAAGCTCCAGGAGCGCATCGGGGTCAACCGCACCGTGCAGGTGGCGCGGCGGCTCGGCATCACGAGCCCGCTCGAGATGAACCTGAGCCTGGCGCTCGGCGCCTCCGACCTCTCGCTGCTCGAGCTCACGTCGGCGTACAGCGCGCTCGCCAACCGGGGAACCTGGATGCCGCCGGTCACCGTCCGCTACGTCACCGACGCGCAGGGCAAGCTGCTCGAGGAGCACGTCCCCGAGGGGCGCGAGGCGATCGCCCCCGAGACGGCGTACGTGATCACCCAGATGCTCCGCGGTGTCGTCGAGCGCGGCACCGGCCAGGGGGCGAAGGCCCTCGGCCGGCCGATCGCGGCCAAGACGGGCACGACGAACGACTACTCGAACGCCTGGTTCATGGGCTACACGCCGCGCCTGGCGACGGGGGTCTGGGTCGGCTACGACCGGCCGAAGAGCCTCGGACGCGACGAGACCGGCTCGCGCGTCGCGGCCCCGATCTGGGTCGCGTACATGGGCCGGATCCTCCGGGACGACCCCAGGGAGGACTTCCCCGTGCCCGACCGCGTCGTCTCGCTGCTGGTCGACGAGGACCCCTCGGGCGAGTGCGTGCGCCCGGTGCCGATGGCGTTCGTCAGGGGCAGCGAGCCCGCGGCGGCGTGCGCGGGCGTGGGCCAGCGCCGGGCCATGGTGCCGCCGCCGCCGCGGCCGCTCGCGAACCAGCCCGCGTCGGCGTCCGCGCCGAGCCTCTCCCCGCCCGCGCCCCCCGCGACGCCGGCAGCCGCGCCGGTGCCCGCCGCGCCCCCGTCCGGCCGCCAGACGCCCTAGCGCTGGGCCGCCGGGTAGCGCCCGGCGACGCCCGACCACGCGGCGCCGTCGAAGAGCTCGGCGAAGACCGCCTCGAGCGCCGCGATCGGCACCCGGATCTGCTCCATCGAATCCCGCTCCCGGATCGTCACCTGCCCGTCGCCCGCCTCACCCTTCTGCGGGTCGCCCACCGTCTGGACGTCGACCGTCACGCAGAACGGCGTGCCGACCTCGTCCTGGCGGCGGTAGAGGCGGCCGATCGCGGCGGTGTCGTCGTAGACGGTCACCCAGCGCCGCGCCAGGCGCCCGCGGATCTCCCCCGCCACCCTGACGATCTCGGGGCGCTTCTTGAGGAGCGGCAGCACCGCCACCTTGACCGGCGCGAGGTCCGGATGGAAGCGGAGCACGACGCGCTTCTCGCCGCGCACCTCCTCCTCCCGGTACGCGTCCACGAGGAAGGCGAGCACGCTGCGGTCGGCGCCCGCCGAGGGCTCGATCACGTAGGGGACCACGTGCGTCTTCCGCTCCTCGTCGAAGTACGTCAGCGACTTGCCGCTCGACCGGGCGTGCTGCTTGAGGTCGAAGTCCGTGCGGTTGGCGATTCCCTCGAGCTCGCTCCAGCCGATCGGAAACCGGTACTCGATGTCGGCCGTGCGCTTCGCGTAGTGCGCGAGCTCGCCCGCGTCGTGCTCGCGCAGACGCAGGTGGTCGGGCCGGATGCCGTACCGCCCGTACCACGCGAACCGCTCCTGGATCCAGCGCTCGTGCCACACCTCGTCCGCCGGACGGCCCTCGATCGTGTCGAGGGGGTTGACGAAGAACTCGATCTCCATCTGCTCGAACTCGCGCGTCCGGAAGGTGAAGTTGCCCGGCGTGATCTCGTTGCGGAACGCCTTGCCGATCTGGGCGATCCCGAACGGGAGCCTGAGTCGCATGGCCTGGAGCACGTTGTCGAAGTTCACGAAGATGCCCTGCGCCGTCTCCGGCCGGAGGTAGGTGACCGCGGCCTCCTCCTCCACCGGCCCCATGAAGGTCTTGAACATCAGGTTGAACTGCCGGGGCGCGGTGAGCTCGCCCTTCCCGCACTCGGGGCAGAGCGTCCGGCGCGCGCCGCAGTGCTTGCACGGCTCGCCCGCCGGAATCTCGAACTTGTTGCCCTTGGTCGCCGGGCAGTAGTGGACCCACGGGGTGCCGTCGAGCCTGTCGGCGCGGAACCGACGCTGGCACGCCTTGCAGTCCACCATCGGGTCGGTGAAGTGGTCGACGTGCCCGCTCGCCTTCCAGACGGCCGGGTGCATCAGGATCGACGCGTCGAGGCCCACGAGGTCGGGACGCAGGTGGACGTTGTCCCGCCACCACGCGCGCTTGACGTTGTTCTTCAGCTCGACGCCGAGCGGCCCGTAGTCCCAGCAGGACCCGGTGCCCCCGTAGATCTCCGACGACTGGAAGACGAAGCCGCGTCGCTTGCACAGCGACACGATCGTGTCCATGCTCACGGGCTCGCTCACGGACGCCCTCCCGGCGCCGGTGACAGCCGGCGGACCTCGCGCACGAAGCGCCCGGTGCGCGTCGGCTGGCCGATCAGTCGCGCCATGTGGGCCTCGAGGACGCCCGCCAGCTCCTCCTCGAGCCGCCCGAGCGGGGACGCGAGCGCCTCCGGCCACGACGTGGCGCGCAGTCGCTCGAGCGCGGCCACGGCGCCCGGCGAGATCGGCGTCGCGTCCCCCGCCTCGCGCGCGCACGGCTCGCAGAGGACGCCGCCCGCGCCGAGCGCCGGCCGCGCGAACGGGTAGGCGCGCCCGCACCCCCCGCACACGTCCAGCCTCGGCCGGTGGCCGAGCGCCTCGAGGCAGCGGACGCCGAAGCAGACCGCCACGCGCACGGGCCGCTCCGCGGTCTCGAGCGCCCGGAGGCTCCGCACGAGGAGCCCCCAGAGCGCCACGTGCCGGTCGTGGTCGGCCGTGAGCCGCGTGACGCACTCGACGATCCAGGCCGCCTGCCCGAGCACCTCCAGGTCCTCCCGCAGGCGGCCGAACGGGCGCACGATGTCGAAGTGGTCGATCCGGAGCAGGTCGCTCCGGCCCGTGTCGAAGAACACCAGCTCGCCCCGTGTGAACAGCTCGAGGGCGCCGCCGAACCGCGAGCGCACCCGCCGCGCCGCCTTCGCGACCCCGCGGATCTTGCCGTGCTCGCGCGAGTAGAAGGTGACCACCAGGTCGCTCTCGCCGATGGGGAAGGAGCCGATCACGATCGCGGCCGAGCGCCCGAGCCCCATCTCAGGAGGTCAGCAGGAACCCGAACTCGCGCAGCGCCCGCGCGTCGCGCCGCCAGTGGCGGCGCACCTCGACCGTGAGCGCGAGGAACACCTTGATCCCGAAGAACCGCTCGAGCTCCCGCCGCGCCGCCGTGCCGATCCGCTTGAGCATGGCCCCGCCCTTGCCGATGAGGATCCCCTTCTGCGATTCCTGCTCGACGAAGACCGTCGCGCGGACGTACAGGCACTCCGGGCGCGCGCGCTCGGCGAGCTCCTCCACCCGCACCGCGACCGCGTACGGCACCTCCTCGCGCGTGAGGTGGAAGATCTTCTCGCGGATGACCTCCGCCACCCAGAAGGTCTCGGGCTGGTCGCTGGTCGCGTCGGGGGGGAAGTACGCGGGGTGCTCGGGCAGGGCCCGCACGATCAGCTCGAG
>MGBU01000174.1:3079-9738 GCA_001790205.1 Candidatus Rokubacteria bacterium GWA2_73_35 | reverse complement strand
GCGGGGATCTCGATCGGCACGCGCTCGGTGATCGTGAGGCCGTAGCCCTCGAGGCCGACGATCTTCTTGGGGTTGTTCGTCAGGAGCCGGAGGTGCCGCACACCGAGGTCCACGAGGATCTGCGCGCCGATGCCGTAATCGCGCAGGTCGGCCTTGAAGCCGAGCTCGGCGTTGGCCTCGACGGTGTCCCGCCCCTGGTCCTGCAGCTCGTAGGCGCGCATCTTGTTGAGCAGGCCGATGCCGCGTCCCTCCTGGCGCATGTACACGAACACGCCGCGCCCCTCCGCCTGGATGATCGCCAGCGCCTTCTCGAGCTGCAGTCCGCAGTCGCAGCGCCGCGAGTGGAACACGTCGCCGGTGAGGCACTCCGAGTGCACGCGCACGAGCACCGGCGCGTCGCCGGCGACCTGCCCCATCACGAGCGCGAGCGGGACCCGGCTGTCCACGGTCGTGTCGTAGGCGATGGCGGAGAACTCGCCGAACTCCGTCGGCAGCTTCGTGGTCGCGACGCGCCGGACGAGCTTCTCCTTGCGGATCCGGTACTCGATCAGGTCCTTGATCGTGATCAGCTTGAGCCCGTGCGCCCGCGCGAGCTCCACGAGCTGCGGCACCCGCGCCATGCCGCCGTCGTCGTCCAGCACCTCGCAGATGACGCCCGAGGGCGAGCAGCCGGCGAGCCGCGCGAGGTCCACCGAGGCCTCGGTGTGGCCCGCGCGCCGGAGCACGCCCCCCGGCATCGCGCGCAGCGGCAGGATGTGGCCCGGCCGCGTGAGGTCCTCCGGGCCCATCCGGGCGTCGACGAGCGTCCGGATCGTCACCGCCCGGTCGTACGCCGAGGTGCCCGTCGTCACGCCGCGCCGAGCGTCCACGGTGACGGTGAACGCGGTCCCCATCGGGGCGGTGTTGTCCTGGACCATCATCGAGATCTTCAGCTCGTCGAGGCGCTCCGCCGTCAGCGGGACGCAGATGAGCCCGCGGCCGTACTTCGCCATAAAGTTGACGGCCTCCGGCGTGACCCGGTCGGCGGCCATCACCAGGTCGCCCTCGTTCTCGCGGTCCTCGTCGTCCACCACCACGACGACCCGCCCCGCGCGGATCTCCTCGATGGCCTCCTCGACGGTCGCAAACGGCCTCATGTCGTCCCCCTGAGGGCGAGCGATCGCACCAGGTACTTGCCGATCACGTCGGCCTCGATGTTCGTCGCCTGCCCCACGCGGAGCCCGCCCAGCGTCGTCACCCCCAGCGTGTGCGGGATCAGCATCACCTCGAAGCTCCGGTCCCCGAGCGCGGCCACCGTGAGGCTCACGCCGTCCACGGCCACCGAGCCCTGCGGGATCAGGAGCGGCTCGAGCTCGGGGCCCGGCAGCGCGATGCGCACCCGTGTCGTCGATTCTACACGGGTTACCGCCTCCACAGTCCCGACGCCGTCGACGTGGCCGAGGACGAGGTGGCCGCCGAGCGCGCCCCCGAACCTGAGCGGCCGCTCCAGGTTGACCCGGTCGCCCGGCGCGAGCCCGCCCAGCATCGTCCGCGCGAGCGTCTCGGGCCCGAGCTCGAAGACGAACCCGTCGGGGCGCCGCTCGACGACCGTGAGGCACGCGCCGCTCACCGCGACGCTGCCGCCCATCCCGGTGCCCTCGAGGGTGACGCGCGCGCTCACGGCCAGCCGCGCGACGCGCGCGCCGCGCTCGAGCGCGGTCACGGTCCCGACCTCCTCCACGATCCCGGTGAACACTCAGCACATGGGGGGCGCCGGGCGCCCCCCAAGCCCCCCAGCCCTCGGGGCGCCCATGCTGCGCCGTGGCGTCCCTCGACAATGCGAGTTGCTCACAGCCATTCAGCGCTCCCGGGGCGGGGCCGGCGCGCGCGAGCCCTCGCCGGGCGCCTCACGCAGGACGTCGGCCTCGAGCAGGACGTCGTCCCCGAGCCGGGTCACGGTGAGCTCGCCCAGCCGCACGGCGCTCTTGAGCTCGCGCCCGGCGCCGCCCACCGCCCCGGGCGCGGCCCGCCCGCCGACGAGCAGCGGCGCCAGGAAGACCGCGACCCGGTCCACGAGGCCGGCGTCGAGGAAGGCCGCGTGCACCTCGCCCCCGCCCTCGACCAGGATCGCGCGCACCTCGCGCGCGAAGAGATCGGCGAGGAGCGCCCCCAGATCGACCCGCCCGTCGCGCGTCGGGCACCGCACGAGCGTCGCGCCCGTCCGGGCGAGCCCCGCGACCGCGTCGGCCGTCGGGTCGGGACCGACGGCGATCAGCGCCCGCTCCGGCCGCCCGGCGGCGATCAGCCGGGCCCTGGGCGGCGTGCGGCCCGTCGTGTCGAGCACCACCCGCCAGGGCTCCCGCGGCCAGGGCGTGTCGAGGCGCACCGTGAGCTCCGGGTCGTCGCGCAGCACGGTCGCCACGCCGACGACGATCGCGTCGACCTCGCTGCGCAGGCGGTGGGCGTGCCGGCGCGCCATGGGCCCCGTGATCCAGCGGGAGCCGCCGTGGACGTCGGCGATCTTGCCGTCGAGCGTCATCGCGGCTTTGAGCGTGACGTGCGGGCGCCGCTCGCGCATCGCCGTGAGGAAGGCGCGGTTCTGGCGCGCGGCCTCGGCCGCCAGGACGCCGCGCGTCACGGCGAGCCCGGCGCGGCCGAGCGCCTCGAGCCCGCGCCCGGCGACGAGCGGGTTCGGGTCCACGAGCGCGGCCACGACGCGCGCCACGCCGGCGGCGACGACGGCCGGCGCGCACGGCGGCGTCCGTCCCTGGTGCGTGCAGGGCTCGAGCGTGACGTAGAGCGTGCCCCCGTGCGCCCCGGCTCCCGCGGCGGCAAGCGCCTCGATCTCGGCGTGCGGCGCGCCGGCGCGCCGGTGGAGCCCCTCGCCCACCACGCGGCCGTCGGCGCCGACGACGACGGCGCCCACCAGGGGGTTCGGCGACGTCAGCCCGCGCCCGCCCTCGGCGAGCTCGAGCGCGCGACGCATGTGGCGCTCGTCCGCGCCGCTCACGGTGCCGGCACCAGCGCGTCGACGAACGCCGTGGGGTCGAAGGCCTGGAGGTCCTCGACGCGCTCGCCCACGCCGAGCAGCTTGACGGGCAGCCCCAGCTCGCGCACGATGCGCACCACGATCCCGC
The DNA here is from genome assembly GCA_001790205.1 of Candidatus Rokubacteria bacterium GWA2_73_35. Lineage (GTDB taxonomy): Bacteria > Methylomirabilota > Methylomirabilia > Rokubacteriales > CSP1-6 > GWA2-73-35. Next base: position 6,622 of record MGBU01000174.1, on the reverse strand, counting down.
CCTTCGCGGTGCCGTCGAGCTTGGTCAGGCACACGCCGGTGAGCCCGACGCCCTCGTGGAACGCCCGCGCCTGCACGACGCCGTTCTGCCCCGTCGTCGCGTCGAGCACCATCAGCGCCTCGTGCGGGGCGCCGGGGAGCTGCCGCTCGATGACGCGCCGGAGCTTGGCGAGCTCGTCCATCAGGTTGGTCTTCGTGTGGAGCCGCCCCGCGGTGTCCACGATGAGCGCGTCGAGCCCGCGGGCGGCGGCCGCCTTGACGGCGTCGAAGACCACGGCCGCCGGGTCGGAGCCCGACGCCTGGCGGATCACGTCGACGCCGATGCGCTCGCCCCACCGCTCGAGCTGCTCGATCGCGGCGGCGCGGAAGGTGTCCGCCGCAGCGAGCAGCACACCCTTGCCGTCGGCCTTGAGCCGGGCCGCCAGCTTCGCGCACGTCGTCGTCTTGCCCGAGCCGTTGACGCCGAGCATCAGGACGACGGCCGGGCGGTGGTCGAGGTCGAGGGGCCGCGCGGCCGGCTGGAGCGCGTCGAGCAGGAAGCGCCGGAAGAGCGGCCGGAGCTCGCCGGCCCGCGTGACCGTGCCGAACATGAGCTCCTCGCGCGCGCGGTTGGCGAAGTCCGCTGCGAGACCGGCGCCGAGGTCGGCCGCGATCAGGAGCTCCTCCAGCTCCTCCCAGAGGGCGTCGTCGATGGGCCGGTCGCCCTCGAGCACCTGCCCGAGCCCCGTGGCGAGGAACTCCTGCGAGCGCCTGAGCCCGTCGCGCAGGCGCTCCCTCAGGCCCGCGAGGAGGCTCACCGCGCTTCCGCCGGCAGCACGAGCCGCGTGATCACCTCGCCGCTCCTGCCGAAGAGCGGGAGCGGCCGCCCGTTGAGCTCGAAGCTCACGCCCCCGGCGTTGCCGATGGTGAGCACGAAGGGCCGGTTGGACACCCACTCGCGCACCTCGCCGGGCGGGACCGTTTCCTCGCTCGAGCGGCCGTCCTCGGTCCGCACCCGGATCCACGTCGCCTCCGTCGTGCGGGCGACGAGCCGGTAGGGCGCGGCGACGCTCGCCAGCGTGGGCAGCGCGGGCGCGGGCGCCGACCGCGCGGCGGCCTCGGCGGGCGCCGGGCTCGCGGGCGCCGGCGCCGGCGCGGGCCGCGGCGCGACGACGGAGGCCGCCTCCCGGCGCTCGGGCACGACGCTCCGCCCCGACTGGAGCGCGAGCGTCGTCACGAAGAGCGCGAGGCCGAGCACGACCAGCAGGACGAAGCTGACGAGCACCGCGCCCCGCCCCCGGCCGACCGCCGCGGGCTCGACGGCCTGCGCGGGCGCCCGTGCCGGCGCCTCGGCGACGGCCCCCGCGCGCGCCGCCCAGAGCGCGAGCGCCTGGTCCGGCGGCTCCCCGAGCACCTGGCAGTAGGCGCGGATGAAGCCCTTGGTGAACACGGGGGCCGGCAGCGAGGCGAAGTCGTCCGCCTCGAGGGAGTCCAGGTAGCAGTGCAGGACGCGGGTCGAGCGGGCGATCTCCTCGACAGAGACACCGCGCCGCTCCCTCAGCTCGCGAAGATAGGATCCGACCGACGACATACCTGCGCGCTGCCGAGTCTAGCGCATTTCGCCTGCCGCTTCACCGACTTATCAGGCAGGCGCGCATCGGGCAGGCGGCCCCCCGCGGCCCCGCGCTCAGCCGCCGAGGTTGACCGAGACGAGCTTGGAGAGCCCGGGTTCCTCCATGGTGACCCCGTAGAGGACGTCGGCGGCCTCCATGGTCTTGCGGTTGTGGGTGATGACGAGGAACTGCGTCTGGGTCGTGAGCTCACGGAGCACGCGCAGGAAGCGGTGGATGTTGGCGTCGTCGAGCGGCGCGTCCACCTCGTCGAGCACGCAGAAGGGGCTCGGGCGGTAGTAGAAGATCGCGAAGAGCAACGCCAGCCCGGTGAGCGCCCGCTCGCCGCCCGAGAGCAGCGTGACCGCCTGCAGGCGCTTGCCGCGCGGCTGGGCCATCAGCTCGACGCCCGTGTCGAGGGGGTCGCCGCCCTCCTCGCCCTCGACGAGCCTGAGCTCGGCGCGCCCGCCCTCGAAGAGCCGCTCGAAGATCTCTTTGAAGTGGCGGTTCACCTCGTCGAAGGCCTGGGCGAAGCGCTCCTGCGCGCTGCGCGTCATCCCGCGCAGCGCCTTGTCGAGATCCTTGATGGAGGCGACGAGGTCGTCGTGCTGCGCGCGCAGGAACCCCAGGCGCTCGTCGAGCTCGCGGTACTCGTCGTCGGCGACGAGGTTCACCGGCCCGAGCGCGGCGAGCTTCTCGTCCAACTCGGCGACGCGCGCGCGGGCGGCGTCGAGGTCGCGCGCCGGGTCGTGCTGGCCGGCAAGCGCGGGCTGCTCGACGCCGTAGACACGCCACGCCTCCTGGGCGAGCTCCTCGCGCCGCACGCGGCACTCGGTGCCGCGCAGGTCGAGCTCGTGGATCGACGCGATCAGGCCCCCGAGCTCGCCGTCGGCGGCGCGCGCGTCCTGCTCGATCGCGCGCAGCGCCCCGAGCAACCCCTCGTGCTGCTCGCCGGCGCGCCGCGCCTCCTCCTCCATCCGGTCGCGCTCCACCGCCACCTCGCGCGCCGCCTGGTCGGTGCGCTCACGCTCCTCGCCGAGCCCGGCGCGCCGCTCGGCGAGCTGGGCCTGGCGCAACCGCCCCTGCCCGAGCCGCTCGGTGAGCTCGCGCTCCATCTCGTCGAGCCGGCCAAGCTCGCGGCCGAGCGCGTCGACCCGCTCCCGCGCCGCGGCCAGATCGACGCGGCACGCGGTGAGCTCGGCCACCAGCTCGGTCTCGCGCGCCTGCGCGCCCTCGATCGCCTCGCGCACGCGGCTCGCCGCCGCCTCGTGCCGCGCCTCGGCCTCCGCGGCGAGGCCGATGCGCCCATCGAGGGCCGCGAGCGTCGTCGCCGTCTCCTCGGCCTCCCCGGCCACCTGGCGCGCCTCGGCCTCGACAGTCGCCCGGTGGCGTCGGACGCGATCGTGCTCGCGCGCCACCTGCTCGAGGTCCTTACCGCCGGCAAGCCGGTCCGCCTGCCGCGCCTGCACCGAGGCTTCGAGCCCGCCGAGCCGCTCGCGCAGCGCGGCGACGGACACCGCCAGCGCCGCGCCGGCCGCCTGCCGCTCCTCCACCCGCGCGGCGAGCCGCGCGACCTCGCCCTCGAGCTCCCGGAGCCGACGCTTGCGCGCGAGCAGCGAGTGCTCCATGCCGCTCGCCGCCGCGGCCCCCCCGTGCAGCCGTCCGGTCGGCCCGAGCACCTCGCCCGCCGGCGTCACGTAGGTGGCCACGACGCCGTTGCGGCGCCAGAGGGCCTCCGCCTCGTCCAGGTGCTCGACGATCGCGACCTGGCCGAGCAGGTGGTCGACCAGGGGCTCGGCGGGGCCGCGCACGCTCCGCGCCGCCCAGCGCACGCCGCCCTCGTCGGGCGGCAGCTCGCCGCGCGCCGGCAGGTGCTCGAGCGGCAGGAACGTCGCCGCCCCGAGCGCGTGGTCGTGGAGGTAGCCGACCGCGGCGCGGGCGTGCTCGAAGCGCTC
>MGBU01000174.1:2526-3025 GCA_001790205.1 Candidatus Rokubacteria bacterium GWA2_73_35 | reverse complement strand
CCCCGGCGGCACGTCGAGCAGGTCGGCGACGGTGCCCACCATGCCGCCGAGCCCGGCCTCCCGGCCCCGGCTGAACACCGCGCGCACCCCGGCGCCGTACCCCTCGCGGGCGCGCTCGAGCTCGCCGAGCGCCTCGAGGCTCGACCGCCGCGCGGCCAGCTCGACCCGCGCGTTGGCCAGAGCCGACTCCGCCTCGGCCAGGCCCCGCTCGTCCCCGGCCAGGCGCCCGGCGAGCCGCTGGCGCTCGTCCTCGAGGGAACCGAGCGCCGCCACCGCCCGCTCGTGCGCCGCGGCGAACTCCGCCTGCTGGGCGACGAGCCGCGCGGCCTCGGCCTCCGCTGCGGCCAGCTCGGACGCGAGCCGCCCGGCGCGGCGGGTGAGCTGCGCCCCCCGCTCGCGCAGCTCGCCGGCGTCGCGCATGAGGTCCACGCGCTCGGCGGCGATCCGCACCTGCTCGAGGCGCACGGCCTCGGCGCGGTCCCGGTCCTCGGCGAGGGCC
>MGBU01000174.1:0-2488 GCA_001790205.1 Candidatus Rokubacteria bacterium GWA2_73_35 | reverse complement strand
GGACCTGCACGCCCATCTGCTCGCGGCGCTCGAGCAGCCGCTCGAGCTCGCCCTGCACCTTCTGCACGGCCTGCCGGAGGTCGGCCAAGCGGTGGTCGCTCTGCTGGATCAGCTCCCGCTGCCGCGCCTCGCGCGCCGCGAGCGCGGCGCCCCGGGTCCTCTGCGCCTGCTCCTCGTCGCGCAAGCGGCCGATCTCCGCGGCGAGGCGCTCGCCCTCGGCGGCGAGCGCCGCCCAGTCGGCGGCGACGAGCGCCAGGCCGAGCTCGCGCTTCTCGGTCTGGAGCGTCTTGTACTGCCGGGCCTTCCGCGCCTGCCGCTCGAGCGAGCCGAGCTGGCGCCGGACCTCGTCCATGACGTCCCGCACGCGCACGAGGTTCTGCCGGGCGGCGTCGAGCTTGCCCTGCGTCTCGCTGCGCTGCTGCTTGTAGCGGGCGATGCCCGCCGCCTCCTCGAGGAAGATCCGACGCTCCGCGGGCTTCGCGGTCAGGACGTGGTTGAGCTTGTCCTGGTCCATCACCGAGTAGGCGCGCGGGTTGGCGCCGGTGCCCGCGAAGAGGTCGAGGATGTCGCGCAGGCGCGAGACGCTCCGGTTGAGCAGGTACTCGCTCTCGCCCGTGCGGTAGAGCCGCCGGCTGACGGCCACCTCGGTCCAGGGCACGCTGAGCGCGCCGTCATTGCTGAAGGTCAGCTCGACCTCGGCCAGGCCGACCGGCTTGCGGGAGGCCGAGCCGTGGAAGATCAGGTCCTCCATGCGCTGGCCGCGCAGCGACTTGGGGCTCTGCTCGCCGAGGGCCCAGCGCACCGACTCCGAAATATTGCTCTTGCCTGTGCCGTTCGGACCCACGATGGCCGTGATGCCGGGCATCACCCGGACGACGGTCTTCTCCACGAACGACTTGAACCCGTGCAGGGCGATCGACTCGAGCCGCATGGTGTTTCTTACCACGGAGAAGTGTCCGGGACCAAAGGAAAAAGCACCACGGGCGGGGGCCGGCGGGGCCCGGCACCCCAAAATCTTGACCCTCAGCCCGCCTTCAGGTAGCAGCACTTCTTGTACTTCTTGCCCGAGCCGCAGTAGCAGGGGTCGTTCCTGCCGATCTTCTCCCCCGTGGGCGTCCGGGCCGCCGGGGTCGCGCGGGGCGCCGCCGGGGCGGCGGCCGGGCTCGGGCCCTCGCCGGGCAAGGTACCGCGCGACTCGCGCGCGTCGGCCCAGACCGTCATCGCCGGCAACGCCATCGGGGCGTCGCGGACCACCTGGACCTTGAACAGGCGCTCGACGACCGCGCCCTTGACCCGCTCGACCATGTCCTGGAAGAGGTCGAAGGCCTCGCGCTTGTACTCGGTGAGCGGGTCCCGCTGGCCGTAGCCGCGGAGCCCGATGCCTTCCTTCAGGTGGTCGATCGACAGCAGGTGGTCCTTCCACTGCGCGTCAATGACCATGAGCATCTCGTGGCGCTCGAGGGCGCGGAGCAGCTCGGCCCCGAGCTCGCGCTCGCGCTCGGCGTAGCGCGCGCGCACGGCCTCGCCGACCACCTCGTCGAGTCCCTCGCGCGAGGCGACGTCCTCGAAGCGCGCCGGCGGGATCCGGGTGTCGAACTGCCGGTGGAGCCCCTCGCCGAGCCCCGCGAGGTCCCAGTCCTCGGGGTGCGTGTCGCGGGCGGCGTAGCCGTCGAGCGTCGCGCCGACGAGGTCGTCGATCCACTCCGCGATCGTCTCGGCCTGGCTCTCGCCGTCCAGGATCTGGCGGCGCATGCCGTAGATGATCTCGCGCTGCTTGTTCATCACGTCGTCGTACTCGAGCAGGTGCTTGCGGATCTCGTAGTTGTGCGTCTCCACGCGCTTCTGCGCCGTCGCGATCGCGCGCGTGACGAGCTTGTGCTCGATCGGCTCCCCCTCCTCCATGCCGAGGCGCTCCATGATCTTCTGGATGCGCTGGGAGCCGAAGATCCGCAGCAGGTCGTCTTCGAGCGACAGGTAGAACCGCGACGAGCCCGGGTCGCCCTGCCGGCCCGAGCGCCCACGGAGCTGGTTGTCCACCCGCCGCGCCTCGTGGCGCTCGGTGCCCACGATGTGGAGGCCGCCGTGCTCCACCACGCGCCGGTGCTCGGGCTCGGTGACCCGCTGCGCCTCGCCGAGCGCCACCTCGCGCTCGGCCGCCGACGCGGTCGCCGGGTCGCGCCCCTTCTTGCGCAGGAGCTCCTTGGCGAGGAAGTCCGGGTTGCCGCCGAGCAGGATGTCGGTGCCGCGCCCCGCCATGTTCGTGGCGATCGTCACCGCGCCCTCGCGCCCCGCCTGCGCGACGATCTCCGCCTCGCGCTCGTGGTGCTTGGCGTTGAGGACCTCGTGCCGGACGCCCCGCTTCTTGAGGAGCTTGGAGAGCTGCTCCGACTTCTCGATCGAGACCGTGCCGACCAGCACCGGCTGCCCCGTCTGGTTGCGCTGGATGATGTCCTCGACGACGGCGTCGAACTTCTCGCGCTCCGTCTTG
>MGBU01000173.1 GCA_001790205.1 Candidatus Rokubacteria bacterium GWA2_73_35 | reverse complement strand
CGCGGCCGCGGATCCGGCTGCCGGGCGGGCGCGCCAACGGCGTGCTCGCGTTCGTGGCGCGGCGGCTGATCCTGTTCCGCACCCGGCACGACCGGCGCGTCTTCGTCCCCCGGGTGGACTTCGTGACAGCGCCCGGCACGACGCCGCCCGGCGTCTACCGCCTCGGCGGGCTCGAGGCCGTGGTCACGGACCTCGCCGTCCTCGAGTTCAGCCCCGGGCGGGGCCGCCTCGAGCTTGCGTCGCTCCATCCGGGCGTCACGCTCGAGGCGGTGCGGGCGCGCACCGGCTTCCCGCTCGTGGCGGACGCGCCCGTGCCGGTGACGGCGCCGCCCGAGCCGGGGGAGCTCGCGCTCCTGCGGGGCGCGGTGCGCGCGCGGCTCGAGACGTTCTACCCGGAGTTCGTTCGCCGCCAGGGCTAGTCCGTCGAATTGGTCGTGAACGACGAAGTTAGGAGACGGTCGGGCGACCGCGCCCGCAGCCCTGGCGACCTCGCGGGGTCATCGTTCGTGAATGCTCCCGGCCACGACTGGCAGCCGGGCGGCATTCGCGCGCGGCGGCGGACGGCCCGGGCGAGGCGCGCAGGGGAACGAGCCGCCACGGGGCGGCCGCGGGTCAGCTCTCGGCGCGAGGCCGCTCGGCGTCGATCGCCGCGATGCGGCCGTAGCCCAGGAGGGCCGGCGCGGGCTCGCCGTCCGGCTCAACCACGAGGCCGTCGTCCCTCACGTCGAGGAGGACACCGACGACCGGGCGCGGCGACTTCATGATGGACACGCTCACGCGCTGGCCCTTGAGCACGGTCGCCTCGGACATCCAGAGCAGCGCCATCGCGCGGCTGAGGTCGTGGACCTCCTGGATCTCGCCGATCCCCGGCACGGTGAGCTCGGCCGCCACCTCGGACCGCCACTTGCCCGTGGGAGCCGGAGGCGCCGCGCTGACGGCCGCCGCGGCGGCGGGGGTGGGGGCCGCGGGGGGCGCCGCCGTCGGAGGCTGGGCCGCCGGATCGGCGGGCGGAGATGGCGCCGGCTGTGCAGCGCTGTGTGGGGGGCGCGCGAAGACGCTCGGGCGCGCCTCGGGCGTCGTCGTCGGCGCCACGGGCCGCGGCGCCTCGGGGGCGGGCCGCGGCGCCTCGGGGACGGTCCGCGGCGCCTCGGGGGCGGCCCGCAGCACCTCAGGGGCGGCCCGCTGGGCGGAGCGGACGGCGTGCTCGGCAACATTGCTGAGCGCCTGGACGAGGTTCGACATACGGCTCATCAGCCGGCGAAAGATCTGGAAGCCGAGGAGCGCGATCCCGAGGGCCAGGCCGAGTCCTACCTGCGCCTGGGTCTGCGACAGGGCGTCGAGCCGGTGAAGCGTCCAGACGAAGATGAGTAGGGGCACGATCGTGGTAACGGCGAAGACCGCCGCCGCGGCCTGTCGAAGCGGCCGGGCTCTGGCGCGCGTCGGTCTCGCGCCTGGCTGAGGGTCGGATGGCGATACCATCTGACCCGATGCTAGGGCCAGACGGGTCCGGTGGCGCAAGAAAAAGCGCCGGCGCCCGCGGCTCTTGACCCGGTGTGGCCGAGCGCCTATCCTGCGCGCCGTGCCGTCCGGGTCCGTCGCGGAGGTCGTGTCGGTCTTCCTCAAGCTGGGTACGATCGCCTTCGGCGGCCCCGCCGCGCACGTGGGGCTCCTGCGCGACGAGGTCGTGCGCCGCCGGCGCTGGGTCACCGACGAGCGCTTCATGGACCTGCTCGGGATGACCAACCTGATCCCCGGCCCGAACTCGACCGAGATGGCGATCCACCTCGGCTACCTCCGCGCTGGCTGGCCGGGGCTCATCGCGGGCGGCGTCTGCTTCATCGTCCCCGCGATGCTGATCGTCCTCGCGTGCGCGTGGCTCTACGTGCGCTGGGGGACTCTGCCCCAGGCGGCCTGGCTCCTCTACGGCGTCAAGCCCGTGATCATCGCGGTCGTCGTCCAGGCGATGTGGAGCCTGCTCCGGACGGCAGTGAAGGGGCCGCTCCTCGCGGCCGTCGGGGCCGGCGTGGTCGCGCTCTACCTCGCCGGGGGCAACGAGATCCTGCTGCTCCTCGGCGGCGGCGGCGTCGTGATGCTCGCACGGGCCGGCCGGCGGCTCGCCGGCGCGGCGATGGTCGTGGCGGGCGCCGCGGCGCCGGGCGCCGCCCTCGGGCAGACCGCCGGCGCCGCGGGCTCGGCGACGCTCGGCACGCTGTTCCTGCTGTTCCTCAAGATCGGCGCCGTCCTCTACGGCAGCGGCTACGTGTTGCTCGCGTTCCTCCGCGGCGACTTCGTGGAACGGCTCCGCTGGCTCACCGACCAGCAGCTCCTCGACGCGATCGCGATTGGCCAGTTCACGCCGGGGCCCGTCCTAACGACGGCGACGTTCGTCGGCTACCTGGTGGGCGGCGTCCCGGGCGCGCTCCTCGCGACGCTCGGAATCTTCCTGCCCGGGTTCGTGTTCGTGGCGCTGAGCCACCCCCTGATCCCGCGCGTGCGCGGCTCGGAGTGGGCGGGCGCCTTCCTCGACGGCGTGAACGTCGCGTCGCTGGGGCTCATGGCCGCGGTGACCTGGGACCTCGGGCGCGCCGCGATCGTGGACCCGCTGACGGCGGTGCTCGCCCTCGTCGCCGCCGTCCTCCTCGTCCGCTTCCGCGTCAACTCGGCGTGGCTCGTGCTGGGGGGCGCCGCCGCCGGCGGCGGCAGCGCGCTGCTCGGTCGCTGAGCGGCGCGGGCCGCGTGCCGGTACGCTCGAGGGGGATGCGAGCGCGCGGCGTGCTCGCCACGCTGCTCGGACTCGGCCTCTGGGCGGCCGCGCCGGCCGCCGCCGCCGGGCGGTTCGCGGCACCCGGCGACTACGACCTCACCCTCACGGTGGGCGGGCGCGTGCGCACGTACCTGGTCCACCTGCCGCCGCTCTTCAGGGAGCGCGCGCCACTGCCGGTCCTCCTCGCGTTCCACGGCGGCGGCGGCACCGCGGCGGGCTTCAAGGCGTACAGCGGCCTCGATGCCGTCGCCGACCGCGAGGGCTTCGTCGTCGTCTACCCGGACGGCTCGGGGCGCCTCGGGCGCCGCCTGCTCACGTGGAACGCGGGCGAGTGCTGCGGTTTCGCGCGCGACGCGAACGTCAACGACGTCGGCTTCGCCCTGGCGCTTGTCGCCGCCCTCGGAGCGGACCTACCGCTCGACCGGCGCCGCGTCTACGCCACGGGCCACTCGAACGGCGCGATGATGGCCTACCGCGTTGCGCTCGAGGCCGCCGAGCGGATCGCGGCGATCGCGCCGGTCGCGGGGATGATGGTCGCCGACCCCTTCGCGCCCGCCGCGCCCGTGCCGGTGCTCCACATCCACAGCGTGGACGACCCGCGCGCGCTCTACGCTGGCGGCCTCGGTCCGCCGTTCCCGCTCACAAGCGTCCGCGTCGCCCATCGCCCCGTGGAGGCGGGGCTCGCGCGCTGGATCGCCCGCGCCGGCTGCCCCGCCGCGGGGCAGGTGGTCGAGGAGCGCGCCACGCCGCCCGACGCGCGGGGCCGGCGCCACACGGCCACGCGCTGGCGCTGGGGGCCGTGCGCGAGCGGTGCCGGGGTCGAGCTCTGGAAGCTTACCGGCGCGGGCCACGGCTGGCCGGGCGGGCCGTCCCCGCTGCCCGAGCGCCTGACGGGGCCCGACACGACCGTCATCAGCGCCGCCGAGGAGGTCTGGCGCTTCGTGCGCCGCTTCCGCCGCCCCTGAGAGATCCTCGACGCTCGGAGCGCCGCGGAGACCCCGTGGCGCTCCTCGATCAGGCGATTCGTTCACGGGCTCCGAGCGCGCCCGCCGGGCGTTCTTTGACTTTGGGTGGGGCGGCGTGCTTGGCTGTGGGCGGCATGCAGACGCTCGCGGTCGGCGACCACGTCCGGCTCCGGGGTGGACCCCCCGACCCCCCGGGGCGTGTCGTCAGCCGGTTCGACGACGACGACGGCTCATGGGTCCTCGTGGAGTGGGCGGACGCGAGCCGCTGCGCGTACCTCGAGCAGGACCTCGAACGCGTCGTGCCGCCGTGATGGCGCGCGCGCATCCGGGGTTCGAGGAGATCGTGGGCGCGGACGGCGCCGTCTGGGAGATCGAGACCGCGGGCGCCGGCCCGCGCGGCCGGCTGCCGCTCACGGCCGAGATGCTGCTCGAGCAGCCGAGCGGCGACGTCTTCGGGCTCACCCAGGACGCCGGCATGGGCTGGGACCCGCGCGAGCTCGGCCGGCCGCAGTTCCTGATCCTCTCCACGCAGGGCGGGATCCGCGCGCCCGACGGGCGCCCGGTCGCCCTCGGCTACCACACCGGCCACTGGGAGGTCGGCCTGCTGATGCAGGCGGCGGCCGAGGAGCTCGACCGGCTCGAGTGCCTGCCGTTCGCCGGGTACTGCTCGGACCCGTGCGACGGGCGGACGCAGGGGACGGTCGGCATGCTCGACAGCCTCGCGTACCGGAACGACGCGGCACAGGTCTTCCGCCGGCTGATCCGCTCGCTGCCGACGCGCCGGGGCGTGCTCGGCGTCGCGACGTGCGACAAGGGGCTGCCAGCGATGATGCTGGCGCTCGCGGCGCTGCGGGAGCTGCCCTCCGTGCTCGTGCCGGGGGGCGTGACGCTGCCGCCGCGCGAGGGCGAGGACGCGGGCAAGATCCAGTCGATCGGCGCCCGCTTCGCCCACGGCGAGCTCACGCTCGACGAGGCGGCCGAGCTCGGTTGCCGCGCGTGCGGCTCGCCGGGAGGCGGCTGCCAGTTCCTCGGGACGGCCGCGACCTCGCAGGTGGTCGGCGAGGCGCTGGGCCTCGCGCTGCCCCACGCGGCGCTCGCGCCCTCGGGCCAGCCCGTGTGGGTCGACGCGGCACGGCGCTCGGCGCGCGCGCTCGTCGCCCTGGCGGCGCGCGGGATCGCGGCGCGCGACATCCTCACGGACGCCGCGGTCCGGAACGCGATGGTCGTGCACGCGGCCTTCGGCGGCTCGACCAATCTGCTGCTCCACCTGCCGGCGATCGCTCACGCGGCCGGACTGCGCCGCCCCGGCGTCGAGGACTGGATCGCGGTGAACCGCCGCGTGCCGCGGCTCGTCGACACGCTGCCGAACGGCCCGCACCCGACGGTGCGCGCCTTCCTCGCGGGCGGCGTGCCCGAGGTCATGCTGCACCTGCGCCGCCTCGGGCTCCTCGACGAACGCTGCCTGACCGTGGCCGGCGCGCCGCTCGGCCGGTGCCTGGACTGGTGGGAGGCGAGCGCGCGGCGCCGTGCGCTCCGCGCGCGGCTCCGGGCGGCGGACGGCGTGGACCCGGACGACGTCATCCTGGCCCCCGAGCGCGCCCGCGCCCGCGGGCTCACGTCCACGGTGACGTTCCCGCGCGGCAACCTCGCGCCCGAGGGCTCGGTGATCAAGAGCACGGCGCTCGACCCCTCGGTGGTGGACGCGGACGGTGTCTACCGCCTGACCGGCCCCGCGCGCGTGTTGGGAGGCGAGCGCGCGGC
>MGBU01000172.1 GCA_001790205.1 Candidatus Rokubacteria bacterium GWA2_73_35 | reverse complement strand
TACTTCGCCCGGCAGAGACGGACGTTCACTCATCCAGCGTACCGACCGAGTCATCGAATTCGTTCACTTATTCCCTGACGCTGCCTAAGATGCGCCGGGGGGAGGACGAGCCCGCGCCATGATGTCGTTCCGGGACGGACGGCTCCCGAAGCTCGCGTTACCCCAGGGGAGCGTCTGGCTGCTGACCGACATCGCGGAAGCGAAGGGCCGCCAGGGCTTTTACACGAAGCAGGCGCCGCAGCTCCTCCGGGCGCTCCGCGAGATGGCGCTGGTCCAGAGCGTCGAGTCATCCAACCGCATCGAGGGCGTGACGGTGGCGCCGGGGCGGCTGCGACCCCTGGTCATCGGAAGCGCGCGGCCTCGGGACCGATCGGAAGAGGACATCCACGGCTACCGCCAGGCCCTCAACGTGATCCACACCGGCGCCCGCGATCTCGCCATCGCACCGGACCTGCTGAAGCGGCTGCACCGGATCGCGCAGGAAGCCGCCGGGGATGCCGGACAGTGGAAGCGCGTCGAGAACGAGATCGTCGAGTTGCGACAGGGGCGCGCGCCTCTCGTCCGCTTCAGGCCGGTCTCGGTGGCCGACACGCCGGCCGCCGTCGAGGAGCTATGCACCCCGTACCGTCATGCCACGACTCCCGAGAGCCTCCGCCGCAGCTCCGAGGGCTGGTACGACGGCCGGCACGATCTGCTGCCCTGGCTCGACTACTTCCTGGCCGTCATCCGGCGCGCCTACCGGGAATTCGAGGAGCGGGCGGGACAGGTCAAGACCCCGCGAGGCGCCAAGACCGCGCTCGTCGCCGCGGCGGTGGAGGGGTTCCACGGCGGCTTCACCCTGGCCCAGCTCGAGCGCGCCTGCCCGGGCGTGAGCCGAGACATGGTGCGGCGGGTGCTTCGGGACTTCCAAAGGGCCGGCCGCGTCGTGTGCCTGGGCCGGGGGCCCGGCGCCTCGTGGCGAAGAAAGGGTACTACCTCTTCAAAGGGGTAAGAAAAGAGGTAGGCCGAGCTGCGCCAGATCCTCGAGGACCTCGGGCTGACGGGTCGCGTGCGGATCGAATGAGGCGTTCGCCGGCTTTACACGCCGCCCGCGCCTCGGGTAGGCTCGTCACGTCATGGCGCTGATCGTCCAGAAGTACGGGGGCTCGTCGGTCGCCGACGCCGAGAAGATCGCGGGCGTCGCGCGCCGGGTGGCGGAGAGCGCCACGCGCAACCGCGTCGTGGTCGTCGTCTCCGCGATGGGCAAGACGACCGATGGGCTCGTCGCCCTCGCCCGGCAGATCACCCCGAGCCCCGACCCGCGCGAGCTGGACATGCTGCTCGCCACCGGCGAGCAGGTGACGATCGCGCTCCTCGCGATGGCCCTGCACGCGCTCGGCCTCAAGGCGCGCTCGCTCACCGGCCCCCAGGTCGGCCTGCGGACGGACCGCGCGCACACGAGGGCCCGGATCAAGGCGATCGCCGCCGAGCGCGTCGGCCGGGCCCTCGACGCCGGCGAGGTCGTGGTCGTGGCCGGCTTCCAGGGGCTCTCGGACGAGGACGAGATCACCACGCTCGGCCGGGGCGGCTCGGACCTCACGGCCGTCGCGCTGGCCGCCGCGCTCAAGGCGGACGTGTGCGAGATCTACACGGACGTCGACGGCGTCTACACCGCCGACCCGAACATCGTCCCCGACGCGCGGAAGCTCGGCCGCGTCGCCTACGACGAGATGCTCGAGATGGCGAGCCTCGGCGCCAAGGTGCTCCAGAGCCGCTCGGTCGAGTTCGCGAAGAAGTACCGCGTGCCGGACCGGCCCGGGATCGCCGCCCAGACCTTCGGCGCGATCGCGGAGCGGAACATCGTCGTGGACATGATCGTCCAGAACATCAGCCGCGACGGCTACACGGACATGTCGTTCACGGTGCCGCGCGGCGATCACGCGCGGGCCGTGGCCGCGCTCGAGGCCGTCGCAAAGGCCATCGGCGCCCAGGGCGTGGTCCACGACGAGCGCATCGCCAAGGTCTCGATCATCGGCGTCGGCATGCGGAGCCACTCGGGCGTCGCCTCGAGGATGTTCGCGACGCTCTCCCGCGAGGGCATCAACATCCAGATGATCTCGACCTCGGAGATCGCCGTCTCGTGCGTGATCGAGGACAAGTACGCCGAGCTGGCCGTCCGCGCGCTCCACGACGCGTTCGGGGTGGGGAGAACAGGAGCCGGCCGATGAGCACGGGCAGAGCTGCGGTCTTCTTCGGTCCCGGCAAGCCCTTCGAGATCCGCGAGGTGCCGATCCCCGACGTCGAGCCCGACGCGGTCCTGATCCGGGTCGCGCTCGCGAACGTCTGCGGCTCGGACCTGCACTTCTGGCGGGGCGACGCGCCGCTCCGCCTGCCCGAGGACGGCTGGATCTTCGGCCACGAGATGACCGGGCGCGTGGCGAAGCTCGGCGCGCGCGTCCGGACGGACTCGCTCGGCCGCCCGCTCAAGGAGGGCGACCGGGTCGCGTACACGTACTTCTACCCGTGCGGGCGCTGCTGGGCGTGCCTGCACAACGAGCCGGCGGCGTGCCCGGCGAAGATCGAGCGCCCGCTCGGCCCCTCGCAGTTCCCGCACTTCCACGGGGCGTTCGCCGAGTACTACTACCTGAAGCCGCGCGGCGCGATCTTCCTCGTGCCCGACGCGCTCCCCGACGAGCTGGTCTCGCCCGTGAACTGCGCGCTCGCGCAGGTGATCTTCGGGCTCGCGAAGGGCGGGCTCGCCTTCGGCGGAAGCGTCGTCATCCAGGGCGCGGGCGGCCTCGGCGTCCAGGCGGCGGCCGTCGCCCGGGACATGGGCGCCCGGACCGTGATCGTGATCGACCAGCTCCCCGGCCGGCTCGAGCTGGCGCGCGCGTTCGGCGCCGACCACACGCTGAACGTCCGGGAGGTCGCCGACCGCAAGGAGCGCGCGGCCCTCGTCCGCCAGTGGACGGGCGGCGTCGGCGCCGATGTCGCCTGCGACTTCGTCGGCTTCCCGGAGGTGATCCCCGAGGGGCTCGACATGCTCCGCGCCGGCGGCACCTACGTCGAGATCGGCACGATCAGCCGCGGGGCCAAGGTGGAGCTCGAGCCCTCGCTCCTCGTCTGGGGCTCGAAGACGATCGTCGGCATCATCCAGTACGACCCGTGGGCGATCCCGAAGGCGCTCGACTTCCTCGTGCGCAACCGGACGCGCTTCCCGTTCGACCGGCTGCTCTCGCACACGTACCCGCTCGAGCAGATCGACCGGGCGTTCGCCGAGAGCGAGTGGCACGCCAGGGAGACGACGGCGATCACGCGCGCGGCGCTCGTGCCCTAGTCGCAACGCCCCCCCGGGAGCCTGGGCGGGCCTGGAGACCGACGGGTACGTGCGGGGGGTCGCGGGACCACGCGGCACGCGTCCGCTGCCCCGCTGCGGCTGGGCTCCATCGGGGCGCGCGCGGCCCGCGACCCGCGCGGCGGGAACGGGTTCCCGCGACCCCCCGCACGCACCCGTCGTCCCCGAAGCCCCCGCCAGCGTCCGAGCGGCCCCGCGGCCAAGCGTATCGGTTTTTCGACTCTAGCGGCGCGCGCGGGGGCGTGCGAGCCTCCGCGCATGACGCTCTACTCGCGCCACCAGCTCCTCGTCCTCCTGGCCGTGCTCGTCGCCGCCGGCACGGGCCTCGCCGTCGGCCAGTGGCGCCGCGCCCATCCCGACCTCGCCGCGCGCCTCGAGGACTTCGACCGCGACCCCGAGGCGGTGACCGCGGTGCTGGTGCCCGAGCCCGACGGCCGGCGGCCGGGGCGCCCGCCGCCCCCGCGGGCCGCGCCGGCGGACGGAGCGCCGCTCGACGTGAACCGCGCGAGCGCCGCGGAGCTCGCGCGGCTGCCGGGCATGAGCCCGGCGCTCGCCGCGCGCATCGTCGCCGCCCGCGAGCGCGACGGGCCCTTCGCGTCCCTGGACGACCTCGCGCGCGTGCGGCGGCTCGGCCGCACGCGGCTCGAGCGGCTCCGGCCGCTCCTCACGGTCGCCGCCGCGGCGGCCGACGCCGCCGCCACCGACGCCGCCCCGGCCCCGGACGCGATGGCCGACGCCGCGCCGCCCGGCGAGTGACGCTCGCCAAGGCGCCGCTCGTCCCCCTGGCCCTGGCCTTCGCCACGGGCGTCGCTCTGGCGCCGCTGGCTCCCAGGGCCCTGGCCTGGTCGGTCTGGCTCGCGGGCCTCGCCGCGGCGCCGCTCCTGCTCGCGCGCGGGCGCACGGCGTGGGCGGCGGCCCCCGTCCTCGCCGGCGTCGCCGCGCTGGGCATGCTCCGGGGCGCCGAGCCGCAACTTCCGCCCGACCACGTGGGGCGGCTCGCCCTGCCCCGCACCGCGCGCGTCGAGGGCCGGATCGCCGCCGAGCCCGTGCGCTGGGCGCCCGACCGCGCGCGCCTCCTCCTCGACGCCGAGCGCGCCGACGCCCGGTCCGCCACCGGCCGCGTCCAGGTGACCGTCTACGGCGAGATCCCGGCGCTCGCCGAGGGCCAGCGCGTCGCCGCCCAGCTCGCGCTCTACCCGGCCGCGGGCTTCAGGAACCCCGGCACGTTCGACTACGCGGCCCACCTCGCCCGTGAGGGCGTGCGCGTCGTCGCCACCACGCGCGCGGACCGACTCGCGGCGCTCGACGCGCCGCGGCCGCCGTGGCCGGCGCGGGTGCGCCGGGCGGCGCTCGAGGCGCTGGGACGGGCGCTTCCACCCGCCTCGGCGGCCCTCCTCGGCGGGCTCCTCCTGGGCGACCGGACCGCGCTGCCACGCGACCTCGACGACGCGTTCCGCCGCGGTGGCGTCTACCACGTCCTCGCGGTCTCCGGCTTCAACGTGGCGCTCGTCGCCGCCGCCGTCTGGACCCTCTGCCGCCTCGTCCGCGCGGGCCGCCGAGCCTCCGCCGGCACCGCGATCGCGGTCGTCACCGGCTTCGCGGCGGTCGTCGGCCCCGAGCCCTCGGTGCTCCGCGCGGTCGTCATGGCGGTGCTCGTGCTGATCGCGCTGGTCCTCGAGCGCGAGGCCTCGGTCGTGAACTGCCTGGCCCTCGCCGCGCTCGCGATCCTCGCCTGGCGGCCGGGCGACCTCCTCGACCCGGGCTTCCAGCTCTCGTTCGCGGCGACCGCAGGGATCGTCCTGGCGCCGCTCCCGCGCGGGATCGTCCGGGGCGCGCTCGGCGTGAGCGCGGCCGCCCAGCTCGCGGTGCTGCCGATCGCCCTCACGCACTTCAACCAGCTCTCGACCGTCGGCGTCCTCGCCAACCTCGGCGTGGTCCCGCTCGCCGGCGCCGCGACGATCGGGGGCCTCGCGGCCGTGGGCCTGGCGCTCGCGAGCGAGTCGCTCGCGGGCGTCGCCTTCGACGCCGTCTGGCCCGTCCTGCTCGCCCTGCGCGGCGTCGTCGCCCTCGCCGCCGCCGTGCCCGCCGCCGTCGTCCACTTGCCCGCGCCCCACTGGAGCGCCCTCGCCTGCTACGCGGCCGCCCTCCTCCTCGGGCTCGCGTGGTGGCGGCGCGCGCCGCCCGAGGGCGGGGTGCGCGGGCGCGCCGCGCCGGCGGCGGCGCTCGGGCTGCTCGTCGCGGCGGGCGCGATCGCCGCCTGGCCGCTCGTGCGCCCGCCCGACGGGCGCTTGCGCGTCAGCGTGCTCGACGTCGGCCAGGGCGACGCGATCGTCGTCGAGACGCCCGACGGCCGCGCGATCCTGATCGACGCCGGCGGGGGCGGCCCCGGGCGGCTCGACGCCGGCGAGCGCGTCGTCGCCCCCTTCCTCTGGAACCGCGGCTTCCTGCGTCTGGCCGCGACGGCGGTGACGCACCTCGACGCCGATCACGCGGGGGGGATGCCGACGGTCCACCGGCTGTTCGGCGTCCCGGCGCGGCTCACCGCGGAGGGGCTCGCGCGCGCGCCCTGGGTGGCGGGCGGCGCGATCCTGTCGCGCCTCCCGCCGGCGTCCCCGCCGGCGGGCGCGGTCGCGGGCCGGCGGCGGAGCAACGACGAGGCGCTCGTGCTCAGGCTCGAGTACGGCCGCGCGTCCTTCCTGCTCGCCTCCGACATCGAGGCGGGGCGCGAGGCGGAGCTGGTGGCCGCGGGCGCGTCGCTCGCCGCCACCGTGCTCAAGGTGTCCCACCACGGCGCCCGCGGCTCGAGCACGGCGCCGTTCGTCGCGGCCGTCGGCCCGCGTGTCGCGGTCGTCTCGGTGGGGCCGCGCAACGTCTACGGCCACCCGGACGCCGGCGCGCTCGCGCGACTCGCCGCCGCGGGCGCCCGCGTCTACCGCACGGACCGGGACGGCGCCGTGCTCCTCGAGACCGACGGGCACACGCTCAGCGTCACCCGCTGGGCCGTGCGCGCGACCGAGCGCCTCTGCCTCGCCCCCGACACGACCTGCTGACGCGCTGCGCTCACGCGCGGGCCGCGCAGGGGGCGGGGGGGGCTCCCCGGCGACCCGTGTAGGCACGGTCGACACCACCGCACCGCGCCCGCGCCGGCGTCACGCCCGGTCCGCGCGCGGGCCGCGCAGGGGGCGGGGGGGGCTCCCCGGCGACCCGTGTAGGCACGGTCGACACCACCGCACCGCGCCCGCGCCGGCGTCACGCCCGGTCCGCGCGCGGGCCGCCGGGGAGCCCCCCCGCCCCCTGCGCGGCTACCGTTCGTGAATCGTGCGCGCTAGAATCGGGCGCCATGGCCCGCGTCAACGACCACTACCTGAAGCTCACGGCGAGCTATCTCTTCTCCGAGATCGCGCGGCGCGTCCGGGCCTTCCAGGCCGCGCACCCCGAGGCGCGGATCATCCGGCTCGGGATCGGTGACGTCACCCAGCCGCTCCCGCCGGCCGTCATCGCGGCGCTCCACGCGGCGGTGGACGAGATGGCGCGCGCCGAGACGTTCCGCGGCTACGGCCCGGAGCCGGGCTACGAGTTCCTCGCCGGGCTCATCGCCGAGCACGACTACAAGAAGCGCGGCGTCACGGTCGCGACCGACGAGATCTTCGTGAGCGACGGCGCGAAGAGCGACACGGGCAACATCCAGGAGATCTTCGCCGCCGACTGCGTCGTCGCGCTGACGGACCCGGTCTATCCCGTCTACATGGACAGCAACGTGATGGCGGGGCGGGCCGGCAGCGCCGGCGCGGACGGGCGCTACGACCGCGTCGTCTACCTGCCCTGCGTGGCCGAGAACGGCTTCGAGCCGCCGCTGCCCGACCGCCCCGTGGACCTCGTCTACCTGTGCTTCCCCAACAACCCGACGGGCGCCGTCCTCTCGCGCGCCGCCCTCCGGCGCTGGGTGGAGTGGGCGCGGCGGCACGGCGCCGTGCTCCTCTACGACGCCGCCTACGAGGCGTACATCCGCGAGGCCGACGTCCCGCACTCGATCTACGAGATCGAGGGCGCGCGGGAGGTCGCGATCGAGTTCCGGAGCTTCTCGAAGACCGCGGGCTTCACCGGCACGCGCTGCGCCTTCACGGTCGTGCCGAAAGACCTCCAGGGGCGCGACGCCGCCGGGCGCCGCGTGAGCCTCAACGCGCTCTGGCTCCGGCGGCAGTCCACGAAATTCAACGGCGTGCCGTACATCATCCAGCGCGGCGCCGCCGCCGTGTACACGGACGCGGGCGGGGAGCAGGTGCGGGCGCTCGTGGACCATTACATGGACAACGCGCGGATCATCCGGCAGGGGCTCGAGGCCGCCGGGCTCGCGGCCCACGGCGGGCGGAACGCGCCCTACATCTGGGTGCGGACGCCGCCCGGCCTCTCCTCGTGGGACTTCTTCGACAAGCTCCTCGGCGAGGCCCACGTCGTGGGCACGCCGGGCTCGGGCTTCGGGCCGAGCGGCGAGGGCTACTTCCGCCTGACCGGCTTCGGACAGCGGGCCGAGACCGAGGAGGCGGTCGAGCGGATCAAGCGCCGCCTCGCGCTCTGAGCGCCGCTACACCTCGTAGGCGCGGTCGAACTGGGCGCGCAGGCGCTCGAGCTCCTCGGGGTCCAGGCGTATGCCGAGCGCAAGGCCCATCTCGCCGAGGATCGTCTTGATCTCGTTCAGCGACTTCTTGCCGAAGTTCTTCGTCTTCAGGAGCTCGGCCTCGGTCTTCTGCACGAGGTCGGCGATGGTCCGGATGTTCGCGGTCTTCAGGCAGTTCGACGCGCGCACGGACAGCTCGAGCTCGTCCACGTTGCGGAAGAGGTTCTCGTTCAGCTCGGTCCGCGGCCGCTGCTCGGCCTGCGCGGTCTCCTCCTCCGGCGGCGCCCCCTCGGGGAAGTTCGTCAGCAGGTCGAAGTGGTCCTCGAGGATCTTCGAGGCCTCGCCGACCGCGGCGACCGGCGCCACGCTGCCGTCGGTCCACACCTCGAGGACGAGCCGCTCCCGCCCCTCGGCGAGCGGCTCGACCTGGAAGTTCACGCGCTCGACCGGCGAGAAATCGGCGTCGAGCTGGATCGCGTTGATCGGCAGTGCCTCGACCTCGCGCTTCTCGGCCGGCATGTAGCCGCGGCCGCGCTCAACGCACACCTCCATCTCGAGCACGCCGTCCTTGTCGAGGGTCGCGAGCGGCACGTCGGCGGTCAGGATGTCGACGTCGGCGTCCGGCTCGAAGTCGCCCGCCTTGATCACGCCCGGCCCCTGGGCCTTCAGGCGGAGGATCTTCGGCCGGTTGACGTGGAGGGCGAACACGACCTCGCGCAGGTTGAGCATGATGTCGAGCGTGTCGTCGGTGACGCCCGGGAGGTGCGAGAACTCGTGCAGCACGTTCTCGATCTTCACCCACGTCGGCGCCGCGCCGTGGATCGCGGAGAGCAGGGCGCGGCGGTAGGCGATCCCGACGGTCAGCGCGAAGCCCGGCTCGAAGGGCTCGATCGCGAGCTTGCCGTAGGTCGGGCTCTGGGCGGTCCAGTCGTGTCGCGCGGGAAGCTGAAGCTCGAGCATGAAGACGACCCCCCTTGAGGCTCGTTCCTGTGTGTGAGCTTTCCGGCCAGGCTCCAGGCCCACCAGTATACCAAAGATTCCTGCCGGCGCTCGCGTCTCCGGGGGGATGCTACACTCGAAGAATCATGCGGTTGCGCGTCGTCCTCGCCGCCCTGCTCGCCGTCGCGGGCGCCCTGGCGGCGCTCGCCTGGCTCAGCCTCACCCCGACCCCGGCGCTCGGGCGCGGGCCCCGGACCGTGGAGGTGCCGGCCCACGTGGGCCTCACGGGCATCGCCGCGCGGCTCGCCGAGGCCGAGGTCGTCCGGAGCCGGACGGGCTTCGTCCTCCTCGCCCTCATGCGCGGCAGCGCGGGGCGGCTCCGCGCGGGCGAGTACGAGGTGGGGCGCGGCGCCACGACGCCCGACGTGCTGGCGCTGCTCGAGTCGGGCCGCGTCAAGCAGCACCTCGTGCTCCACCCCGAGGGGGCGACCCTGGCCGAGCTCGCGCGCCAGCTCGAGCGCCAGCGGCTCGCCAGCGCGGCCGCGATCGCGCAGCTCGCGCGCGACCCCGGCGTCCTGCGCGCGCTCGGCGTCGAGGCGCCGAGCCTCGAGGGCTACCTGTTCCCCGACACCTACCAGCTCGTGCGCGGCCTGCGCCCCGAGGAGATCCTGGCGCGCATGGTGGAGCGCCTGCGCGCGAAGCTCACGCCGGACCTGCTGGCCCGGGCGCGCGCGCGGGGGCTCACGGTCCACCAGCTCCTCACGCTCGCGTCCATCGTCGAGCGCGAGGCCGTGGCGCGCGACGAGCAGCGGCTGATCGCCGCGGTGTTCTGGAACCGGCTCCGGCTCGGGATGCCGCTCCAGGCGGACCCGACGGTGCAGTACGCCGTCGGCGGGGAGCGCCGTGCCCTCACGCGCGCGGACCTCCAGACGGAGAGCCCGTACAACACCTACCGCTACCCCGGGCTCCCTCCCGGGCCCATCGCGAGCCCGGGGCTCGCGGCGATCGAGGCGGTGCTCGACCCCGCGCCGGTGAAGTACCTCTACTTCGTCGCGCGGGACGACCGGCGGCACCAGTTCTCGTCCACGGTCGCGGAGCACAACCGGGCGGTCGCGCGCTGGCGCCGGCTCGCCGGCACCCGCTAGACGTGCTATAAAACCCGCGACATGACGCGCCCGAACGCCGCTCGCCACAGCGCCCCCGTCACGGGCGCGCCAGCGCGCGCGCCGCTCGTCCACCGCGCCCTCAGGCGGCCGGCGCTCCGGGTGCTCGAGCGGTTCTTCGACTTCCGCGTCGAGGGCGCCGAGCACCTGCCGGCGACGGGCCCCTACATCGTTGCGGCCAACCACCACAACTACCTGGACGGCGTCGTCCTGACGCTCGCGGTCCCCCGGCCGATCGCTTTCATCGTGATGCCGCGGGTCTACCGGGCGACCCCCCTGCACCCGCTCCTGCACCGCCACGTGGGCTCGATCCCGATCAGTCTCAAGCGCCCCGACGTCGGCGCCCTGCGGCGCGCCCTCGAGCGGCTCCGGCAGGGGCACCTCGTCGGCATCTTCCCGGAGGGCCCGTTCAGCACGCGCGGCCGGCTCGAGCCCGGCCTGCCGGGCGTCGGGCTCCTGGCGCTCTGCTCGGGCGTCCCGGTCGTCCCCGCGGGCATCCGCGGCACCTACGAGGCGCTCCGGGACCGCTGGGGCTACGTCCCGCGCCGCCACCCGCTCTCCGTGCGGTTCGGGGCGCCACGGTGCTTCTCGCCCGACGGGCTGCGCGGGCGGCGGTCGAACCGGCTCGCCGTCACGCAGCGAATCATGGACGAGATCGCGGCGCTGCTCACGTGAAGCCCAAGGCCCGCCGGCCGCGCCCGGCGACGCCCCGGGCTCCGGCGCCGTCCCGCAAGCCCTGGGCCGGGCGGTTCACCCGGGAGGCCGACCCGGCGGCGGAGCGCTTCACGGGCTCGCTCGCGTTCGACCGCCGCCTCTGGCCCCACGACGTCGCCGGCAGCATCGCGTGGGCCCGGGCCCTGGCCCGGGCGGGTGTGCTCACGCCCGGCGAGCGGGACGCGATCGTGCGCGGGCTCGAGGCGGTGCGCGGCGAGCTCGCGGCCGGCACGTTCCCGTTCCGCCCGGAGCTCGAGGACATCCACATGAACGTCGAGCGCCGGCTGCAGGAGCTCGTCGGCGAGGTCGGCGGCAAGCTCCACACGGGGCGCTCGCGGAACGACCAGATCGCCCTCGACGAGCGCCTCTACCTGCGCGAGGTCGTCGCGAGCGCCGACGAGTGGCTCCGGCGCGTCGAGGAGACGCTGGTCGCGCGCGCGGCGGAGACGGTGGACGCGCCGCTGCCCGGCTACACGCACCTGCAGCGGGCCCAGCCGATCGTGCTGGCGCACCACCTGCTCGCGTACGTGTTCATGCTCGAGCGCGACCGCGGGCGGCTCCGCGACTGCGGCGCGCGCGCCGACGCGCTGCCGCTCGGGGCCGGCGCCCTCGCGGGCACGGCCTTCCCGGTCGACCGCGAGGCGCTGGCGCGCGACCTCGGGTTCCGCGCGGTCACCCCGAACAGCCTCGACGCGGTCAGCGACCGCGACTACCTGCTCGAGTTCCTCGCGGCCGCCGCGCTCACGGGCATGCACCTCTCGCGCCTCGCCACGGACCTCACGCTCTGGGCGACCGCCGAGTTCGGCTTCGTCGAGTTCTCGGACGCCTTCGCGACCGGCTCGTCGATCATGCCGCAGAAGAAGAACCCGGACGCCGCCGAGCTGATCCGCGGCAAGAGCGGGCGGCTCTACGGCAATCTCGTCGCGGTGCTGACGACGCTGAAGGGGCTCCCGCTCGCGTACAACTCGGACATGCAGGAGGACAAGGAGCCCTTCTTCGACTCGGTCGACACGCTCGAGGCGGTCCTGGCGATCCTGCCGCCGATGCTCGCGTCGCTGACCTTCCGGACGGACCGGATGCGGCGCGCCGCCGGCGAGCACTTCGCCACCGCGACCGACCTCGCCGACTACCTCGTCCGCAAGGGGCTGCCGTTCCGCCAGGCCCACGCGGCCGTCGGGCGCGTGGTGCGGTACGCGCTCGACGAGGGCAAGGCGCTCGAGGACCTCGGGCTCGCCGAGCTGCGCCGCTTCTCGCCGCTGATCGAGGGCGACGTCAAGGACGCGATCACGGTCGA
>MGBU01000171.1 GCA_001790205.1 Candidatus Rokubacteria bacterium GWA2_73_35 | reverse complement strand
GGCCTGCGCATGCGCCCCGCCGACACCCCGACCCCCCAGATCCTCCTCCGCTTCGGGATGTCCGACGGCATCAGCGCGGGCGAGAAGGCGCGGCTCGTCCAGTGGTCCCCGCAGGACCCCACGCAAACGCGCCAGGCCTTCCCCTGGATCGAGGAGGCTGCGGTCTGGAGCCTGCAGGGCGCTACCCCGCGCGCCGCCGTGCTCCGCAAGGCCGACTTCTACGAAGGCAACGCCTCCTCGCTCGTCGTGGACTTCCAGACGCAAGAAAGCCAAGCCTACGCCGAGGACGTCACGCGCTCCTACGTGCTCCTGGCGCCGGAGTTCCTCTACAACGTCGAGGACACCCGCTTCCACACGCTCGACACGCTCGCCCCGACGGCGCTCCCCCTGCCGCTCGCGCCGGCGCCCGCCGTGCCGGCGCCCCTCGCGGTGTACCACCTGATCGTGGTGCCGTAGCTGATCGCGCTGCCGTAGCCCGTCAGAGCTGGACTGGCCGGGCTCTAGGTCGCGGGCCGCGCCGCGCGGGCGAGCGCCACGGTCTCCTCGACGGTGTCCTGGGCGGGGACGGCGCGCAGGACGACCTCGTCCACGGCGCCCTGCCAGCGGGCGAGGGCGGGCGCGATCGCCTCGGGGCCCGGCGCGGCGATGGCCGTCTCGAGGGGCTTCACCCCCATGCGCGCGAAGTGGTCCGCGTATGCGGGGATCCCCGCGTAGCGGTCCCCCTCCTGCCGGAGCCGCGCGAGCGCCGCCGCCCCCACCGCGAGCCGGACGTACGCGTAGAGCCGCGGCACCGGGCGCCCCGCGGCCGCGGCGCCCTCGCGCACCCACTCGGCGGAGCGGCGCGCGTGCTCGGGCGTGAGCCAGTTGAAGAGCACGCCGTCGGCGACCTCGCCGGCCAGGCGGCACATCCGGGGGCCGAGCGCCGCCACGACCAGGCGCGTCCCCAGCTCGGCCCGCAGCGCGGCGACGCCCTCTCGCACGCGCGCGAGGGACCGGGGGTTCGGGCTCCCGACACCGAGCAGGAGGCGGTCCTGGGGCAGCGCGTGGGCCCGCACGCCCTCGACGATGCTCGCGGGCCCGCGCGTGTGGAGCGGGATCACGCCGACGCCGAGCGCGACGCGCGTCGTCTCCCGCGCCGCGACGGCGAGCGCCACGAGCCCGTCGGTCGCGCCCGGGTGGTTGACCCAGAAGGAGCCGTAGCCGAGCGCCTCCGCCTCCCGCGCCGCGGCGCGGACGACCTCGGGCGCCACGCCCGCGAACAACGCGATCCCGTGTGCCATCACGGCCTCCTCTCGACGTTCGCCTCGACGGCGCGCTACTGGAGCGGCGAGAACGCCGCCGGCAGCAGGATCTTGTTCGCCTGCGTCAGGACCGTCTCGCCGCCGCCTGCCGGTGGCCACACCCCCAGCTCGCGCGCCCGGGCCCGGACGGCCGCGCGCTGGTCGAGGCTCCCGTAGGCCCAGACGTGGATGAAGCGGTTGGCCTCGCCCAGGTCCACGCCGCCCGCCAGCACGAGGGGCGAGAGCTTCGTGCGCTCGGCGATCTTCGTCTCCCAGCGCGTGACGACGTCCGGCAGCGTGCCGGCCTTGATCGTGTAGTAGCGCAGCTCGTAGACCGGGCCGAGCTTGCCCGGCGTCAGGTCGGGCACGAACGGGAACGGCACCACGATCTCCGACTGCATCTCCCGGATGAAGTCGGCGATCTTCGGCGGCCAGTTCGGGTCCTTCGCGGCGGCGGCCCGGATACGCGCGCGCTCGGCGAGGTCGGCGTAGGGCCACACGTGGACGATCTCGTTGAGCGGGCCGATCTCGGTGTGCCAGAACGCGGCGAGCGGCGAGTACTTCTTCCGGTGCTCGTAGCCCTCGCCGAACCGCTTCTCGACCTCGGCGAGGCTGCCGGTCTTGAGCCGGTACGTCCGGATCTCGTAGATCATCGAGCGCCCTCCCTGGGCTGCAGGACCTCGGGGTTCACGACGTTGATCGGCGCCCCGGCCGCGTAGGCCAGGATCTGGTCGAAGATCGTGTCGAACATGCTCTCGAGCTGCCCGCGCTCGACGTAGCCGAGGTGCGGCGTCGCGACCACGCTGTCGAGCGCCAGCAGCGGGTGCCGGGCGCCGAGCACCGGCTCCTCCTCGAAGACGTCCACCGCCGCCAGGCCGGGCCGGCCCGCGCGCAGCGCGGCCTCGAGCGCGCCCGGGGCGATCAGCCCGGCGCGGCTCGTGTTGACGAGCAGCGCCGTCGGCTTCATCCGGGCGAGGTCGGCCGCCGTCAGCATGCCGCGCGTCGCGTCCACGAGCCGCACGTGGAGCGAGAGCACGTCGGATTGCTCCAGCAGCGCCTCCCGGCTCGCCGCGACGGCGCAGCCGTCCGCACGTGCCCGCGCGAGCGAGGCCTCGCGCCCCCAGGCGAGGACGTCCATGCCGAAGGCGCGGCCGTAGCCGGCGACGACGGCGCCGATCCTGCCGTAGCCCCAGATCCCGAGCGTCTTGCCGCGGAGCCCAACGCCGATCGGCCAGGCCTGCCACCGCCCCGCCCTGAGCGCCGCCGCCTCCTGGGGGATCCGCCGCATCGCGGCGAGGACGAGCCCCCACGTCAGCTCGGCCGTCGCCCAGGACGGTCGTGCGGGGCCCGTCAGCGACGATACGACGATGCCGCGCCGGGTGCAGGCGTCCACGTCGATGTGGGGGTACACGCTCATCTGGCTGATGACCCGGAGCTTCGGCAGGCGCTCGACGAGCGGCGCGCGGATCGGCGTGCGCTCGCGGAGCAGCGTCAGCGCCTCGGTGTCCTCGAGGCGCCGCGCCAGCTCGTCCACGTCCTTGGTGTGGTCGGTCCAGATCGTGACGCCGTGGCCGGCGACCTTCGCGAAGCACGCGAGCGTCCGAACCGTGTCCTGGTAGTCGTCGAGCACCGTGATGTTCATCGCTTGCCCGGGCGAGATCATACCAGACGGCCGGCGATCGGGCGTGTCGTGCCCGCTTCGGTCAGAAAAGGGGCGTGGTCCTCAGTCTGCCAGGCTGATGGCGACCGCGCTCCGACTCACGACGTTGCCGGAAAAAGTATTCTGGCCGATGTGCAGACCATCCGCGTCGTCGTAGATGTTGATCCCCAGAGGGCGGAGGTCCAGCTTGACGTGCACGGTCCCGGCCTCGAGCAGCGTCGCCACCGCGAGGGCATCCTCCCCCCAGAAGATGGCGAAGGAGTGGGGGGTAGCCACGACGCGCACGCGGTCCTCGGGGCTCTTTCCCTTGGGATCGACATGAACCGCCCGACCCGACGGCAGCCCTTCCGGCGTGGCGAGCTCCAGACGCAACGGATCGAAGGCGACGCTGAGCAGGGGCACGCCCTTGTACGCGAGAATACTCCCGCACTCGACGAACCGGTTCCGGCCGAGGAGCACCGTGCTCATGCGGCCGACGCCCAGCCGCGGATCGGCTTCTCCGGGAGCGCCCGGTGCGGTACAGGCCCGGGTGCCGGTCCGAAGAGCCCGGGGCCCGCGGGCACCCGGATTTCCTCGACGGACTTGATCCGACCGATCGTGCGCTCGTCCAGGATGCGCCGCTCCTCCTCGCTCAAGGAGTACCAGATCGGATCCATGAGATCGCGCAGGGCGTCGGCGCCACGGTCCCCTTCCTCGTCCAGGATCAGCATCAGCCGTTCCAGCTCCAGGTACCGGCGGAGCCGGGGGGTCATGGCCACGCCTGTTGCCACCACGGCCTCGTGGCATCCAGCGAGCGCTCGAACTCCTCGAGGCGGACCCTTTGCTGGGGCTCGATCAGCGCATGCACGATGGGCGCGACCGGATCGCGGCGAGCGACCAGCCTGTTGTCCCGCAAGGCTACCGGCGCGATCGAAAACACGTGGTCCTGGACCGGTCCCGTCGAGCCGTGCCCCATTCCCCGAGGCCGCCGGTGATTGGGTACGTGCCACATCGAGTCCGGCGCGACCGACAGTCCCCCGGTGCCAGGGTTCACGTAGCCGGCAGCATCAGGATTGACATCCTGGGGCACGCGAACGCCCAGCGTGCGAGCCGACCGTCCGCGCATCGGCAGTCCATCGACATGCGGCGTCATCGCGCGGAAGTACATCAGTCCGCAATTCTAGCGCATGGTGCCGGATGGCGATATGGCTCCGGATGTATACTCCGCTCGGGTCGCGGTCGAGAACCATGCACGTCACCGTCACGCTCTTCGCCGATCTCAGGCGCTACCTGCCGCGCGGCGCCGAGGGGCCGCAGCGCCTCGCGCTCCCCGACGGCGCCACGCTCGCGGACCTGCTCGCCGCGCTCGGGGTGGCGCCCGACGCCGAGCTGACGGCCGCGGTGGACGGCGAGCTGGCGGCGCGCGACGCGAGGCTGCGCGACGGCGCGGAGGTCATGCTGCTCAGTCCCATGGAGGGCGGATGAACGGCTACTGGAACAAGGTCCTGCACGTGAGCCTCGGCGACCGCCGCACCTGGATCGAGGAGCCGGGCGAGGCCTTCTTCCGGCGCCTGGGCGGCGGGCGCGGCGTGATCGCCCACTACCTCCTCCGACACGTGCCGAAGGGCGCCGACCCGCTCGGCCCCGACAACGTCCTCGTGTTCGCCCCGGGCGTGCTCACGGGCGCGCCCGTCCCGGGTGCGGGCCGCCACTCGGTCGGCGCCCGGTCGCCGCTCACCGGCGCGTTCGGCGAGTCGGAGTCCGGCGGCTACTGGGGGGCCGAGCTCAAGCGCGCGGGCTGGGACGCGCTCGTCGTCCACGGCGCGGCGTCCGCGCCCGTCTACCTCTGGATCAACGACGGCGCCGTCGAGCTGCGCGACGCCACGCCCCTCTGGGGCAAGCCCACGGGCGAGGCCGAGGAGGCGATCCTCGCCGAGCTGGGCGACCCGCGCGTCCGCGTGGCGCAGATCGGCCCCGCGGGCGAGCGCCTCGTGCGTTTCGCCTGCATCGTGAACGACCTCAACGAGGTCGCGGGCCGCACCGGGATGGGCGCGGTCATGGGGTCGAAGAAGCTCAAGGCGGTCGCCGTCCGCGGCCACGGCGCGGTCAGGATCGCCGACCCGCCCGCGCTGCTCGCGCTCGCCAAGTGGGTCGCGTCCACGCTCGACGAGAAGCATCGCGCCTACCACGAGCTGGGCACGGGCTCCGCCATGCAGGGCAAGAACCTCGAGGGCGGCATGCCCGTCCTCAACCACCGCCTGGGCGCCGCCGACACCGTCGCGCGGGTGGACGCGGTCGCGGTGCGCGCCGAGGTGCGCGTGAAGATGACGTCCTGCTACGCCTGCTCGGTACGCTGCAAGAAGGTCGTCCACGTCGAGCGCGAGGCGGCGGCGGCGCGCGCGGCCGAGGAGGCGGTGTACAAGGGGCGGACGCGCGTGGCGGTGGACCCGCGCGGGCGCTACCGCGTGGACCCGCGCCACGGCGGGCCCGAGTACGAGTCGCTCGCTGCCCTCGGCGTCAACCTCGGGCTCGACGACCTCGTCGCCATCTGCAAGGCCAACGAGCTGTGCAACGCCCTCGGGATGGACACGATCTCGCTCGGCGCCACGCTCGCCTGGGCGATGGAGTGCTTCGAGAAGGGGCTCCTCACGCTCGACGACACGGGCGGCGTCCCGCTCCGCTTCCACGACGCCGACGCGGTCGTGAGGCTCGTCGAGCTGGTCGCCCGCCGCGAGGGCGTCGGCGACCTCCTCGCTGAGGGCTCGCAACGGGCCGCGCGCAAGATCGGGCGAGGGTCCGAGGCGTTCCTGACGACGGTCAAGGGGCTCGAGATGGCGATGCACGACCCGCGGCACATGCCGATCATGCGCGCCTCGTACCTGCTCGCGCCGACCGGCGGGGACCACATGCGCCAGACCGGCAACCGGAACGGCCTCCGGAACCAGGTCGGGCTCTGCCACTTCCTCGCCTACGACGACGACCAGACGCTCGCGATCCTCCGGGCCGTCACGGGCTGGGACCTGACGGCCGAGGAGCTGGTCCAGACGGCCCACCGGGGCCTCACGCTCGCGCGCCTGTTCAACCTGCGCGAGGGCCTGACGCGCGCCGACGACCGGCTCCCCGCGCGCTTCGGCGAGCCTCTGCCCAAGCACGCGGGCCTGAGTCGCGAGCAGCAGGAGCAGATCGTCACCGACTATTACGTGGAGCAGGGCTGGGACGGAGGCTCGGGCGTCCCCACGACGGCGACGCTCCGCGCGCTCGGGATCGAGGCGGACGCCGCGGCCGCGGTGTAGCGCCGCCGGCGCTACGGCAGGAGGTCGCCGACCCGGACGCGCGCGCGGACCGGGGAGGTCGCCGTGCCGCCGAGCCTACGCCGTAGGGTCGCGGACCGTCAACGTCGCCACTCGTCGACGGCGCGGCGGGCGGGCCGTGTCCCGAGCGCGTAGAGCCCCCAGCCCGCGAGGACCGCGAGGGGCGCCGCGCCGAACGGCAGCGCGTACGAGCCGGTCAGGTCGTAGAGGAAGCCCGCGGCGGCCGGGAAGAGCGCCGCGCCCGCGCGCCAGCCGAGCGTGAGCACGCCCATGATCGCGCCGAGCGCGCGCAGCCCGAAGACGTCGGGGATCACCTTCACGACCATCGTGTCCGACGCCGCGAAGCCGATCCCGAACAGCGCGAGCGAGGCGAGCAGCGCCGGGCGCGACGGCACCCAGAGGAGCACGAGCAGCGCGAGCGCCTCGAGCACGAACGCCGCGCGGACCGTTGCGCGCGTGCCGAGGCGGTCGGAGACGGCGCCCGCGGTGAGCCTGCCGCTCACGGCGCCGACGCCGTACGCGGTGAGCGCGAGCGACGCCCCCGCGAGGTCGATCCCCCGGTCGCGCGCGAGCGGCACGACGTGCACGCTGACCATCAGCCCGAGCCCGCCGAGGAGCAGCCAGCAGGCGCAGAGGCACCAGAGGCGCGGGTCCGCGAGCGCGCGGGCGAGCGTCGGGTCGCCCCCGCGCGCGCCCGCCTCGCCGCCCCGCGCGGGCGTCGCGCGCGGCGGCGGCGCCTCGCCGGGGCGCGGCAGGCGCACGCTGAGCGCGGCGAGGGCCGACACCGTGCCCGCGCCGGCGCCGAGAAGCCCGTAGGCCCGGCGCCAGCCGAGCGCCGTGACGAGCCAGGCCGCGAGCGGCCCGGCCGTCATGTAGCCGAGGTTGAACCCGACCAGGACCAGCGCCAGGGCGAGGCCGCGGTGCCTGTC
This sequence comes from Candidatus Rokubacteria bacterium GWA2_73_35, assembly GCA_001790205.1. Lineage (GTDB taxonomy): Bacteria > Methylomirabilota > Methylomirabilia > Rokubacteriales > CSP1-6 > GWA2-73-35. Next base: position 29,428 of record MGBU01000171.1, on the reverse strand, counting down.
GAACCAGCGCGTGATCGTGGCGGCGGCGAGCAGGTAGAAGCCCGACATCCCGAGCCCGCCCAGCACGCCGACGAAGAGGTAGAGCTGCCAGAGCGAGTCGACGACGCCCACGAGCGCGAAGGCGAGCCCGGCCAGCCCGACGGTCGCGGCGAGCAGCAGGCGCGGGCCGTGGCGGTCGGCGAGCGCGCCGATGCCGAAGCCGGCCGCACCGCCGAGCAGCAGGTTGAGCGAGAGCGCGCTCGCGATCGCGCCGCGGCTCCAGCCGAAGGCGTCGGCCAGCACGGGCAGGAACACGCCGTACGCCGCGAGGGGGGTCGCGGTGCCGTAGGTGACGACGAACAGCGCGGCGACGATCAGCCAGCGGCGGGCGGCGGGGCGCATCCCGAGATTCCTACCACACCGGCGGCGCGGCCGCCGGCTTGCGTGTGGACGGTTTGGGTGTATAACGGGCTGCACCCGAACACTCACGGAGGGCAAGGACGCCATGGCTCAGCTCAGGATCCCTCTCGACACCTCCCGGTTCGCCACCGGCCTGACCTGGAAGGAGTACGTGGCCCAGATGGGCGACACGCGGGCCCGCACCGAGGACAACTACGCGAAGGCGGCGCTCAGCGAGGACGAACGGAAGTTCTTCGGCGGGATCACGCAGGTGCGCTACGTGCTGATGCTCGCCGAGAACTGGTGCGGCGACGTCCACCGGAACTCGCCGCTGATCGCCCGCGTGTGCGAGGCGATGCCGGGCGCGGAGCTGCGCGTGTTCCTCCGCGACCAGAACCCGGACCTGCGCGACACGTTCCTGAACAACGGCTACCAGTCCATCCCCGTCGTGATCTTCTTCGACCGGGACTGGAACGAGCTCGGCCGCTGGATCGAGCGCGCCCACGCGGCGACGGGCAAGGTCGCCGGGATCCGCGCCCGGACGCTCGACGTCGCGCCCAAGGACAAGCAGGACGCGGCGATGGCCGAGTACCGGAAGCTCGTCCAGGCCGAGTACGACGTCCCCGGCGCGCCGCTCTGGCGCGCGGCCGCCGCCGAGGTGCGCCTGCTGCTCGAGACGCGGCTCGGGATCAGGACGTAGCGCGTCCGCGCTCCGCGCGCGTCTCGGCGAAGACCTCCTTCGCCGTGAGCAGCGCCTCGCGGATCAGGGGCACGCCGACGTAGCCGGAGAGGTGCAGGAGCACCTCGACCAGCTCATCCTCGGTCCAGCCCTGGCGGAGCGCCATGCGCAGGTGGATGGCCAGCTCGGGCGCGCGGCCGGTCGCGGCGTCGGAGACGACGGAGACCAGCGTCCGCGTCTTGAGGTCGAGGCCCGGCCGGGTCCACAGCGCGCCGAAGACCGTCTCGGCGGCGAGGTCCACGAACTTCGTCATGATCGGGTCCGCGTAGACGGTCCGGTTCATGCGCTCCACGTAGGCGTCGCCCATGAGCTGCCGCCGCAGCTCGCGGCCCTTCCGCATGCTCTCGCTCTCGGCCATCGCGCGCCCTCCTTGTTCGGGGTGGCGCGATGGTCTCACGGAACGACCTCGGCGACGACGGCCCAGCGCAGCGGCCCGCCCGGGACCACGGCGTCGAAGGGATAGCAGGTCAGGAGCACCAGGCCGGGCGCGTCCGCCGCGCTCGCGACGACCGCGGTGCGCGCGTCCACCACGAGGAGCTCCCGCACGCGGAACCGTGCGGGCGGCGCGCCCGGCACCTCGAGGACGATCTCGTCGCCCGGCCGCACCCGGCGGAGGAACCGGAAGTGCGTGTCCCGGTGGCCCGTCAGGATCGCGGTGCCCGGCGCGCCCGGCGGCGGGCCGGGCGCCAGGCCCGGGCCGAACGCGAGCGTGCGACCGCTCACACCCGCGAGGACGACGAGGTCGACGCCGTGGGCCGGCACGCGCAGGCGCGCCACCGGCCACGTGTCGGCCCAGGGCCAGGGCCGCGCCGCGCGCTCGCCCGCGAGCGTGCGCGCCCACGCGCGCGCGAGCAGGCGCTGGGCCAGGCGCGCCTTCACGTGGATCCACGCGCCCTCGCCGACCTGCCAGGCGCCGACGGCGGCGAGGAGCGCCGCGCCGAGGGCGAGACCCCGGCTACGGCGCACGCCGCCACCGCGCGCCGAGCGCGACGGCGCGCCCGCGCCACGCGAGGAGCGCCGCCGCGAGCAGGAGCGCGCCGAGCCCGAGCGCCAGGTGGAGCGGCGCGGGCGTCGCGCCCTGGCCCAGGCCGAAGACCGCGGTGTAGTCCCAGCCCTCGGGCAGGTTCGTCTCGAGGGCGTGCGTCCAGAGCCGCGCGTCGTCGGGGCGGACCGGCGTCACGTCCACGGCGACGAGGCTCGTGTAGCGGCTCACCAGGCCGTGGGCGAGGGCGACCTCGACCACGGCGCGCCGCACCTCGTCCTCCGCGACGCCGGCGCGCCGCCCGTCGAGCAGCGCCGCGATCTTCGCCCGCGCCCAGTGGGCCGCGAGCCCGGCGCCCTCGGACTCCGGCGCGAGCGCGAGCGTGCGCTCCCACTCGAGCGCGCCGAGGCGGCCGCGGAGCACCGCGCGCCCCGGGAGCGTCCGGGCCCTGAGCGCGACCAGGACGGGCTCGCCCGCGTAGAGGTCGGGAATGGGCGAGGGCAGGACCTCGGCGCCGGCCTCCGCGGGCAGCTCGAGCGTCACGTCGGTCAGCGCGGGCGCCTCGAGCTTCCGGAAGAGCGCGCCCATCCGCTCCTGCACCTCGGCCGTGCTGCCGATGAAGGTGAAGGTGCCGCGGCCGAGCCGCGCGGCCTCGCGCATGAAGTGGGCGTTGGGCGCCGAGCCGATGCCGACGGTGAACAGGCGGCTCGCGCCCAGGCGCTCGCGGATCGCCGCGAAGAGCTGGGCCTCGTTGCCGACGGCGCCGTCCGTCAGGAAGATCACCTGCCGGAGACGCCCGGCGCGCTCCTGCCCGTCGAGGGCCAGGCGGAGCGCCGGCAGCATCTCGGTCCCGCCCTGGGCTCTGAGCGCCGCCACCCAGCGGTCGGCGTACCGGGCGTTGTCCCGGGTCGCGGGCGCGGCGCCGGCGAACAGGCTCGCGGTGCGGTCGTTGAAGCTGATCACGTTGAAGGTGTCCGCGGGCTTCAAGCGCCCGAGCGCGAGCCTGAGCGCCGCCCGGGCCTGCTCGATCGACTGCCCGTGCATCGAGCCCGAGACGTCGATCACGAAGACCACCTCGCGCGGGACGTCCGGCCCCGCGGGCCCGTCGGGCGCCGGCGGCACGACCATCAGGAGGGCGAAGACCTCGTCGCCCTTCCGCTCCGCGAAGAGCGCCGCGAGCGGCGCCTGGTCGGCCGCGGGCTCCCACACCAGCTCGAAGTCCCGGTCCGCGGGGACGCTCCCGGCGTCGAGCTCGATCCGGACGCGTCCGGCGGCGAGCGGCGTCGTCCGGATCGCGTGGTACGTCGCGCCGAGGCTGCCGAGCGGCACGCCGGGATCGAGCTCGACCCTGAGCGCGAGCGGGTTCCTCGGCCCGCGCGCGGGGTGCGCGACGGGCGGCGTGAGGCGCGAGGCGTCGGGGACCGCGTCGGTGTCGGGCGCCCAGCCGGTCCCCGTCGCGGGCCGGGCCGCGGGCGCGCCGGGGATGTAGCGCGGCCCGACGACCATCGGGAAGCGCAGCCGGAACCGGCCCGCGTCGTAGCGGACGGCGTGCTGGTACTCGATCTCGACGGTGATCACGGCGCCCGGCGCGATGTTGGCCACCGAGGTCGTGAAGACGTTCGGGCGCTCCTGCTCGACGAGACTCGCGCGCCGGCCCTCGCGCCGGGCCTGCTCGTAGGTCGCCTTCGCCTCGGCGCGCTCGCGGATCACGCCCTCGATCTGCCGCTCGCCGACCCGCATCCGCAGGCGGTCCACCGCGGCCTCGTCCGGGAGCGCGAACACGTAGACGCCCTCGGCCCACTCGCCGCTCGGGTTGGTGAACTCCTGGCGGACCCGCGCCCGCGCGACGATCCCGGTCACGCGGATCTCGACGTCGGTCCGGAGCGCCGGCGCGGGGACGAGCGCCTCCTGGCCCGCGGTCCGCCAGAAGAGCGCACCCTCGGCTCCCGGCGCGAGGAGCGCGAAGAGCAGGAGCACGCAGAGCACGAGCGCGAGCCGCCGGGGCGTGGCGCGCATGGGCGGCTACCGGCCGGCCGTCGTGTCGAGGACGTCGCCGCGGGCGATCACCGCGCGCACGGGCCTGGCCGCGGCGCGCCCCAGCTTTCTGATCTCGACGTGGACCCGGCGGTTCAGCTGCTGGCACTCGAGGGTCGGCTCGTCGCAGAGGGCGGCCTCCGAGCCGAGCGTGACCACCCTGACCGACGTCTCGGGCACGCCGAGCTCGATCAGGAACTGCTTGACGGTGTCGGCGCGGCGCAGCGCGAGCACGCGGTTGTACTCGGCCGACCCCTGGCGGTCGGCGTAGCCCTGGACCAGCACCGCCCAGCCGTGAGCCCGGTCCATGAGCGCGGCCTTCTCCTGGAGCACGCGGACGGCGTCGGCCCGGAGGCGGACGCTCTTGAAGTCGAAGTAGACGTCGGCGTGGACGGCCTCGCTCGGCGCCGGCCCGGGCGCCGGCGCCGTGACCCGGGGTCTCGGCGACTCCGTCGCCTGCGCCGTGACCGTGTCCGTCCCCGCTTCCGCTCCCCGGGAGCGGACCCAGTACGTCACCATCGTCACGGCGACGACCGTCAGGAGGATCCCGACGACGATCGCCACCTCCTTCGTTCCCGTGCTCCCCTGCGCCTCCCGCTCCGTATCGGCCATGGCCCTCGCTCCTTCCCGGTTTGGTCCGCGGGGCGTCGGCTGTCAGCCCCTGCTGACCCGCGCCCGGCCCCTGGGAAGAGCAACGGGCGGGCCACCCCGGAGCGCGCGGGGGGACGAGGGCGAGGCGAGCGATTCCGGGGACTTCGAGTGACAACGGCGACGGGACGCTGCGGGGAATCCCCGCATCCCCGCACGGGACACGGGGCGTCCCCACGGGGGTCGGGCCCAGAGGCTGTGAACGAGTCGCACAATCGAGCCGCGCCCCGGGTCCCCCGGGGCGTGTGCGAGCGCCGTGGGGTTTGGGGGGCGCCCGGAGCCCCCCATGGGTCAGTCCATCAGCGCGCCGCCGTTGACATCGACGATCTCCCCGGTGATGAAGCCGGCTCGGTCGGAGACGAGGAAGACGACCGCGTGCGCGACGTCCTCCGGGGTGCCGAGACGGCCGAGCGGGATGCCGGCGAGGATCTCGCGGCGGCGTTCAGGCGACCACTGCGCGCTCATGTCGGTCTCGATGGCGTGGGGGGCGACGCCGTTCACCCGGATGCGGGCCCCCGCCAGTTGGCTGGCGAGCGTCTTGGTCAGCGCGTCGAGCGCGGCCTTCGAGGGGCCGTACCCGGGCGCCGAGGTGAGGTCGCCGACCTTGCCGGCGATCGACGAGACGTTCACGATCGCGCCCCCGCCCTGGCGCTTCATGACCGGCACGACGGCGAGGCAGAAGCGGAAGGCACCCGTCACGTTGACGTCGAAGACCTCGGTCCAGTCCCGCTCGGTGACCGTCTCGATCGAGCCGCGCCGGATGATGCCGGCGTTGTTCACGAGCACATCGACGCGGCCGAAGCGCTCGAGAGTCCGGGCAACGGCGCCCTCGACCTGGTCCGTGTGCCTGACGTCGCACGGGCAGGTGAGGGCCGCCACCCCCGCGGCGGCGAGCGCGGCGCGCGCGCGCTCCGCCTCCGCGGCGTCGATGTCGACCAGGCCCACGCCCGCGCCCGCGGCCCCGAGCGCCGCCGCCACGGCGCGGCCAATGCCGCGGGCGGCGCCGGTGACGATGGCCACCCGCCCCCCGAGCTCCACGCCGCTACTTCTCGAAGAGCAGGTTGGGGAGGAACAGCGAGAGGTCGGGGACGAAGATCAAGCCGAACCTCAAGGGTTCAATCAGCCCCGAATGTCAGGTTCGGAAGCCATAGCGCCAGATCAGGCCAGAAGATGACCATGACGACCACCACGACAATGGACAACATGAGCACCCAGCCTTCCCTGACGAAGTCCCACAGCGAGCACCTGAAGATGGTACAGACGATGTAAAGGACCGCTCCCTCCGGGGGTGTCAGCAACCCAAGGGTGAGAGTCAGCACCATGATGATCCCGAAATGCACCAGGTCGACGTTCACCTTCTCGGCGACCGGCACCAGAATCGAGGTCAGCATCAGGATCAACACCGTGGAGTCCACGGCCGTTCCGGCAACGAGCAGGAATGTGATGATGACCAGCATGACCACCCAGGGGGTAATCGAGATCCCCAAGATGAAGTCGGCCATCCTTTGCGGGATTTGCTCCCAGACAATACCGTAACTAAAAGTCGCTGACAGGGCGATGAGCAACATGACCATGCCGATATCGACGACAGTGCTCTCCAGTGTGCGCTGCAGCCCCTTCCAGGAAGACTGCCTGTAGACGATCGTTCCAACGGCGATCGCATAGACACACGCGAAAGCGCCCGCTTCAGACGGAGTAAACACGCCGAATCGCAATCCGGCTATCAGAACGACGGGGAAGAGAAACGCCCAGATCGAATCGATGAACGTCCTCGCAACTTCCTTGAGAGGCGCCCGCCTGTCTCTCTCGGGAAGATAGCCCTTCCGCCTGGCCCGCACACTCACGGCAACCATCAGGAATATCGTCATGAGAATGCCGGGAATCATCCCCGCGGTGAACAACCGCCCGATCGAGACCTCGGCGATGCTGCCATAGAGGACAAGCCCGATCCCCGGGGGGATCATCGTCGTAATCAGTGCGCTACAACCAATGACGGCCGCCGAGAACCCTCCGGAATATCCCCTCTGGGTCATGCTCGGTCCCAACACGCGCGAGAGCATGGCGGCGTCACCGATGGCGGAGCTCGTGATTCCGCCCAGTGATGCAGCGATCACCATGTTGCTCTGTGCCGTCCCGGCACGCATATGTCCCGTGAGAACGGAGGCCAGTCTCATGACTCGCTCGGTAATACCGCTCTCGTTGAGCAGGTTCCCCGCGAGAATGAACAAGGGAATCGCGAGCAACAGAAAGTTCTGGGTTTGGGAAAGCACCAGTTGAACTGGCATGGTCAGTGGCAGGTTGAGATTCTGGAGGAAGAAGGCAACGCCGGAAATACCGAAAGCAAAGGGCACCGGCATTCCCATGATCATGAAGAGAAAGAACAGAATCGTCACCAGCGTCACTTCATGACCTCTCTCCTGTCGACGACAGCGAGACTCCTCCTCAGATGATTTCGCCGCTAACGACTTCCTGAGACTTCCGGATCGGCTCGCCCGTCGCTATCGCCCGCAGGAATGTCTTGATCTTCAGGATCGCGGTGATCAACATCAGGGCCGCGCCAACCGGCACGCTCAGAGTGACCCATGTATAGCTAAAACCCGGGATGCCCTGAAACGTCCTCAACCGCGTCGTATAGGAAAGCCAGAGCCCATAGCCGATCATGCCCAGCAGAAAGACGACGATGATCATGTAGTTGATGCACTTGAGATAGAGTTGCGCCTTCATGGGTAGTTTGCCGGTGACGACTTCTATGCAGAAGAGTCTGTCCAATCGCATCGCGGCATCGGCGCCCAGAAAGACGGTCCAGGCGAAGAGAAACGTCGCCGCATCGATCGCCCAGTTCATCGGATGGTATAAGAATCGCGCCACCGCCGCCGCGAAGACCAACAGTGAAAGAATCGCCAATGACCATTTGGCGATTCGCATCTCCTGCCGGCAAATCCACTCGTAGATTTCCTTCATTGGCCCACACTCCAGGGGGATGCCCGGTCCAGGGCACCTGAGTTCGTTCATCCGGAACCCAGAAGCCCTGGACCGCGATCGGCTAAGCCGGAGACCGGGAACTGCTACCCGCTACTCACTTCTTTCCGATTTCCTGAAAGACCTTCTTCTTTACATCGGCGATCTTCAGAACCTCGTACGCCTTCTCGCCGGCCTTCTTGAAGGCCGCCAGGTCAACCTTGTCGACAACGACCATCCCCCGCTTGGTCGTCAGCTCTTGCTTGACCTCTTTTTCGAGCTTGTCCATGATGAGCCTGGAGGTTTCCATCCCGGCCTTTTCGGCTTCTTCGACCAGGATCTCCTGGTAGTCGGCGGGCAAGGCATTGAACCACTTCGAGCTGACCACCTCGAAATTGATCAGCATGATGTGCCGGGTCTCGCTCACGTACTTGAGCACTTCGTAAAAGCGTCCCGCCGGGATGTTGTTGTAGACCAGTTCTACTCCATCCATCACCTTCTGCTGGAGGGCCGGGTACATGTCGCCGAACGCCAGAGCGACTGGGGTCGCGCCGAGGGCGCGCACCGACTCCTGCCAGATCGGCGCGGGTGGAGTTCTGATGCGAAGCCCTTTCAGGTCCTCCGGGTTCCGCACCGGCTTGTTCGTGAAGAAGTGCCGGTAACCTTGCACCCAGCTGTACGACAGAACCTTCATCCCGTGCTTGTTCGCCAGCTCGTCGAGGAACCCCTTGATCGTCGGCGACTTCTGTAGCCTGGCGACCTCGTCGAGATTCTCGGCAAAGTAGGGACCGTTCATGATGGCAATTCCGGGAACATAGTTCCCCATACGGGCGGAGTCCGTGTTCTGTCCGATGTTTGCCCCGGCTCGGATCTGCTCGATGATGTCCTCCTCGACACCGAGCTGGGCACTGGGGAAGACCTCGATCTTGAGGCCGCCCTTGGTCCGCGCCTCCACTGCCTTGGCCCACTTCAGGAACCCCAGATGGTATGGCTCCTTGGGGCCGAGCACGTGGTTGAACTTCAGGACGAACTTGGGCTGGGCCTGGGCGGCCGTCCCGGCCGCCGCGAGTACCAGAGCCACGACTGCCAGCAGAACCACCGCTTTGGTGACGCTCTTCATCGCACCCTCCTCCCCCACCTGTGAAACCGCTCGTTCCCGTGGTCCAGAGAAGAGATTCTACGGCCCTTGACCCGTTCAGTTCCATGGGATATTTTGCTGATGTTTTCTCATTGTATGAAACCAAACCCATGAAACGATCCCGCTCCCCCCGCGCGCGGCCCCGCCCCGGACGCAACGGGAGCCGCACCCACCAGTCGCTGCAGCGCGGCCTGTCCGTGCTCGAGGCGATCGCCGCCACCGGCGGTGTCGCGGCGCTGGCCGAGGTCGTGCGGCGCACCGCGCTGCCCCGCAGCACCGCCCACCATCTCGTCCGGGCGCTGGTCGACTTCGGCTACCTCGATCAGGACGGCGACGCCCGGCCTTACCGCCTGGCGCCGCGGCTGCTCCGCCTGACCGGACGCCCCTGGGGCCGCGAGGACCTGGCGGAGCTGGCCGCGCCCGCGCTCGATGCGCTGAGCCGCCGCACCGGCGAGGGGGCGAGCCTGGCCATCCTCCGGGACACCACCGTCACCGTCATCGCCAAACGCGATCCCGAGGGTCCGGTGCGGGTCGTCCAGGAAGTCGGCGGCATCCGCCCCATCCACTGCACCGCGGTCGGGAAGGCGCTCGTCGCCTGGTTGCCACCGCCGGAGCTGGATCGCGTCCTGGCCGGGGCGGCGTTCGAGCGGAAGACGGCCCGGACCATCCCGACACCGGCGGGACTGCGCGACGAGCTGGCGCGCATCCGGCGGCGGGGATACGCGATCGACAACGAGGAGCACATCGACGGCATCCGGTGCATCGCCCTGCCGGTGCGCGACTACTCCGGGGAGGTCGGGGCGGCACTCTGCATCGTGGGCCCGAAGAGCCGCATCCCGCAACGCCGGTTCGCGGCGCTGCGGGCGGCGCTGGCCGAGGAGGCCGACCGCCTGTCGGCGCGCCTCGGCTTCGTGGAGCCGCCCGGGGCGCGGTGGAACGGGTCCGTGGCGCCCGTCAGGGGCGGCGCTCGAAGTGCTGGCGGACCAGGGTCTCGAGCGAGCGGAAGTGGCGCTCGGGGAGGTTCTTGAAGCGCCGGCGGCAGGCGGCGAGGGCGCCCTCGGCGGTGTCGAATCCCTCGACGACCCGCAGCAGGTGCTCCAGGTACTCGCGGAGCTTCAGCTCCACCGGGCGGGCGAGCGCCGGGTCGCCCGCCAGGGCCAGCGCGGCGCGCGCGCGGTCGCCGCCGGCCTCGACGAGGGCCCTGAAGCCCAGGCCCTTCAGGCGCTGCGTCACCGTGCTCCGGTCCCAGCCGAGCGCCCGCGCCGTCCGCTGCATGTCGAACCCGTGCTGCCTGAGGCTCGCGAGCACGGCGGCGTCGCCGCCCGTGTCGGCGTCGGCGCCGGCGCGCTCGGCCGCGGGCAGCCCAAGGTCCTCCGTGGTGAGCACCGGACCCTCGCCGAGCGCGACCGCCCGGCGCAGGCAGTGCTGGAGCTCGCGCACGTTGCCGGGCCACGGGTGCCGCTCGAGCGCGCCCATGGCGGCCTCGGACAGCGCGAGCCCCGGCCGCCCTTCCTCCCGGGCAGCTTCGGCGACAAGGCGTTGCGCGAGCCGCGGCAGGTCCCCGCGCCGCTCGCGAAGCGGCGGCAGCCCGAGCACGAGCCCCTTCAGCCTGAAGTAGAGGTCCTCGCGGAACCAGCCCTCCCGGACGCCCCGCTCGAGGTCGCGGTTGCTGGCCGCGACCACGCGCACGTCCACCGTCGTCGGGCGCGCGGCCCCGACCCGGTGGAAGCTCCGCTCCTGGAGCGCGCGCAGGAGCTTGGCCTGGTGCTCGGGCCGCAGCTCGCCCACCTCGTCGAGGAAGAGCGTCCCGCCGTCGGCCTGCTCGAAGTAGCCCTTGCGGTCGCCGACGGCGCCCGTGAAGCTGCCGCGCACGTGGCCGAAGAGCTCGCTCTCGGCGAGCTCCGGGGAGATCGCCGCCATGCTGACCGCGACGAAGGGCCCGGCCGCCCGCGGGCTCAGCCGGTGGGCCGCCCGGGCGAACAGCTCCTTGCCGGTCCCGGGCTCGCCGAGGAGCAGGATCGGCAGGGACGAGCGCGCGGCTTTCTCGAGGTCCCTGAACACGGCGAGCAGGCCGGGATCGCGGGTCACGATGCCGAGCCGCGCGCACGCGAGCCCGAGCCGCTCGAGCTCGCCGTCCCCGCTCGGGGCCTCCACCGCGCGCTGGACGCGGGACTCGCGCTCGAGCGCCTCGAGCCGCCGCCGCGCCTCCTCCTCCTGGGTCCGGGCCTCGGCGAGCTGAGCCCTGAGCGCGTCCTCGGCGCTGCCCGAGCGCGCGGCCGCCGCGCGGGCGGCGTCGAGATCCTCCTCGAGCGCCTCCACGGCCGACTCGCGCCGCACGAGCGCCTCGCGCATCCCCACGACCTCGCCCTCGAGGCGCCGGACGCGGTACGCCGCCGCGAGCTGGTTCCAGAGGAGCGCGCCGGCCGACGCGAGCGCCACCGCGGTGACCGGCAGCCCCGCCGGCAGCAGGACCCCGGCCAGCACCGGTACCAGCGCGAAGGCCGCCGCCACGCCCAGCACCAGGACCGCGAGGCCGACGAGGGCCGCCCACCAGGGGAGGACGAGCGCGAGCCACGCCGCCAGCGCGGCGGCGGCGAGCGTGCCGAGGAGCGTGGCGCGCGGCGGCGCGTCCACGAGCCAGGAGCCGGTCAGGAGCGCGTTGAGGAGCTGGAGCTGGATCGCGACGTCCGACGCGGGCCCGAGCGGCGTCGGGCGCTCGGCGCGCGCCGGCTCGGCGAGGACCAGCACGACCTTGCCGTCCACCAGCGCCCCGAGCCGCTCGGACGGGCCGCCGGCGAGCGCGGCCCAGACGTCGGCGAACGGCACGATCCTCGGCTCGACCGCCGCCCAGGCGAGGCTCGCGCGGCCCTGCCGGTCCGTCGGGACGAGCACCGGGGCGAACCCCGGCCGCCGGATCGTCACGCCGTCGGCGTCCACCGTGAGATGCTCCAGGCTCGCGCCCAGGAACACCGCGCCGAGCGCCAGGCCGAACGCGGGCACCACCCGCTCCTCGAGCCTCACGAAGAGCGGGACCCTCCTGACCACGCCGTCCGGGTCGGCCGGCGCGAGCGTGTGCCCGATCGCGCGCGCGTGCTCGGCGAGCCCCGGCAGCGCACCGGCGAGCGGCCGCGCGGCGGGCCACGCGTAGCCGGCCGGCGGCAGCGCGGGCCAGGAGCGATGCCCCGCCGGGCGCTGCGCCCCGGGCGGGGCGCCGGCGCCGTCGACCTCGAGCGCCAGGGGGTACACGACCGCGCCGGCCAGCGCCGTCGCCTGGCCCAGGAGCGCGTCGCTCGCGGCGCCGCCGCGGCCGGGAGCGCTCGGCTGGCCGAGCGCGACGTCGAGACCGATCGCCGCGGCGCCGGCGCGCGAGAGCCCGGTGACGAGCCGCGCGAGGACCGCGCGGTCCCACGCCCCGCGGCCGAGGCGCGCCTCGCTCGCGGCATCACGCACGACGACGACCAGCGCGGGAGAGACGGACACGGGGGCGCGCGGGCGGATCCAGCGATCGTAGAGCTCCCAGTCGAGCGCCCTCACGCCGCCGCCGCCCAGCAGGAGGACGGCGAGCGCCGCCAGGGTCGCGGCGACGCCCGTCACCGCGGCCCCGGCCGCGGTGAGGAGGAAGTGGAGTGCGGGGCGCGTGGTCGCGGCTCCCGGGCCTACGGGCTCGCGGCCGACAGCTCCCGGAGCAGGCGCTGGGCGTCCTCGTGGGGCGTGGCCCGGAGCAGGCCGAGCGCACGCGCGACGTCCTTCGGCACGCCGAGCCCGCGGGCGTAGAAGCGCGCGAGCGCGATCCGCGGGCGGACCTGGCCCTCGGCCGCCGCAATCTTGAAGTAGGCGAGGATGCGCGCGTCGTGCGCGGGCAGCCGGTCCTCGACCCCCTGCTCGTAGAGCGTCTCGAGCTGGCGCTCGGCCGGCTCGCCGAGCGCCGCGGCCTCGCGGAGCAGCAGCCGCACGGCCTCCGCCACGCGCCCCGCGCGCAGGAGCGCCGCGCCCACGCTGTCCGCGCCGTCCCGGGCCAGGTCGGCGTGCTCGCCCCAGAGGCTCTCGCGGAAGTCCCCGAACGCCCGCTCGGCGGCCTCGCGCTCGGCCGGCGGGCGCCGGGCCCTGCCGAGCGCGACCAGCCGGAGCTGGGCGAGCGCCTCGTCGGCCTCGCGCATCCCCTGCTCGGCCGCGCCCGACCACCAGCGGACGGCCTGGGCGAGGTCGCGCTCGACCCCGAGCCCGCCCGCGTACGCGGTGCCCGCGAAGAACTGGGCGCTCGGCAGTCCCGCGCGGGCCGCGGCGAGGAACTCCGGCGTCGCCTCGACGTCCCGGCGCGCGAGCCTCAACACGAGCCCCAGGTTGTAGCGCGCGTCTGCCTGGCGGGGCTCGAGGGTGAGCACCCGGCGGTAGGCCGCGATCGCGCCGTCGAGGTCGCCCTGGGTGTAGCGCACGGCGCCGAGCGTGTAGTGGGCCTGCGCGAGGTCCGGGTGCGCTGCCACCAATTCCTCCAGCACCGCGCGCGCCGCCGGCCAGTCCTGCCGGGCGACGAGCGCGGCGGCGAGCGTGAGCCGCGGCTCGACGAGGTCCGGCCGCGCCCGGAGGACGGCGCGCAGCTCCTCGACCGCGGCGCCGACGTCGCCCATGCCGTAGAGCGCGAGCCCGAGGCTCGCCCGCGCCTCCGCCAGGTCGGGCGCGAGCCGGAGCGCGTCGCGCAGCCACACGACGGCCTCCGCCATCTCGCCGCGGCCGATCAGCGCCCGGCCGAGACGGTGGCGGGCGACGGCGCTCGTGGGATCGCGGTCGACCGCCGCGCGCAGGCGCGGGAGCTCGGGAAGGGCCGGCCGGGCCGGCGCGGCGGCGGGCAGCGGCACGCTCGCGGCAGGCGGCGGACCCGGGGCCGCGACCGTCGTGCACCCGAGGGGACCGAGCGCGAGCAGGACCAGGAAGAGGGGCGCGCCCTTCTGCAGATCAGGCCTCCTCGTCGCGAGGCCGCGCGGACCCCGGACGCCACCGATCATAGCAGAGGGCACTCGCCGCGCCGGCGGCCGCCCTGCTACACTGGCGAGCGGCCGCCACGCGGCGACGAGGGGGACGCGAGGCCATGATCGACCCGAGCTGGTCCAAGCACCTGGCGGACGTGCTGCGCAGGAACGACGTCCGGATGTTCGCGACGGTCCCGGACTACATCGTGAGCCACGTGCTCGAGCACCTGTGGGCCGACCCCGAGTGCCGCGTGGTCACGGTGACGCGCGAGGAGGAGGGCATCGGCCTCCTGTCCGGCGCCTGGCTCGGCGGCCGGCGCGGCGCGCTGCTCATGCAGAACAGCGGCCTCGGCAACTGCGTGAACGCCCTGGCGTCGCTCAACGTCGCGAGCCAGATCCCGATCGTCCTCGTGGTCAGCCACCGCGGCGACCTCGGCGAGTTCAACCCCGCGCAGGTGCCGATGGGGCAGGCCGCCGCCCCCATCCTCGACGCCCTCGGCATCCGGTGGATCAAGCCGTCCTCGGTCGCCGAGCTGGAGGCGCAGGGCGACGGCCTCGTCAAGCTCGCCTACACGCGCGGGCTCCCCGTCGCCTTCGTCCTCCCCCCCGAGCTGACGGGAGGCAAACAGGGATGAGCGCCACGCTGACGCGCACCGCCGCCACCCGGCTCCTCGCCGAGCGCCTCACCTCCGAGGTGGTGGTCAGTAACCTCGGCCAGGCGTCGCTCGAGCTCCAGCAGAGCGCCGACCGTCCCCTCAACTGCTACACCTTCGGCTCCATGGGCCAGTGCTCGTCCATCGGGCTCGGCCTCGCGCTGGCACGCCCCGACGTGCGCGTCGTGTGCCTCGACGGGGACGGCTCGCTCCTGATGAACCTCGGCTCGCTCTGCACGATCGCCACCGAGGCGCCGAGGAACCTCGCGCTCGTGATCTGGGACAACGAGGTCCACCAGACCACCGGCGGCCAGCCGACGGCGACGGCGGCGCGCTCGAGCCTGGCCGCGATCGCGCGCGGCGCCGGCGTCGAGAAGGCGCTCGAGGTGCGCACCGAGGAGGAGCTCGGGCGCGCGTACGACCGGATCCTCCGGGAGGACGGGCCGTTCGTGGTGAGCGTCAAGATCGCCCGGGGTCGCACGGAGGGCCGGCTCGACCGCGACGTCGTGGGCTACGCCCGGCGCTTCAGGCAGGCGCTCGCCGCGCGGTCCTGATCCCGCGGGACGCTCAGCCCCCCGCCGCGAGCTGCTTCGACGCCTCGGGCGTGAGGCGGAGCAGGGCGCGGAAGGCGGCGGCGTGGGCCGCGGGCTCGGCGGCGGGCGCCAGGTAGAGCGCGGCGACGAGGTCGCGCCAGCGGAGCAGCTCCCGCCGGAGCGCGCGGCGCACGCTGCCCTCGACGGTGAGATCGGTGAGCTGCAGGGCGCGCGCGTAGGCGCTCCGCAGGCGCTCCCGGTCCCCCGGCGCCGTGAGCTTGGCGGCGCGGTTCATCTCGTTGGCGATCATCAGCACCTGCTGGTCGGGCGCGAAGGCCGCCCAGCGCGTGCGCGAGAGACCGGCGTGGTGAGTCATCTCACCGCATGGGGGGCTCCGGGCGCCCCCCAAGCCCCCCAACCCTCGGGGCGCCCCGGCACAGCCGTGGCGCCCCTCGACGACGCGACGTGTCCACGGGCTCTCACAGCGCTTCGCCCTCGCCGACGAGCGCCTCCGTCAGGGCCCGGATGCGCTCGCGGATCGCCGGGTCCCCGACCTCCATCCCCACGTTGCCCCGGGCCGGGCGGATGTTGATCAGCGAGGTGTACTCGATCGAGCCCTCGCGGCCGCGCCCCGGATAGTAGTTGGCGCCCCAGAGGTCGGCCGCGCGGCTGCCGCGCTCGAGGAGCACGTGCTCGGCGTCGGCGTGCAGCTCGCCGCCGATCGCGATCACGCCGCGCTCGACGTCCACCACGTACTTCACCATGTCGCCGAAGAGGCGGACGAGCCGCGCCAGCTCGGTGCGCTCGATGCGCCCCTCGAGGACGAGGAGGTCCGCGGGCTCCGGCGTCATGGCGTGGACGGAGTATACTCGGGCGCCAGCGAGGTGCGCCATGTACGAGGTCTACGCGCTCAAGTACGCGGAGCGGGACACGACGGCCTGCCAGTTCTTCTACCGCGAGGCGTCGCACGCGCCGCTCACGCTCCACTACTACGTCTGGCTGATCCTCGGCGGGCCCCACCCCGTCCTCGTGGACACCGGCTTCCTCGAGGACGACGCGCGGGCGCGCGGGATCCGGGGCTACGTGAGCCCCGCGGCGATGGTCGAGCGCGCGGGGGTCCGGCCGGGCGACGTGCCGCTCGCGCTCGTCACGCACCTGCACTACGACCACTGGGCCGGGCACGGGCTCTTCCCCGCCGCGGAGTTCTGGATCCAGCGGGACGAGGTGGCGTTCTGGACGGGGCCCTGGGCCGCCGCGCCGGCGGTCCGGTCCTCGGCCAACCCGACGGCGCTGGCGGGGCTCGTGCCGCTGAACTACGCGGGGCGCGTCCGGATCGTCCACGGTGACCGCGACGTGCTGCCCGGGATCCGCGTGCACCGCGTCGGCGGCCACACCGCGGGGCTCCAGATCGTGAGCGTCCGGACGGCGCGCGGGACCGTCGTCCTCGCCTCGGACGCCTCGCACTTCTACCGCAACGTCGAGACGCGGCAGCCCGTGCAGCTCCTCACGAGCCTGCCGGAGATGCTCGAGGGGTTCGAGACGATCGAGGCACTCGCCGGCGCCGAGCGGCTCGTCGTCGCGGGCCACGACCCCGAGGTCGCCGTGCGGTTCACGCCCCTCGAGCCGGGCATCATCCGGATCGCGTGAGCCGCGGCATGGAGGTCAGCATGCGCCCCCTGACGCTCGGCGGCCTCGCCCTCGTCCTCGCGCTCGTTGTCGCCCTCGTCGGCGTGCCCGCCGGCGCGCAGACCGACGTCAGCATCCGGGCCTACGCCGTGCCCCCCGGCGGCTTCCCGCACGACGTCGCCGTCGGCGCCGACGGCATCGTCTGGTACACGGCCCAGCGCACCGGCCACCTCGGCCGGCTCGACCCCGCGACGGGCACGGTGGAGCTGATCGCGCTCGGCGCGGGCGCCTCGCCGCACGGCGTGGTCGTCGGGCCCGACGGCGCGCCGTGGGTCACGGAGGGCGGCACCAACGCGATCGTGCGCGTGGACCCGCGGACCCGCGCCGTGCGGAGCTGGCCGCTGCCGGAGTCGCGCGGCTACGCCAACCTCAACACCCTCACCTTCGACCGGCGCGGGCGGGTCTGGTTCACCGGCCAGCGCGGCGTGTACGGGCGGCTCGATCCCCGGACCGGCGCGATGCAGGTCTGGGACGCGCCGCGCGGCCGCGGCCCCTACGGCATCGCGACGACGCCGGACGGCGACGTCTACTACGCCTCGCTCGCGGGCAGCCACATCGCGCGCGTGGACGTCGAGACCGGGGCGGCCACGGTCATCGAGCCGCCCACGAAGGACCAGGGCGCGCGGCGCGTGTGGTCCGACTCCCGGGGCCGCGTCTGGGTCAGCGAGTGGAACTCCGGCAACGTGAGCCGCTACGACCCGAAGAGCCGGAGCTGGCGGACCTGGAAGCTGCCCGGCGACCGGCCGAGCCCCTACGCCGTCTACGTGGACGACCGGGACCGCGTGTGGCTGAGCGACTGGGGAGCCAACGCGATGGTGCGCTTCGACCCCGAGACGGAGACGTTCCGGGCGTTCCCGAGCGACCGCCGCGGCGCCCACGTGCGCCAGATCCTCGGCCGCCCGGGCGAGGTCTGGGCGCCGGAGTCGGGCGCGGACCGGCTCGTGGTCTACCGGACGAGGTGACGCGATGAAGCTCGTCCGCTACGGGCGCGCCGGCGCCGAGAAGCCCGGTCTCATCGACGCGGACGGCACGCTGCGCGATCTCTCGCGCGTGGTGCGCGACCTCACGCCGGCCGTGCTCTCGCCGGCGGGCCTGCGGCGCCTGCGCGCGCTCAGGACGGCGCGGCTGCCCGTGGTCCGCGGCCGGCCGCGGCTCGGCTGTCCGCTGGCCGGCATCGGCAAGCTCGTCTGCATCGGCCTCAACTACACGGACCACGCGAGCGAGGTGGGCCAGCCGCTGCCGAAGGAGCCGGTCGTCTTCCTCAAGGCCACGAGCGCGATCACCGGGCCCCACGACCCGATCGTCCGGCCGCGCGGCGGCACGAAGCTCGACTACGAGGTCGAGCTGGGCGCGGTCATCGGGCGCGACGCGCGCGGCGTGAGCGAGGCCGAGGCCCTCCGGCACGTCGCCGCGTACTGCCTCGTCGACGACGTCTCCGAGCGCGCGTTCCAGATCGAGCACGGTGGGGCGACCACCAAGGGCAAGAGCGCGGACACCTTCGCGCCGATCGGCCCGTGGCTGGTCACCGCCGACGAGGTACGCGCGCCCCAGGCGCTCGAGTTGTGGACGACGGTCAACGGCGAGCCGCGCCAGCACGGCAGCACCGCCAACATGATCTTCGGCGTGGCCGCGCTCGTCGCCTACGTGAGCCGCTTCATGTCGCTGCGCGCGGGCGACGTCGTCTCGACCGGCACGCCGGCGGGCGTCGCCCACGGCATGAAGCCCCCGCGCTACCTCGAGCCGGGCGACGTCGTCGAGATGGGCATCACCGGCCTCGGCGCGCAGAAGAACCGCGTCGTCAGCCGCTGAGCCCCGCGGGGGGCGGGGCCCCCTGGAGCGCGCCGAGGACGTGGCGCTGCCGCTCGGCGTCCGCCGGCGTGCGGACGGGCAGGCTCCACTCGATCCGCGTGGCGACGTCGCCGTAGCGCGCTAGGATCTTCGGGACGACGTCGTCCCAGGCGCCCACGACGGCGATCGTGTCCACCACCTCGTCCGGGATGCGCGCCGGCATCTCCTCCCACCGCTGCTGGACCGACAGCGCGTGGAGTCCCTCGACCAGTTCTCCCCAGCCGTGCGCCTCGAACACCGCGCGGTACGTCCGCGTGGACGCGTAGAAGGCGATGCGGGCGCGGACGTCGCGCAGCCGCTCGGCGCGCTCGCGCGCGTCGTCGCCGACCGCGACGAGGGGGCTCACCGCCACCTCGAAGCCCGCGAGCCCCCGCCCGGCGCTCCGCGCGCCGCGCGCGACGTTCGGCAGCATGACCTCCCGGATGAACTTCGGGGTGGTGATCGGGTGCGGCCGGATCCCGTCGCAGGCCTCGCCGGCCAGCCGGCAGATGTGCTCGTTGATCGCGGCCACGTGGATCGGGATCCGCGGGTGCTCGATCGGCCCCGGGTCGAAGAGCGGGACCATCAGGGAGAGGTTGTAGTGCGCGCCGCGCACGTCGAGGGGCGTGCCGCGCTGCCAGCAGTCCCACACCGCCCGGAGCGCCTTGATGTACTCGCGCAGGCGCGGCACCGGCGGGGCCCACGGCACGCCGTAGCGCCGCTCGATGTGTCCCTTCACCTGGGTGCCGAGGCCGAGGATGAACCGCCCGCGGGAGAGCGTCTGGAGGTCCCACGCGAGCATCGCGGTGACCGTCGGGCTCCGCGGGAACGCGATCGCGACCGCGGTGGTCAGGCTGATCCGTTCCGTCGCGGCCGCGGCCAGCCCGAGCGGCAGGAACGGGTCCGTCTTGAGCTCGCCCGTCACGAACCCGTCGAAGCCGAGCGCCTCGATCTCGTGCGCGCCGCGCTGGACCGACGCGAGGTCGAGCCTCGGGGCGCTGCGGAGTCCGGGATCCAGCTTGCCGAGCGGCAGCTGCGTCTCGACCTTCATCGGATGCCTCCCGCGGTCGCCGGACGCCCTCGCCGTGACTAGGGGCTGCGCGCGCCCCAGAGGCCCGCCGCCACCCGCGCCTCGAAGGAGTGACCGTAGACGTGCAGGAACGGCGTCTGCGCGAGCATCCAGCCCCGGCTCCGGCCGCCCGCCCAGAACTCCGTGAGCCACTCGGCGCCGGGGGCGACCGCGCCCTCCGCGGTCGCGACGCGCCGGACGCGCTCCGCGGGCACGAGGGCCTCGAGGTCGCTCCCGCGGAGCGTCTCGAGGGCCGCGAGCGTCCGCGCGGTCACCGCCTGCCAGTAGCCGCGGAGCGCCGGCAGCGCGATGCGCGCGCTCAGCTCGTCCACCTCGGCGTCGCGCATGCCCGTGCCGACGTCCCGGCGCCCGACGTCGAGGCGCTCGAGCCAGCCGTCCTCCAGGACCTGGGGCTGGTCCAGCACGAAGCGGTTCACGCCGACGTCCTCGACCCGCGCCGAGTGCCAGAGGAGCCACGCGACGGTGTTGACGCCGGGGTGCGGCCGCCCGCGCACCTGGGCCTCGGAGAGCTTGCCGAGCAGGTCGTCGATCAGGCCGCCGTGGAGGTTCTCGTAGCGGAGCCGCACGAAGTCGATCGCGTCCATGGCGTGCTACGATACCGCGCCATGGGCGGCGAGTCGATCAGGGTCGGCGTTCTCCTCCCGACGCGCGAAGCCGTCATGTCGGGGCGCCTCGACGCCGCCCCGCTCCTCGCGCTGGCCGAGCGCGTCGAGGCCGCCGGCTACGACTCGATCTGGGTGGGCGACTCGCTCCTCGCGCGGCCGCGCTTCGAGCCGCTGACGCTGCTCGCCGCCGTCGCGGCGCGGACCCGGCGCTGCCTGCTCGGCACCGCGGTCCTGCTCCCCGCGCTTCGCCACCCGCTCGTCCTCGCCCACGCCGTCGCGACCGTGGACCGCGTGGCCGAGGGGCGGCTCGTCCTGGGCGTCGGCATCGCCCCCGACTCGCGCGCCGTGCGCCGGGAGTTCGAGAACGCCGGCGTGCCGTTCGCCCAGCGTGTCGGCCGCCTCGTCGAGTCCCTCGCGATCTGCCGGCAGCTCTGGACCGACGCCGGCGAGCGCGGCCTCACCTTCCAGGGCCGGTACTGGAGCCTCGACGAGGCGCGCCTGCTGCCGACGCCGCACCGGGCCGGCGGGCCGCCGATCTGGATGGGCGGCGAGGTCGCGGCGGCCACCGAGCGCGCCGGCCGCCTGGCCGAGGGCTGGATGCCCAACAGCGTCACGCCCGAGGCGTGGGCCGAGGGCTGGGCGCGCGTGCTGGCGACGGCCCGGGCCGAGCGCGGTACCACCGCGCGGCCGACGCCCGCCCTCTACACGACGCTCAACGTCGGCCGCGACGCGCGGACCGCCGAGGCCGAGCTGCGCCGCTTCGTCGAGGGCTACTACGCGGCCCCCTACGAGGCGATCGCGCGCGTCCAGGGCTTCCACGCGGGCGACGCGGCGAGCTGCCTCGAGCGCCTGCAGGGGTTCGCGCGCGCCGGCGCCCGCCACGTCGTGCTCCGGTTCGGCGGCGGCGACCAGGCCGAGCAGCTCGAGCGCACGACCCGCGAGATCCTGCCGCGGCTGCGCGCATGACGGGACCGTCCCGCAGCCGCCCATGAGCGCGCCGCCCTCGAAGGACGCGCTGCTCGCCGATCTCGACCGCGTGGTGCAGGACGCCCTCGCCTGGTTCGAGGGCCCGGGCCGCGCGACCGGCGCGCGGGTCGATCGCTGGCAGGCCCGCGACGTGTTGATGCACTTCCTCTACTTCCACGACGCCACCGCGTGGGGCATCGAGTCCGCGGTCCTCGGCGGGCCGGTGTGGCCGGTGGCGGGCGACTCCGACACCGTGAACGAGGTCTGCCGCCGTCTGCACGAGCACGAGACCTTCGACGAGCTGCTCCAGGCGGTGCGCCAGGCGCACGCCCGGCTGGCGCACGCCGTGCGCCGCGCGCCCGATCTCGACCGGCCGTGCCTCCGGCGGGCGTCGGGCGAGGTGCTGACGGGACGGCAGCGGCTCGAGCTGCTGGCCCGCCACTGGGCCGAGCACGTCCGGGAATTGAGAGGTGCGGCCGGCTGATCGTGTGCCCCTGAGCGCCCGCCAGGAATACACTGGACCCGTGAGAGCGAGACTCGGCGAGACGGGCGGCCCCCGCCCGCGCCGGGCCCCTGGGCCCGCCGCGCGCGCGGTGGCGCTCGCGGGCGTCGCGCTGGCCCTGGCCGGCTGCTGGGGCGATTCCTCGAGCGCGGTGGAGGCGGCCAGGACCAGGGCCGCGGCGACCCGCGCCGTCGCCGTCAACGTCGCCCGCGTCGAGGCCCGCGCGGTGGAGCGCACGGTGGACGTGACGGGCAGCCTCCTCGCGTGGGAGGAAGTGATCCTCAACACGTCCATCCCGGGCACCGTCGCCCGGCTCCTCGTCGACCTCGGCGACCGGGTGCGGGCCGGCCAGGTGGTGGCCGAGCTGGATCCGCGCGAGCTCACCCTCGGCCTGGCGCAGGCCGACGCGGGGCTCGGCGCGGCGCGCGACGGGCTCGCCCGGGCGCGCGCCCAGGCCGAGGCCGCCCACGCCCAGCTCCAGCAGGTCCGCGAGAGCCGTCGCTCGCTCGAGGCCGGGCTGAACCGAAGCCGGGCCGCGCTCGAGGAGACGCGGGTCAACCTCGAGCGCATGCGCACGCTGGTCAAGGGCGCGCTCGTCGCCCAGCGCGAGCTGGACGTGGCCCGCACCCAGTACGAGTCGGCGCTCGCGCAGCACGAGACCTCCCAGGTGGAGCTGCGCCAGTACCCCGACCGCGTGCGCGTCGCCGAGGCCCAGCTCGAGAGCGACCGGTCGGGGGTGCGCGTGGCCGAGGCCGACCTCAAGCGCCGCGAGGCCGACCTCGGCCTGGCCCGCAAGAAGCTGACCGACGCCACCCTGCGCGCCCCGATCGAGGGCGCCGTCGCGCGGCGTCACCTGAACCCGGGCCAGTACGCCCCGGAGAACACTCCCGTGTTCACGATCGTCCGGAGCGACCCGCTCAAATTTGTGGGGACTGTGGCAGAGCGCGCCGCCCTCGAGGTCCGGCCGGGCCAGACCGTCCGGCTCCGCGTGGAGTCGGCGGGGGGCCGCGCCTTCGCGGGGCGCGTCACGCGCGTGAGCCCCGCCGTGGACGTGACGAGCCGCACGGTGCTGCTCGAGGCGGAGGTGCCCAACCGCGAGGGGCTCCTGAAGCCCGGGCTGTTCGCGCGCGGCGCCGTCGTGCTGCGCGAGGACCGTGACGTGGCCTTCGTGCCGGAGGGCGCGGTGTCCTACTTCGCCGGGCTCACCCGCGTCTTCGTCGTCGCGGACGGCGCCGCGCGCGAGCGCACGGTGACGCTCGGCGCCCGCCAGGAGGGGATGATCGAGGTCGTGACCGGCGCGCGCCCGGGCGAGCAGGTCGCCACCTCGGGCCTCGCCCAGCTCCAGGACGGGGCGCCCGTCACCGCGGCCCCGGCCGGGCGCCGGTAGCGCGTCGTGCAGCGGCTCGCCGAGGTCTGCATCCGCCGGCCGGTGTTCGCGGCCATGCTGGTCCTGTCCCTCGTCGTGGTGGGCGCCGTGTCCTGGTTCCGCCTGGGCGTCGACCGCTTCCCGGTGGTCGACCTGCCGACCGTGATCATCCGCACCCAGCTTCCCGGCGCCGCCGCCGAGGAGGTCGAGGTCCAGGTCTCCCAGCGGATCGAGGAGGCCGTCAACACGGTCGCGGGCATCGACGAGCTGCGCTCGATCGCCTCCGCCGGCAGCTCCATCGTCATCATCACGTTCGGCCTCGACCAGGACATCGAGACCGCCGCCCAGGACGTCCGCGACCGCGTGGCGACGGTGCTGCGCGACCTGCCGCGGGACGCCGAGCCGCCCATCGTGTCGAAGTTCGACAACGAGTCGGCCCCGGTGCTGACGGTGGCGCTGTCCGGCGACCGGCCCATCCGCGAGCTGACGGAGCTGGCCGACAAGGTCGTCAAGCTCCGGCTCGAGCGCGCGAGCGGCGTCGGCCAGGTGCAGATCGTCGGCGGACGGGAGCGTGCCATCAACGTCTGGATCGACGCCGACCGGCTGGCCGCCTTCCGGCTGCCGATCACCGCCGTGCGCGAGGCGCTCGTGCGCCAGAACACCGACCTGCCCGGCGGCAACGTGACCGGCCCGACGCGCGAGCACTCGCTCCGGACCCTGGGGCGCCTGCCCGACGCGCAGGCCTTCGACGAGCTGGTCGTGGCCACGGTCGGCGGCGTCCCCGTGAGGATCCGCGACCTCGGGCGGGCGAAGGACGGCGTCAAGGAGCAGCGCTCCATCGCCCGCCTGAACGGCTCGCCCGCGGTGTTCCTCGAGGTGCGCCGCCAGTCCGGCGCCAACACGGTGAAGACGATCGAGGCGGCGCGCGCGAGCCTCGCCCAGGCGGCGGCCCAGCTTCCCCGCGGCGTGCGGGTCGAGGTCCTCCAGGACCAGTCCCGCTACATCTACGCGGCCCTGCACGAGATCAACGTGCACCTGGTCCTGGGCTCGATCCTGGCGTCCCTGGTCGTCCTCGCGTTCATGCGGAACTGGGCCTCCACGGTGATCGCGGCCGTGGCCATCCCGGCCTCGCTCGTCACCACCTTCGCGATGATGCGCGCGCTCGGGTTCACGCTCAACAGCGTCACGATGCTCGCGCTGGTGCTCATGGTGGGCGTGGTCATCGACGACGCCATCGTCATCCTCGAGAACATCTTCCGCTTCATGGAGGAGAAGCGGATGCGGCCGTTCGAGGCCGCCCGCGCGGCCACCGCGGACATCGGCCTGGCCGTCATGGCCACGACGTTCTCGCTCGTGGTGATCTTCGTGCCCGTGTCGTTCATGTCGAGCGTCTCGGGACGCTTCCTCTACCAGTTCGGCCTCACCGCGGGCGTGGCCGTGCTGGTGAGCCTGCTCGTGTCCTTCACGCTCACGCCCATGATGAGCGCCCGGCTCCTGCACCCGGAGCGCGCGCCGGCGGACGGCGCGGGCCTGGCGCGCTCGCGGCGCGGCTTCTACCGCTGGCTCGACCAGGGCTACGCCGCCACGCTGGCCCGCTGCATGCGCCACCGGCTCGCCGTGAGCCTCCTCGCCCTGGCCGTCGCGGGCTCCGCGGTCCCGCTCTACGGCCTCCTTGGCAAGGACTACCTGCCGAGCGGCGTGGACGAGGGCGAGTTCGAGGTGCGGCTCGCGGCGCCCCAGGGCACCAGCCTGCCCGCCATGGACGACCTCGTGCGCCGCGTGGACGCCGAGATCCGACGCGTGCCCGGCGTGCGGCTGGTGCTCGCTACGACCGGCGGCTCGTTCCTCGGCGCGGTGAACGAGGCGCGGCTCTACGTGGGCCTGGCACCCCACGCCGAGCGCGTCTTCTCGCTCGACCGCCTGGCCCGCGGGCTCCTGCGCGCCGATCCCGGCGCGGCCTTCCGCGGCAACCGCTCCCAGCAGGCGGTGATGCAGGAGGTACGGCGCCGCCTGCGGAGCGCGGCGAGCGGGGACATCCGCGCCCAGGTGCGGAACCCGACGGGCTTCCGCTTCGTGGGGGGGTTCATCGACATCGACTTCGTGCTCCGCGGTCCGGACCTCGAGGCCCTGGCCGCCTACACCGAGCGCCTGCGGGTGCGCGCCGACGACCTCGGCCTCATGGACGCCGACACCACGCTCAAGCTCGACAAGCCCGAGCTGCGCGTGCGCATCGACCGCGACCGCGCGGCCGACCTCGGGGTGGACACCGCCCACATCGCCACGGCGCTCCGGCTCATGGTGGGCGGCGACGACGAGGTCACCCGCTTCTACGACGCGCGCGCGAACTACGAGTACGACGTGCAGCTCCGGCTGCGCGCGGAGGACCGGGACGACCCCGGCCTGATCGGCCGCCTGTGGGTGCCCCGCGCGGGCGGCGACATCGTCCGGCTGGACAACCTGGTGACGCTCGTGCCCGCGTGGACGGCGTCGCGCATCGACCGCCTGGACCGCAACCGCGAGGCGCGCCTGCGCGCCAACGTGGCGCCGGGGTTCGCGCTGGCCGACCGGGTGCAGGCGCTGCGCGACGAGGTCGTGCGGATGGACCTCCCGCGGGGCTACGACACGAGCATCGCCGGGCGCGCGCGGGAGCTCGAGCGGACCTTCGGCGAGCTGGTCATGGCCTTCGCCCTGTCCGTCGTGTTCATGTACATGATCCTGGCCGCCCAGTTCGAGAGCCTCGTGCACCCGTTCACGATCTTGTTGTCGCTGCCCCTGTCGGTGCCGTTCGCCCTCGTCTCGCTCTGGCTCACCGGCAACACGCTGAACCTCTACTCCGCGCTCGGGATCCTCGTGCTCTTCGGCGTGGTCAAGAAGAACGCGATCCTCCAGATCGACCACATGAACACGCTCCGCGCCGAGGGGATGGACCGGCTCGCCGCCATCCTCCAGGGCAACCGCGACCGCCTGCGGCCGATCTTGATGACCACGCTCACGTTCGTCGCGGGCATGATCCCGCTCGCGGTCGGCACGGGCCCCGGCGCCGAGGAGCGCCGGGTGATCGCGGTGGTCATCATCGGGGGCCAGACGCTGTCGCTGCTGCTGACGCTGGTGGCGACGCCGGTCGCCTACTCGCTGCTCGACGACCTCGGCGCCTGGCTCGGCGCCCGCCGCCCCGCCGGCCGGGCGGTCCCCGCGCGCCCGCGCCGCGCGCTCGGGCGGGCGCTCGCGGCCGTGGGCCTCACGCGCGCCGGGTGGGTCGCCGCGGCCGCGCCGGAGCCCGGGCCGGTCGGCGGGCCCGGCGAGCCTCCCGGCAGCCGCGCGCCGGCGCCCGACCCATTCCGCGACCGCCTCTAGCCCCGATCATTCACGACGACGAAATCGGGAGACGCTCGGGCGGCGGCGGGATCCGCGGCTCGCCCGGGAGGCGGGGCCGGGGAGGGGTCGACGAGAACCCGTTCCCTCCACGCCAATGCGGGCCTCGCGCGTCCGGATGGAGCCCAGCCGCCCAACGGGGATGCGATCGCGTGCCGCGTGGTCGAGCGACCCCTCCCCGGCCCCGCCTCCCGGGCGCCGTGTGATCCTCGCTGGCGCGGTGTGATATAGAGTCGTGGCCATGACCACCCGCAAGCTCCTCTTCGTCGGCGCCGGGGCGATCGGCAGCTACCTCGGCGCGTTCCTCGCGCGCGCCGGCCACGACGTGACGCTCGTCGATCCGTGGGCCGAGCAGGTCGAGGTGATCCGGCAGCGCGGCCTGGCCGTCAGCGGCCCGCACGAGCCCTTCGAGGCGCGCCCGGCGGCCGTGCACCTCGGCGAGGCCGCGCGCCTGCCCCGCGACTTCGCGGTCGCCTTCGTCGCGCTGAAGGCCTACGACACCGCGTGGGCGACGCAGCTCGCGCTCCGCCACCTGGGTCCCGACGGCTACGTCGTCGCCGCGCAGAACTGCTGGCCCGACCCGACGGTCGCGGCCGTCGCCGGCGCCTCGCGCGCCGTGGGGCTCGTCATGTCGAAGATCGGCGTGGCGCTCTGGACGCCCGGCCAGGTGGAGCGCGGCCTGGGGCGCAGCCGGGGCACGGGCCACGACGTCTTCCGCGTGGGGGAGCACGACGGTCGGCGTACGCCGCGCGCGCGGGAGCTGGCCGAGCTGCTCTCGGTGGTGGACGGCGCCCAGGTGACGGACAACCTCTGGGGCGAGCGGTGGTCGAAGCTCTGCGCGAACGCCATGGGCAACCCGGTCCAGGCGATCTCCGGCCTCGGCTCGCTCGAGATCGCTTCGAGCGAGGTGGGGCGCGCGATCACGATCCACCTCGCCGCGGAGTCGGCCCGCGTGGGCCTCGCGTGCGGCTACCGCGTGCCGCCGTTCAGCGGCGCGGCCGCCGAGCAGTGGGCCGACGCCGGCCGGCGCGAGACGTGGGAGGCGCTCGACCGGCTGCTCACGCCGACCGCCGCGGGCGGGCCCAACTGGCGCGCGTCCATGGCCCAGGACGTGGCCAAGGGGCGCCCGACCGAGATCGACCACATGAACGGCTACGTGGTCGCGCGCGGGCGCGAGGGCGGCGTGCCGACGCCGGTCTCGGCGGCCGTGGTCGAGGTCGTGAGCGACGTGGAGCGCGGCGCGCGGAAGCCGGCGCCCGAGAACATCGGGCTCACGCTCTCCCGCGCGGGCGTGTGAGGCGGCGGCGTCCGGCCGGGCCGGGCGCCGGGGCTACCCGACCAGCTCCGGCGCGGCCGCGGCATCCAGCACGGCGCGGACCTTGCGGGCCAGGGCGTCGGGCGTGAACGGCTTCTGGATGTAGGGCGTGCCGCGGTCCAGGCGCCCGTGGCTGACGACCGCGTGGTCCGTGTAGCCCGACATGTAGAGCACGGCCATCTCCGGGCGGAGCGGGAGGAGCCGCTCGGCCAGGCTCGACCCGCTCATCTCGGGCATCACCATGTCCGTCACCAGCAGGTGGATCGGCCCCGCGTGGCCCTCGACGAGCCGGAGCGCCTCGGCGCTCCGGCCGGCGCCGAGCACGGTGTAGCCGTAGTCCGCGAGGATCCCCTGCACGAGCGTGCGCACCTCGTTCTCGTCCTCGACGACCAGCACGGTCTCGCTCCCGCGCGCCGGCGGCTCGGTCGGGACCTTCACCTTCTCCGGCTCGCCCTCGACGCGCGGGAAGTAGATCTTGAACGTGCTCCCGGCCCCCGGCTCGCTGTAGACCCAGATGCTCCCGCCGCTCTGCCTGACGATGCCGTAGACCGTCGCCAGGCCGAGCCCGGTGCCCTTGCCCGGCTCCTTCGTCGTGAAGAAGGGCTCGAACATGTGCGACTGCGTCTCGGCGTCCATGCCCGTGCCCGTGTCGCTGACGGCCAGCATCACGTGCGGGCCGGGGCTCACGCCGCTGTGCTGGCGCGCGAAGTACTCTCCCAGCTCGACGTTCGCCGTCTCGATGGTGATCCGGCCGCCGTCCGGCATCGCGTCGCGGGCGTTCACGACGAGGTTGACGATGACCTGCTCGAGCTGGCCCAGGTCCACCTTCACCCGGTCGAGGTCCGGCCACGGGCTGAAGACGAGCTCGACGTCCTCGCCGATCAGCCGCTGCAGCATGTCGGTCATGGCGGGCACGAGGTCGTTCAGGTCGAGCACCGCGGGCGCGAGCACCTGCTTGCGGCTGAAGGCCAGGAGCTGCCGCGTCAGCAGGCCGGCGTGCTCGGCGGTCGTCGCGATGATCTCGATCCCCTCGCGCCGCGGATCGTCGGCGGCCATGCCCTGGAGCGCCAGATGGCTGTAGCCCGTGATGACGGTCAGCAGGTTGTTGAAATCGTGCGCGATGCCGCCCGCCAGGCGTCCGACGGCCTCGATCTTCTGGAGCTGCCGCACCTGCGCCTCGCTGCCGTGCAGCGCCTCCCCCACGCGCTTGCGCTCGATGCACTGCGCGATCTCGCCGGCCGCCGACGCGACGCCGCTGAGGTCCACGACGTCGAGCGGCTGCGTCGCGTAGGCGGCGAGGACGCCCACGAGCCGATCCTCGACCACGAGCGGATGGCCGACGAAGGCCACCAGCCCTTCCTGCCGCGCCCACTCCGGGTCGCGCAGGCGGGGATCGTCGCCGAGCGCGTTCGTCGCGTGCGGCCGGCGCTCCTCGGCGATCAGGCCGATCTCGGACTCGCCCACGGCGATCTTCCGCGGGGCGTCGTCCGGGAGCCGTGACGGGCCCGCGCTCGCCCGCAGCTCGAGGACGGTGTCGTCGCCGCCCAGGGTGAAGACGCACGCCATCCCCAGCCGCAGGTGCCGCACCAGGACCTCGGCGCACTCCTGGAGGATCTCGTCGAGCGTCCGGTTCCGGTTCAGCGCGACGCTGATCTCGCCCCGCATCGCGAGG
>MGBU01000170.1 GCA_001790205.1 Candidatus Rokubacteria bacterium GWA2_73_35 | reverse complement strand
CGCTGACTCGCCCCTCGAACTTTCAGCTACTTACAGGTCGAAAAGGGAAACATGGGCTAGACGCCCGTGCCGAAGCCTCCGGCGGCGCGGACGGTCACCGCCTCGCCCATGTGCCCCGCGGGGTGAAACAGCGCGATGCCGCTCAGCACCATCGCGCGCGGTCGTCCGGGGAAGGCCTTCACCAGCACCTCGGTCCTGGCGCCGAAGGCCCCGAGGGCGGCGGCGCGCTCGACGGCCTCGGCCGTCACCGGGCCTTCCCAGTCCTGGGGCGTGAAGCCGCCGACCACCTCGCGCGTGCGGCGCCCCACCGCGTCGCGGTACTCGCGGAGCGCGCCGAGCTCGATCTGCCGCGTCAGCTCCGTGACCTCCGGGCTCGTCATGCCGATGCCGAAGTCGGGGCGGGCGATGCCGAGCCGCTTCATCCACGCGGCGTCGCAGACCTGGGGACGCCCGGTCAGCACCGTGTTGACCATGATGTCCTCGGCCCGGGCGATGTGCCACATGAGCCACGCGAGCGAGTTGAGGTCCTCGCGCGGGCGTACGCGCATCTGCTCGTCGCTGAGGCCGGCGAAGGCACGCTCCGCCGCCGACATCTTGTTGCCGCCCACGGCGGCCGAGTGCATGATGGCGTGCTGGTCCAGAAACAGGTTACGAACGTCCATGGTGTCCTCCCGGGAGTATCGTCGTCGTGGCCGCACGCTATCATGGTTCGGGCAGAGTGTGCCGAGCCTCGGGGCACGAGAAAGGAGCCCAGCATGCCGCGCGTCGCGCCGATCACCGGGAAGTCCGACGTGCCCGCCGAGCACCACGCCGTCGTCGACCAGGTGGTGCGGGTGTTCGGGAACGTGCGCGGGCCCTTCAGCGTGCTGCTCCACAGCCCCGAGCTGGCGGCGCGGGTGCTCCCCCTGGTCACCTTCTTCCGCGACGAGAGCGCCGTCCCGCCGCCGCTCCGCTCGGTCGCCATCCTCAGCGCCGTGCGCGAGCGCGAGGCGGCGTACGTGTGGGCGGCGCAGGTCGCCGCCGCCCGCCGGAACGGCGTGCGCGAGACGGTCATCGACCTCATCCGCGCGAAGGGCGATCCCGGCGCGCTGCCCGTGGACGAGCGGGAGATCGTGACCTACGCGCGCCAGCTCCTGCGCACGAACCGCGTGGACCAGGCGGTCTTCGACGCGCTCGCGAGCCGGCACGGCGCGCAGTGGCTGGTCGAGCTGACGGCCGTCCTGAGCTACTTCGCGATGATCTCGGAGATCGCCAACGCCTTCGAGGTCGCGCCGCCGCCCGACGGCGACCGGCTGCCGGCGTAGCCCGGCACCACAAGCTCTCGTATTTCCTGGAGAATATCGGCGACTCTTCTTGCCTGGTTCCGGAGGCTCCGAGGGTAAGCTGGACTCTCCAGGGAGAGATCGACATGCAAGACGGTGAGCGCCCTCTTCTCGTCGTCGTCCCGCGAACGGGTCTCGAGGCGTGTCGGTCGCTGGGGCTCGCGCTCGGGGAAGACTCGACGGTCCAGGTGATCGTGGATCGCCGGCTCACGGACCGGCGCGTCCGAGCCGACACCCACCAACCGGAGCGACGGCGTGGGGACCGGAGGCTCAGGTCCGACGCAGAGGCCGACTTCAGGGCCGGTCGCTGGATCGCCGTTGCCCGAGCCGCCGGGCGCATCGACTTCAGCGACCCGGACGCCCGGGCGATCCTGTTCTTCTGCTGCAGCCAGCACGTCGTCCCCTGCGAGAGCTGCCAGAACACCTACCGCCTCGGCTGGATCGCTCGCGCGGGCTCCGACGCGTTCCCGTGCCCGCTCTGCGGGAGCGATCTGACGCCGATCGTCGTCGCCCACGCGCAGACCTGCCGTTACTGGGTCGATCGAGAGGCCGGCGCGGAGAGGCGGGAGCGGCCGGCCCAGGCGGCGACGGGCTAGCGCGACGAGGGCGGCGCCCGCCTACTTCTTGAAGAGGTCGTCGAAGCCGCGGCGGATGTCGCCCGGGCGCGTCGAGTCGGGCGAGGCGTCCCGCTCGACGGTCACGCGGAGCGCGAACGCGGCGCAGTCGTTGCGCGCGCTCTTGTCCGCGATCCGCTCGGGGATGGGCTCCTCGCACTCGAAGCGGCGGCCCGTGTCGAAGTGGGCGCACTGGCGGCAGGCGCGAATGGCCGCCCGGCAGTGCGGGCACTGCTCGAGCGCGGCGGTCGCCACCGGCAGGACCGCGCCGCACGCCGCGCACCGGGAGACGGTGCGCCGGGCGAGCATCCCGCCGCTCCGCGGCGCGTCGGCGGCCGGGGGCTCCCGCCGGCGCGGCTCGGCGCCCTCGCTCCGGTAACCCCGCTGGCGGTACTTGCGGTCGCTCATGCGCGCGCTCCTTTCCAACCCCTACTCTAGCCGATGTGGGTCGGCTCCAGCCGGTCCGCCGCCGTCTTGACCCGTCGGCGGCGCGGGACTACGGTGACGGCGTCATGACGCCCTTCCGAGCGCTCGAGCAGCTCTGGACGGCCGCCGGGTGCGACGCCGCGGCGCTCGAGCGCGTCACGCTGACCGGCGCCGACCCGCTGCTCCCGACCGACGTGAAGATCGGCACCGCGGCGACGGCGGTGATCGCGGCCACGGGGCTCGCGGCGAGCGAGGTGTGGCGCCGCCGCACGGGACGCGCGCAGTCGGTCGCCGTCGATCTGCGCGCCGCCGTCGCGGCCTTCCGCAGCGAGCGCTACCTGCGCGTGGACGGCGGGCCGCCGCCCGACGGCCGCAGCCCGCTCTTCGGCTTCTACCCGACCGGCGACGGCCGCTGGGTGCAGATCCACGCGAACCTGCCGCACCACCGCGCGGGCCACGTCGGATTCCTCGGCTGCGAGGAGACGCGGGAGTCGATGGCGGCGGCGGTCGCCCGCTGGAAGGGGCAGGACCTCGAGGACGCGCTGAACGGCGCCGGGCTCCCCGCCGCCATGGTCCGCTCGCGGGACGAGTGGCTCGCCCATCCCCACGCGCGCGCGGTCGCCGGGCTGCCGCTGCTCGAGATCGTCCGCCTCGGGGACTCGCCGCCCGAGCCGTGCGGCCGCGGCGAGCGCCCGCTCGCCGGCGTGCGCGTGCTCGACCTCACGCGCGTCATCGCGGGCCCCGAGTGCGGGCGGACGCTCGCCTCGCACGGGGCCGACGTGCTGCTCGTGACGAGCCCGCACCTGCCCAACCTGCCCTCGCTCGTCATCGACACGGGGCTCGGCAAGCTCGCCGCGGCGCTCGACCTCCGTCGCGCCGAGGACGCCGACCGGCTGCGGGGTCTCGTCGCCGGCGCCGACGTCTTCTCCCAGTCCTACCGTCCCGGCGCGCTCGCCGGGCTCGGCTTCGCGCCCGAGGACGTCGCGCGCCTCCGGCCCGGGATCGTCTACGTCACGCTCTCCGCCTACGGCCACGTGGGGCCGTGGCGCGAGCGGCGCGGGTTCGAGACGCTGATCCAGTCGGTGAGCGGCCTCGCCCACGAGCAGGGCGCGGGCGCCGGCCTCGAGCGCCCGCAGCACCTCCCCGCGCAGGTCGTCGATCACGCCGCCGGCTACCTGGCGGCGTTCGGCGCGCTCGTCGCGCTCGAGCGCCGGGCGCGCGAGGGCGGCAGCTACCTCGTGCGCGTCTCGCTCGCGCAGACGGGGCGCTGGGTCGATGCGCTCGGCCGGGTCCGGGGCCGCGGCGTCGCCGACCAGACGCGGGACGACGTCGGCGACCTGCTCGCGACGTGCGAGAGCCCCTTCGGGCGGCTCACCCACGTCGCGCCCGCCGCGCGCCTCGGCGAGACGCCGGCGTTCTGGGCGCTGCCGCCGGTCCCGCTCGGCACCCACGCCCCGGCCTGGCCGGCGTCATGAGCGACCTGCCGAAGCGCGTCAGGATCAGGGAAGTCGGGCCGCGCGAGGGCTTCCAGTTCGAGAAGGGCGCGATCAGCCTGGCCGACAAGGTCTCGCTGGTGGACGCGCTGTCCGACACGGGCGTCGGGACGATCGAGTTCACCTCGTTCGTGAGCCCCAAATGGGTGCCGCAGATGGCCGACGCCGAGCAGGTGGTAGCGGGCATCAGGCGCGCGCCGGGCGTCGCCTACGAGGCGATCTGGCTCAACGAGGCGGGGCTCGAGCGCGCCGCGCGGCTCAGGGACGTGCTCGCGCTGCGGCCGATGTTCAGCGTGGCGGCGAGCGACACGTTCATGCGCAAGAACACCAACTGCAGCGTCGAGGAGCGGCTCGCCGAGCTGCCGGGCTGGGCCGAGCGCTACCGGGCGCTCGGCATGGACTGGCTCGACGTCGGCGTCATGGCGGCGTTCGGCTGCAACTACGAGGGCGACGTCGAGCCGCGCCGCGTGGTGACGGTCCTCCAGCAGGTCGAGCAGCGGGCGCAGGCGTGCGGCGCCAGGCTCGGCGGCATCGGGCTCGCCGACACGATGGGCTGGGCCAACCCGCTGGAGGTCAAGCGCCTGGTGGGCGCGGTGCGCGAGCGCTGGCCGGAGGCGCGCCTGAAGCTCCACCTCCACGACACGCGGGCGCTGGCGATCGCCAACGCCGTCGCCGCGCTCGAGCTGGGCGTCGACTGCTTCGACAGCGCCGTGGCGGGCATGGGCGGCTGCCCCTTCGCCGCCCACAAGGGCGCCGCGGGCAACGTCACCACGGAGGACCTGGTGTTCCTCTGCCAGGAGCTGGGGATCGCGACGGGCATCGACCTCGACCGGATGATCGCCGCCGGCCAGCTCGCCGAGCGGGTGGTGGGCCATCCCCTGCCCGGCAAGCTGAAGTCCGGCGGCAATCTCGCGACGTATCGCGCTACTTCGCGAGCCGCACGAACCTGAGCTCGCTCTTGACCAGGTCCGGCACGACGACCAGGTAGCCTCCGGCCTCGGGCACGACGGCGAAGTCGGCCGGCCCCTTGAACCCTGACGCGAGGATCTCCTTGCCCGTCGGGGCACTCCACCGGAAGAGCGAGCCCGAGTTCCAGTCCGTCACGAGCAGGCTCCCGTCGTCGAGCTGGGCGACGCCGTCCAGGCGGCCCAGGTCCTTCGCCAGGGTCTTGACCTCGCCGCCGGCGCCGAGGGCGTAGATGCCGCGCCCCTGCTCGGGGGCCATGAAGCCGACGATCAGGACCGAGCCGTCCCGGGCCGGATAGAGCCCATTGGGATTGACCGACTTGCCCGAGAAGACCCGCGTAACCTTGGGATCGCCCGTGTCCAGGAAGTCCGCCGGCTCCACCCGGACGAGCTGGTCTCCCCGGTTGTCGCTCACGTAGAGGACGTTCTTCACGACGGTCGGGTCGTTGGCGAACCCCACCCCGGGCAGCGCGGCCTTCCGGCCGCGACGGGTCTTCAGGTCGAAGACCCAGACCACGTCGATGTCGGTGACCCACAGCCTGTCGCCCTGGACCCAGATGCCCTTGGGCTTGTGGAGGATCTCGCCCGCGGCGGGGAGGAACCGCTCCTCGAGGACCTTCCCCTCGAGCGACACCTTGCTGATCCGGCCCTTGCCGTCCTTCTCGGCCGGCTTGAGCGCCGAGCCGAACTCGCTCACGTACAGGACCTTGGCCTGGGGGTCGTAGGCGACCGACTCGGGGAACGCGAAGCCCGTCACCGTCTGCTCGGAGGCCACCCGGAGCGCCTTCGGCGCCTGGGCGGACGCGTCCGCCGGGATCGCCGCCTGCGCCAGGGCCAGGGAAACCGAAAGTGCCAGGGCGATCGAGACTCGTCTCCTCATCGCACCCTCCTGCGAACGATTCGAAGCCGCCGGACAACTTAAGTTCATGAACCGCCCGGATGTCAAGCCCCGCCCTCGGCGCCGCCCGCCTCGCACGCCGCGAGGCGCGCCGCGAGGAACCGCTGCTCGCTGACGTTGGCGGTGAGTCCGAGGGCCTGGCGGTACTCGGCGGCCGCCTCCGTCCACCGCCCGAGCCGGCGGAGGAAATCGGCGCGGGCGGCGGGCAAGAGATGATAGCCGCGCAGCGCCCCGGCCTCGATCGCGTCGAGCGCGACGAGCCCGGCCGCGGGGCCCCGCGCCAGGCCGATCGCCACCGCGCGGTTCAGCTCCACCACCGGCGACGGCGCGACCTCGGCGAGCGCCCGGTAGAGGGCCACGATCCCGGGCCAGTCCGTCGCCTCCCACGAGGCCGCGCGCGCGTGACAGGCGGCGATCGCCGCCTGGAGCTGGTAGGGGCCGGCGCGCCCGAGCGGGCCCGCGCATTCGAGTGCGGCGAGACCGCGGGCGATTCGCCCCCGATCCCAGCGCGCGCGGTCCTGATCGGCGAGCAGGACGAGACTGCCGTCGGCGTCGGTGCGCGTCGCCGCGCGCGAGGCCTGGAGCTCCATCAGCGCGAGGAGCCCGAGCACCTCAGGCTCAAGGGGCATCAGCTCGGCGAGCATTCCCCCGAGGCGGATCGCCTCCTCGCAGAGGTCGTGGCGCACGAGGGCGTCGCCGGCGTGCGCGGCATAGCCCTCGTTGAAGATGAGGTAGATCACCGCGAGCACGGCCGGCAGGCGAGCGGAGAGATCTTCCCCTTCGGGCACCTCGTAGGGCAGGCCGCGGTCGCGGATCGTCCGCTTGGCGCGCACGAGCCGCTGGGCGATGGTCGGCTCGGGCACCAGAAACGCCCGCGCGATCTCTGCCGTCGAGAGGCCGCCCACCAGCCTGAGCGTGAGCGCCACCTGGCTCTCGCCGGGCAGGGCCGGATGACAGCAGGTGAAGATCAGCCGGAGCCGGTCGTCGGGGATCGCCTCGGGATCGGTCACGTCGGGGCCCTCGTCCATCGCGCCGAGCACGGCCTCGTAGGCGAGCGCCTCGGCGCGCGCCCCGGCACGGCGAGCGTGACGCAGGCGATCCAGCGCGCGGCGCCGTGCCGTCGTGAGGAGCCAGGCGCCCGGGCGGTCCGGCGTCCCGTCCGCAGGCCAGCGATCGAGCGCCTGCGCGAACGCCTCCTGGACGACCTCCTCCGCCGCGTCGATGTCGCGCACGATCCGGAGGACGGACGCGACCACGCGCGCGTACTCCAGGCGGAACGCCTCCGCCACACGCGCGCGCACGCCGCCGTCCGCCGTCTGCCCGCGGTCGAGCGACCCCACGGGCAGAGATGGTACTCCATGCGCGAGCGCCGCTCACATCTGCCAGATCGGCCGCACCTCGACGAAACCGCCCTCGCGGAGCGGGATCTTCTTCGCCCACTCGACGGCTTCCTGCTTGGTGTCGCACTCGATCAGGTAGAAGCCTCCCAGGGCCTCCTTCGTCTCGGCGAAGGGGCCGTCCGTGACCTGGCGCTGCCCGGCCTTGAGGCGGACGCGGCAGGCCTCGCCCTCCGGGCGCAGGCGCTCCCCCACGACCGCCTTGCCGGCCGCCTCCAGCTCCTCGGAGAAGCGCCGGTGGCCCTGCACGATGGCTTCCATCTCGGCCCGCGGCGCCGGGGGCGCGGCCTTGTCGTCGGAGCAGATCAGCAGCATGTAGCGCATGGCGCCTCCTTTCCCTCACCCATGACGACGCCGATGGAGTGCCGGAATCGACAGTCCGCGGCGTATCGGCTTGGCGACGTTGACGGCTTCCTCGGCTTCCGGCTACCGTAGCGTCCATGGCCTCGGCGGTCGAGCCGTATCTGAAGACCCGGCGCCCATCCTCCACGGCCGCCCTCGTCGTCGAGGTCGCCGATTCGAGCTTGGGGTTGGATCGCCGACTCAAGAGTGCTCTCTACGCGCGGGCGGGCTCGCACGAGTAGTGGATCAGACCACTCTTGCTAGAGTGACGACATGGCGCAAGCCCCGCTCACGCTGCGGCGCTGGAAGCGGGCCGAGTACGACCGGCTCGTCGAGCTCGGTGTGTTTCAGGACGAGCCCATCGAGCTCATCGGCGGCCAGCTCGTCGTCGCCGAGCCGAAGGGTGCCTATCACTGCTCCGCGCTCAGCGCCGCCGAGTACGCGCTGAGAGCGGTCCTGCCGCCGGGATGGATCGTGCGAACCCAGGCGCCCGTGACGCTCGACGACGAATCCGAGCCCGAGCCGGACCTGGCCGTGGTGCCGGGACTTCCCGCCGACTATCGCGAGGCGCACCCGGCGCGCCCGGCGCTAGCGGTCGAGGTGGCGGACTCGAGCCTGGACTTCGATCGCCGGCACAAGGGCAGCCTCTATGCGCGGGCGGGGATCGAGGACTACTGGATCGTGAATCTCGTCGATCGCGGCCTCGAGGTCCACCGCGACCCGGAGCCGGACCCGTCGGCGTCCTATGGATGGCGGTACCGGTCCGTCACGACGCTGACGCCGCCGGCCGTCGTCGCCCCTCTCGCCTTCACGTCCAGTCGGATCGCCGTGGCCGACTTGCTGCCGTAGCGGCACCACGCCATGGCAGAGACGGCGGACGTGGTGATCGTCGGCGGCGGCATCCACGGCGCGAGCCTCGCGTTCCACCTGACGCAGCGCGGCCTCCGGCCCGTGGTCGTCGAGCGCCGCGCGGTGGCCTCGGGCGCGACCGGGCGGTCCAGCGGCCTCGTGCGCATGCATTACGACCTCGAGGCCGAGTCGCGGCTGGCGTGGGAGTCGTTCCGCTGGTTCCGGGACTGGGCCGAGCTGGTCGGCGGCGAGTGCGGCTTCACGCG
>MGBU01000169.1 GCA_001790205.1 Candidatus Rokubacteria bacterium GWA2_73_35 | reverse complement strand
TCCGAACTGGGGAACTTGCGCGCCGGCTTCGCGAGACGGTCGGAGGCCGGGCTTGATGCTCGCACGGAGACGATGATCGGCCGCCTGACCCGGATCTCGCTGCCCGCGGCGCTCCTCTACGCGCTCGGCGCGTGCGCGGGCGGCGTCGGCGGGGCGGTGGCGCAGGCGCCGACGGCGGCCGAGTCCCCGGACGCGGACCGGGCGATCAGGCCGAGCGGCCTGCGGCCGGTCTTCGCGAAGAACGCGGACTGCCCGCCGATCGCCTCGGAATTCGGGGCGCAGACCCGCTACGACGGCAGCCGACGGCCCAGGTTCCGGTTCGGCGGCTACCACGGCGGCATGGATCTGTCGCTGCCCGAGGGGACCGCGCTCCTGGCGCTGGCGGCCGGCACGGTCGTGACGAAAGGGGAAGGCGGACAGGCCGAGGGGATCTACGTGTGGCTCCGCCACGCGCCGCAGGACACGGGGCTGGCCGACTGGGTCTACGCGAAGTATCAGCACCTCGCGACCCTTCCGGACCTGGCGCTCGGCGCGAGGGTGGCGGTGGGCCAGGTGCTCGGGCGCTCGGGCAAGACCGGCACCGTGGGCGGGCACTACGGGCCCTCGGGGTATCCGCACCTCCACCTGACGACGCTCAGGAGCGCCGCGGGCGAGTATCGCGTCGAGGGCACGCGGGTCTCGGCGCCGGGCGGCTACCTGTTCGATCCCGTCGCGGTCTACCACGAGGCACAGGCGCCGGGCGCGGCTCGGCCGTCGCGGGGCGACACGGCGGTCGCGATTCCCTACGTGACCACGGACGGCCAAGCGTCGCCGGCGGGAACGCGCGTCGTCTGGCCGGTGGCGTGCCGGCCGAGGTGAGAGGCGCGACTGATCGGCGACCGGCTCAGGCGATCTCGCCGTCCCACAGCGCCTCGACGAAGTCCGTGACGGGCAGGATCGTGATCTCGCCGAGCCGGCGCCGTCGAGGCTCCAGGCTCACGCAGATATAGCGCTTCAGCGCGGCCTCCTCGGCGAGCGCCCGGAGGGACTTGACGTCGCGGGGCCCGATGTTGGGCTTGGCCTTGACCTCCACGGCCGTGTGATCGCCGACGATGAAGTCGACCTCGAACCCCGACGTCGAGCGCCAGTACGCGAGCGGCGCCCCGGAGACGTAGTCCCGGTAGCTGGCGAGCTCGTGCATGAGGTAGGTCTCGACGGCCTCCCCGAACTCGGGCGTCCCCGGGCGGACCTGCCGGTCCTGGAGCGCTCCCACGACGCCCACGTCGAAGAAGTAGTACTTCGACGAGACGATCGGCTTGCGCTTCTTCGACTTCCGCCAGGCCGGAAGCTCGTGGAGCACCAGCGTGTCCCGGAGAATCTCGAAGTACTCGTACACGGTCGTGCGGGCGACCTGGGCGTCGTTGGCCACGCCCGTGAAGTTGACGATGGTCCCGTTGCAGAGCGCGGCCACCCTGAGGAAGCGGCTGAACGCCGGGGCGTTGCGGGTCGCCCCCTCCGCCACGATCTCCTCCTTGAGATAGGACCCGGCGTACGCCTCGAGGTCGGCGCGCGGGTCGTCGGAGAAGTAGATGGCGGGCAGCGTCCCGCGCGCGATCGCACGGCGCAGGTCGAAGTGCGGGCCCAGCTCGCGCGAGGTGAGCGGATGGAGGTAGCGCGTGCGCGCACGTCCGCCGAGGAGGTTGACCCCACCCCGCCGGAGCTTGCGCGCGCTCGAGCCCGTGAGGAGGAACCGGATGCCGCGCCCCGCGATCAGCCGGTGCACCTCGTTGAGCAGCTCCGGCAGACGCTGGATCTCGTCGATCACGACGACGCGGTCCCGGGGCGTGAGCTCCTGGCCGAGCCGGCTCGGATCCCGACTGAGCGCCAGGTAGACCGAGGCGTCGAGCAGGTCGTAGAGCCGTGCCCGGGGTAGGGCCTGGCGGACGAGAAAAGTCTTGCCGGTCTGGCGGGGGCCGAGCAGGAAGTGCGACTTCCGCGCGACGAGCGCGCTCAGGTCGAGGGTGCGGGGAATCTCGGGTGATGTCGCCGCCATCGTCAAATATCATGACAAATGACGACAGAGTCGTCAAGCGCGGGCGGTCCCTGGGACGTGCCCTCCGACGGCGCGCGGCCGGGGGTCAGCCCGGCGTGCGGAAGCGCGCGACGCGCGCCTCGTCGACCTCGACGCCGAGGCCGGGGCCCTCGGGCGGGCGCACGAGGCCGCCGACGGCGCGGAGGGGCTCGGCCACCAGGTCCTCGCCGAGATAGTGGTTGGTAACGCCGAGGCCCCACTCGAGCTCGCGCACGGCCACGGCCAGGTGGATGAGCGCGGCCGTGGCGATGCCGGACTCGGCCACCTTGCCCGTGAGCTGCAGGGGCAGGTGGACGCTCTCCGCGGCGTGGACGGTCCGCAGCGCGCCCGTGAAGCCGCCCGCCTTCAACAATTTCACACTCACGATCCGGGCCGCGCCCTCGCGGGCGTGGGCGAGGACGTCCTGCGCGGTGAAGATGCCCTCGTCGGCCAGGATGGGGACGGCGGTCGCGCGGGCGACGGCGGCCATCCCCGCCAGGTCGCCCTTCGGGACGGGCTGCTCGAGGAAGGCGAGGCGCGCCGGCTCCGCGCCGCGCGCGAAGCGGAGGGCCTCCGCGACGTCCCACGCCTGGTTGGCGTCGGCGCCGAGATCGCACGCCGGGCCCACGGCCTCGCGGACCTTCAAGGCCGCGGCGATGTCGCGCTCCACGGTCGTCGTGCCCACCTTGAGCTTGAAGAAGGTGAAGCCCTCGCGCGTGCGCGCCGCGGCCTCGCGCGCGTCGGCGGCGGGGTCGGCGTTGCCCAGGTGCCAGAAGACGCGTGCGGCCTCGCGGGTGCGGCCGCCGAGCAGCTCCCAGACCGGCGCGCCGAGCGCCTGGCCCGCGAGGTCGAACAGGGCGATCTCGGTCGCCGACTTCGCGCCGTTGTTGCCGGGCAGCGTCCGGTCCATGACCGCGCGCAGCGCCTCGCGCCTCAGCGGGTCTTCCCCCACGAGTGCGGGGGCCAGGACGCCGGCGATCGCCGCCACGAGCGACGCCTGCGTCTCGCCCGAGAAGGTCGGCGCCGACGCGCACTCGCCCCAGCCCACGAGGCCCGCGTCGGTGCGGATCCGCACGAGGACGTTGTGCGCCGTGCGCAGCTCGGCGCCGTTCATGCGGATCGGCCTGGCGAGCGGCAGGGACACCGGGATCGCCTCGACGCGCTCGATCTTCATCGCCACCTCGCGGCCCGCGCCAGCGGTTCGCGCGCCCGGTTCGCCTTGACCCGGGCGCGCGGCGGCGCTATGTTCCGCCCGCGCACCGGCGCCGTCCGAGCCACCATACTCCCACGAGAGGACCCATGCCTGCCAAGCCCAAGTACTCCGACATCCTGTTCGAGGTGAAGGACCAGGTCGCGTGGGTCACGCTCAACCGCCCGCGCGTCCTCAACGCGTTCCGCGAGCAGACGCTCGACCAGATGACCGCGGCGCTGCGCGGGACGCGCGAGGACCCGACGATCGTCTGCGCGGTGATCACCGGTGCCGGCGACAAGGCGTTCTCCGTCGGCGGCGACTTCTACGCCATGCGCCGGCTCAACTTCGCCAACAGCTTCATGTGGAACGACCGCATGCAGGGGCTGGCGATGACGATCCGCGGGCTGCCG
Organism: Candidatus Rokubacteria bacterium GWA2_73_35; assembly: GCA_001790205.1. GTDB lineage: Bacteria > Methylomirabilota > Methylomirabilia > Rokubacteriales > CSP1-6 > GWA2-73-35. The sequence goes on along the minus strand of MGBU01000169.1, from coordinate 11,795 downwards.
ATCCCGGTGATCGCGATGATCAACGGCTGGTGCATGGGCGGTGGCCACGAGCTGGCGCTCTGGTGCGACCTGGCGATCGCCGCGGACGACGCCGTCCTGGGCCAGACCGGCGCGCGGGTCGGCGCCTGCCCGACGGTCGGCGCCACGCAGTACCTCCCGCGGCTCATCGGCGAGCGGCTCGCGCGCGAGATGATCTTCTGCGCGCGGCGCTTCAGCGCGAAGGAGGCGGTCGAGATCGGCCTCATCAACAAGTGCGTGCCGAAGAAGGCCCTGCGCGCCGAGACGCTCAAGTGGTGCGAGGCCATGAGAGGGCACAGCGCGCTCACCCTGCGCATGACCAAGAAGTCGCTCAACTTCGAGTCCGACCTGCTCTACGCCTCGTGGCAGCACGGCATGGAGCTGCTCGCCCACGTCTGGGGTTCGGAGGAGGCCCGGGAGGGGATGGGCGCGTTCCTCGCCGGGCGCGCGCCCGACTTCGACCGGTTCCGCGCGCGCGACCGGAAGGCACTGGCGGAGTACCTCGACGGCTTCGCGCGCGACCTGAACGCGTCGCCCGCGATGCGCCTGAAGGGCCGATCGCCGCGGTGAGCGCGGCCCACGGGGCGCTCGACGGCCTGCGCGTCCTCGACCTGACGCGGATCCTGGCCGGGCCGCTCTGCACGATGATGCTCGGCGACCTCGGGGCCGACGTGATCAAGGTCGAGCCCGTAACCGGTGGCGACGACACCCGCGGCTGGGGGCCGCCCTTCGCCGCCGGCGAGTCGGCGTACTTCCTCGGCGTCAACCGCAACAAGCGCTCCCTCACGCTCGACCTCGCGAGCGCCGCGGGCCGGGAGATCCTCGATGGCCTCGTCCGCCGCGCCGACGTGCTCGTCGAGAACTTCAAGGCGGGCACGCTCGAGAAGTGGGGCGTCGGCGACGCGTGGTTCGCCGCCCACGCTCCGCGCGTCGTCCGCTGCTCGATCACCGGCTACGGCACGAGCGGCCCCCGGGCGCAGGAGCCGGGCTACGACTTCATCTTGCAGGCGGAGTCCGGGCTGATGAGCATCTGCGGCGCGCCCGCCGGCCCGCCGACCAAGTACGGCGTCGCGATCGTGGACGTGTGCACCGGGATGCTCGCCTGCAGCACGATCCTGGCCGCGCTCGAGGCGCGCCGGCGCACCGGGCGCGGCCAGCACGTCGAGGTGTCGCTGCACGACACCGCGCTCGCGATGCTGGTCAACGTGGCGTCGAGCTACCTCGTGGCCGGCCGGGAGGCGCGCCGCTTCGGCAACGGCCACCCGACCATCGTGCCGTACACGACCTATCCGACGCGCGACGGCCAGGTGGCCGTGGCCGTCGGCAACGACGCGCAGTTCGCGCGCTTCGCCGAGGCCGTCGGGCGCCCGGAGTGGGCCGAGGACGCGCGCTTCGCGCTGAACCGCGACCGCGTCGTCCACCGCGAGGTCCTCGACGGGCTTATCGCGGAGATCCTGCGAGGCGACAGCGCCCAGGCGTGGCTCGACAGGCTGCGCGCCGCGGGCGTGCCGTGCGGCAGGATCAACTCGGTCGCGCAGGCGCTCGAGGACCCCCACGCGGCGGCGCGCGGCATGGTGGAGACCGTCGAACACCCGGCCGTCGGCGCCCTCCGCCTGCTCGGCATCCCGTTCAAGCTCGCCGCCACGCCGGCCGCGGTGCGGCGGCCGCCGCCGACGCTCGGCCAGCACACCGACGAGATCCTGCGAGAGGAGCTCGGCCTCGACGCCGCGCGCATCGCCGCGCTGCGCGCCCGGAAGGTGGTCTCCGGAGGCGACAGGCCGGCCTCCGGCTCGTCTGTCGAAACGCCCCCGCGTCGCACGTCATAGGGTTGGACACGGCGCGCTTCCGTGCTTCCATACGAGCCCATGACGGAGGGACAGCCATGAAATACACGGTCCTGATCTACGAGAGCGAAGCCGACTTCAGCGCGCGCACCGACGCCAAGCGGCAGGACGCCTACTGGGGCGCCTACCGCGCCTACACGAAGGCCCTGACCGAGGCCGGGGTGATGGTCGGTGGGGCGCCGCTCCAGCCCGGGCACCTCGCGACGACGATCCGGCAGCGCGACGGCAAGCGTCACGTGCAGGACGGGCCTTACGCCGAAGCCAAGGAGCAGCTGGGCGGCTACTACGTGATCGAGGTGCCCGACCTCGACAAGGCACTCGAATGGGCGGCGCGGTGCCCGGCAGCGTCGAGCGGCGCGGTCGAGGTGCGCCCCAACCTGCCGATGTGAGCCACGCCGAGGCGGAGCTCGCGGCCCGCACCGCCTACGGCCGGCTCCTCGCCTACCTCGCGGCCGGCTGGCGCGATGTGGCGAGCGCGGAGGACGCGCTTGGCGACGCGTTTCTCGCAGCGCTCGAAACGTGGCCGCGCGCCGGCGTGCCGGACAAGCCCGAGGCGTGGCTGCTCGCGGCTGCGCGGCGGCGTCTCGTCGATGGCGCGCGGCACGCGAAGGTCGAGGTGACGGCTGCCGCCGGTCTTCAGATGGTGATCGAACGGGTGCAGCACGAGGTGTCGTCCGATGCCATCTTTCCCGATGAGCGGCTCCGGCTCCTCTTCGTCTGCGCCCATCCGGCCATCGACGAAGCGGCGCGGACACCCCTGATGCTGCAGACCGTGCTGGGTCTGGACGCGGCCCGGATCGCCTCCGCCTTCCTCGTGTCGCCCGCGGCGATGGGCCAGCGGCTGGTGCGGGTGAAGGCGAAGATCCGCGACGCGGGTATACGGTTCGAGATTCCTGAGCCGCACGAATTGCCGGAGAGGCTGGAGGCGTACGGCAGCGGCTGGGAGGACGTCGCCGGCGCCGACGCGCGGCGGCGCGGGCTCGCGGAGGAAGCGATCTGGCTCGGGCGGCTCGTCGCGGGCCTCGTGCCCGGCGAGCCCGAGGCGCGGGGTCTGCTCGCGCTGATGCTCCACTGCGAGGCCCGACGCGCGGCGCGCCGCGACGCGAACGGCGGCTACGTTCCCCTCGCGCGGCAGAATGTCGCGCGCTGGTCGCGCGGGACGATGGACGAGGCGGAAGAGATCCTCGCTGCCGCGGCGCGCGAGAAGAAGCCGGGGCGCTTCCAGCTCGAGGCGGCGATCCAGTCGGCGCACGCCCGGCGTGCGGTGACGGGACGCACGGACTGGGAGGCCATCGCGCTCCTGTACGAAGGGCTGCTGCGCTGCGCCCCCACCGTCGGCGCGCGGGTGGGGCACGCCGCGGCGCTCGCTGAGGCGAGGGGCGCCGCCGCGGGTCTCGCGGCCCTCGACGCCCTCGTGCCCGCCACGATCAGGACCTACCAGCCCTACTGGGCGCTCCGCGCTCATCTCCTGGGGTCGCTCGGGCGCGCAGCGGAGGCGAGGCACGCCTACGGGCTGGCGATCGGTATGTGCGAGGACCCGGCCGCCCGCGCGTTCCTCGTCGGCCAGGCGGCTTCCGCATGAAGATTTCGGCATGAAGCGGACGCCGTCGCCGCTGGCGCTGGTCCGCACCTTCGAGCGCGCCGTCCTGTCCCTCCAGGGCTCGGAACGACGGAAGATGTTCGGCTATCCCGCGATCTTCGTGAACGGGAACGTGTTCGCGGGACTCGTCGGCGACCGCATGGTCCTGCGCCTGGGTGAGAGGGAGCGGGCGAAGTTCCTCGAGCTTCCCGGCGCGCGGCCCTTCATCGCGATGAGGGGCCGGGTGATGAAGCAGTGGGTTGTTCTCCCACGCGCAATCTTGAAGTCCGACCCAGCCCTCGAGGCCTGGCTCCGCAAGGCGCTCGCTCACGGCCGCTCGCTACCCCACCACTTCCTCCGCGAACGCGCGGAGCGCGTCCCAGTCGTAGGGGCCCTGGCGGAGCCCGATGTTGAGCCGCTGGACGCCGGCCTCGCGGTAGGCGGCGATCAGCTCGGCGGCCCGGGCGGGCGTGCCGCGCAGGAAGCCGGTGCGCGCGTCATGGCCGAAGTGCGACTGGTACACGGCCTCGCCGCGCGCCGCGCCCCGGGCGTCGGCGCCCAGGTAGAAGCCGACGTTGACCGTGCGCGTGATCTCCCTCGGATCGCGCCCCTCCTTCGCGCACCAGTCGTCGAGCACCGCGTTCTTCCGCTTCCACTCCTCGGGGCCGATGTAGGGTCCGTTCCAGCCGTCGGCCCAGCGCGCCGCCGCGCGCAGCGTGCGCTTCTCGCCGCGGCCGCCGATCCAGATGGGCAGGCGCCGGCGCAGGGGCTTCGGGTTGTTGCGCGCGTCGTCGAGCTGGAAGTGCGTGCCCGTGAAGCTCGAAATCTTCTCGTCGGGGTCGAAGAGCTTCCGGAGGACCTGGGCGTACTCCTCCAGCCGGTCCTCGCGCGCGCCGATGCGGTCGAACGGGATGCCGAAGGCGCGGTGCTCGGCCTCGTGCCAGCCGGCGCCGATGCCGCACTCGACGCGCCCGCCCGAGAGGTGATCGATCGTGGTGAGCGCCGCGGCCAGCACGCCCGGGTTCCGGTAGTTGACGCAGAGGACGAGGCAGCCGATGCGCACGCGCCGCGTCTCGAGCGCGGCCGCCGTCATGATCGTCGTCGCCTCGTAGCAATCCATGTCGCCGCCCTGCGGGGGCGACTCCTGGAAGTGGTCGGAGGCCGAGAACCAGTCGAAGCCGTACGCGTCGGCGAACTGCCAGAGGCGCCGCATCTCCTCGAGGGGGCCGCCCATGTGGCCGATGTGGATGCCGAAGGTCATCGTCATGGCCGGGACCTTGGGGCAAGGCGCGGCGCCTGTCAAGGATGATAGGCTACCCGAGGATGGCGGACACGCTGCTGCCGCGCGGCGAGACCTACGCGGACGTCTATGGGCGCTTCCGCTGGGCGATCCCGCCCGCCTACAACATCGCCGTGGACGTGTGCGACCGCCACGCGGGCGACCGCGCGCGCGTGGCGCTGATCCACGAGGACGACGCCGGGCGCGTCAGCGAGCACACGTTCGCCGAGTTCCGCGCGCGCTCGAACCAGCTCGCGCGCGCGCTCGCGGGGCTCGGGGTCGCGCGCGGCGACCGCGTCGGGATCGTGCTGCCGCAGCGCCCCGAGACCGCGGTGGCGCACCTCGCGGCGTACAAGCTCGGCGCCGTCGCGCTCCCGCTCGCGACGCTCTTCGGCCCCGAGGCGCTCGAGTACCGCCTGGGCGACGCGGGGGCGAAGGTCGTGTTCACCGACGCCGAGAACCTCGACCGCGTGCTCACGGTCAGGAAGTCGCTGCCCGCGCTCGAGCGCGTGGTCTGCGTGGACCCGGCCGACGCCGAGGGCGTCGTGGACTACGCGCGCGCCCTCGCCGCGGAGCCCGACGGCTTCGAGCCCGTGGGGACGGCGGCGGAAGACCCGGCGCTCCTCGTGTACACCTCGGGCACGACGGGGCCGCCGAAGGGCGCGCTCCACGCCCACCGCGTGCTCCTCGGCCACCTCCCGGGCGTCGAGTTCTACCACGAGTTCTGCCCGAAGCCCGGCGACCGGTTCTGGACGCCGGCCGACTGGGCGTGGGTGGGCGGGCTGCTCGACGTCCTGCTCCCGGCCTGGCACTACGGCCTGCCCGTCGTCGCGCACCGCCCGAAGCGCTTCGACGCCGAGCGCTGCCTCGAGATGCTCGCGCGCCACCGCGTGCGCAACACGTTCCTGGTCCCGACGATGCTCAAGATGCTGCGCGCCTGGGGCGATCCGCGCGGGCGCTTCGACCTCCGGCTGCGCTCGCTCTTCACCGGGGGCGAGGCGGCGGGCGAGGAGGTCATCCGCTGGTCGCGCGAGTGCCTGGGCGTGACGCCGAACGAGGGCTACGGCCAGACCGAGGTGAACCTGGTCCTCGGCAACTGCTCGGCGATCATGGAGGTCCGGCCGGGCTCGATGGGGCGGCCCATCCCCGGCCACGCCGTGGACGTGCTCGACGACGCCGGGCGGCCGGTGCCCGCGGGCGAGATCGGCGAGGTGGCCGTGCGCCGGCCCGACCCGGTGATGTTCCTCGGCTACTGGAAGAACGAGCAGGCGACGCGCGAGAAGTTCGTCGGCGACTGGGCGCTCACGGGCGACCTCGCGCGCCGCGACGCCGACGGCTACTTCTGGTTCGTCGGGCGCAAGGACGACCTGATCTCGAGCGGCGGCTACCGGATCGGCCCGGGCGAGGTCGAGGAGTGCCTCGGCCGCCACCCGGCCGTCGCGCTCGCCGCCGCGATCGGCGCGCCCGACCCGCTGCGCGGCGAGGTCGTGAAGGCCTTCGTCCAGCTCCGCCCGGGCACGGCGCCGAGCCCGGAGCTGGCGCGCGCGCTCCGGGACTACGTGCGCACGCGCCTGTCGGCGCACGAGTACCCGCGCGAGATCGAGTTCATCGAGGCGCTGCCGGTGACGACGACGGGCAAGGTGAAGCGCGGCGACCTGCGCGCCCGCGAGCGCGCGCGGCGCCCGCCCGCGCGCTGACGGGAGGGGCGATGGGCTACGACTACGCGAGGTACTTCGGCGAGATCGCGCTGACGCACGACCTCACGACGAAGCCGGACGAGCGGACGTGGCGGCTCACGCCGCCCGGGCCCCGGCCCGAGCCACACAGGATCGTCCTCTACCTCGGCTGTAACGTGTTGCGCACCTCGCACATGGTCCGCACGATCACCGCGATCTTCGACCGTCTGGGCCTCGACTGGATCGCCGTCGGCGGGCCCACGTACTGCTGCGGCGTCGTCCACCACCGCCAGGGGGACGTCGCCGCGGCCCAGGGCATGAGCCGCCACACCCTCGAGCTGTTCGGGCGCTGGCAGCCGGAGGAGGTGGTGATGTGGTGCCCGTCGTGCATCTGGTTCTACGACGAGGTGCTGCGCGCCGAGACGCCGTTTCCCGTCCGCCACGCGACCGAGTTCCTCGTGAGCCGCCTCCCCGAGCTGCGCTTCACGCAGCCGGTGGACGCCGCGGTCGCCCTCCACCACCACGTGCAGAGCGAGGCGCGCCGGCGCGAGGGCGCGGCGGCCCGGCGGCTCCTCGAGGCGGTGCCGGGGCTCCGCGTGGTCCCGCTCGAGCCCGATCCGCGCCTCGGGCGGATCTGCGCGGAGTTCGTGCAGGCGGAGCTGGGCCAGGCGGCGTGGGACGCGATGATCCGCGACGAGATCGAGCGCGCCCGCGCGGCCGGCGCCGGCACGCTCGCGACGATCTACCACGGCTGCCAGCGGCTGCTCTGCGGCTTCGAGGCCGAGGGGCGGATCGGGGTCGAGCACTACCTCTCGGTCTTCGCGCGCGCCCTCGGCATCGAGTTCGAGGACACGTACAAGAAGTACCGCCTCTGGGCCGACCCGGAGCGCGTGCTCGCCGACGCCGCGCCGTGCGCGCTCGCGAGCGGGGTGGACCCCGCCCGCGCGCGGCGCTTCGTCGAGGAGACGTTCGGGCGCCCTAGCCCATGAGGAGCTTGCCGGGCACCTCGCGACCCATGATCTTGATCTGCTCCTTCGTGATGCCGTTGGCCACGAGGCCCGCGACGAGCATCTGGTAGCCGTCGGACTGCGACGGGTTGCCCGTCTGCCCGAGGTCGGTGCCCAGCACGAAGTGCTCGGCGCCGACGCCCTTGACGTGCTCGGCCGACTCCTTGTGGGTCACCAGGCGCCAGTGCCGCATCCACCCGAGGTGCGCGCTCGGCCCCATGAGCGAGCCCATCGCGTCGATCTCCATCTTGGCGCCCATGGCCGCGGCCTTCTTCATCTGGTCCACGCTCATGTTGACGACCTCGAACTCGGCGTGGGTGACCACGATGCGGTCGCAGCCCGCGTCGCGCGCGGCCTCGACGAGCGCGAGCACCTCGGTGGGCGAGGCGTGGCCGGTGCAGAGGACGAGCTTCTGCTGGGCGCAGATCTTCAGCACCTCGCGGACCGCCGGCAGCACCTTGCCGTCCGCGCCGACCACCTTGATCCCCTCGGGCGCGTCCTTGAAGTGCTTGACGTGATTGTCGGCGTCGAAGGTCGGCAGCCACACCACGCGCCCGTAGCCGCCCTGCATGCGCCACATCCACTGCACGGCGTCGGGGTTGATCCCGCCGGCCGCGGCGTTCAGCGTGACGCCGCCGAAGGCCTTGATGCCGGGGTTGTGCTTGCGCACGAGCCAGGCGCGGTCGGCCGTGAGCGCGACGTGGTTCTTCAGAACGACGGCCTCCAGCTTGCGCGCCAGGTAGAGCTGGGCCATCTCGTCGTCGTCCACCGCGCGGCCGAAGACGTCGGGCGCGCAGTGGTTGTGGAAGTCGATGAGCCCCTCGATCGGGCTCACCGCGGGCGGCGGCGGGGGGAAGACGCGCACCTGCGCGGCGACCTGCTTCGGCAGCGTCGCGAGCGCGGCCAGGCCGGCGACGCCGGAGGCCGCGGTCTTCACGAAGTCGCGCCGGCTGGCGCCGTTCGCGGCCTCGCCGGAGGCCTGCGGCGGGGGCCGGTGGCCCCAGACGTGGCCGCAGCAGTTCATGAACCGCCATCGGGGGAGCGAGAAGGGTTTCATGGGCCAACCTCCTCAGGGAAGTGAGTCGAACGGCCGAGACAATCCGCCCGAGGCGGGGCCATGTCAAGGGGGGCCGCGTCAGGCCGGCCGCCCGGGGCCGCGTCAGGCCGCGGGCCCGCCCTGGATGTAGAAGGTGCCCGTGGCGAGCGCGACGAGGGCGTCGCCCGCGCCGCGCACGCGCGCCTCGAGCACGCCCACGCGCCGCGTGCGCTCCACCAGCCGCGCCTCGGCCTGGAGGTCGCCCGCGCTGACGGGCGCCAGGTAGTTGATCTTGATCTCGAGCGTGGTGCACCGCTCGCCGGGCTCGAGGCGCGTGACCAGCGCCGCGCCCATCGCGGTGTCCACCAGGCTGTAGACGACGCCGCCGTGGGCGACGCCGTAGGGGTTCAGGTGGTCCCGGCGCAGCGTGAGGCCGAAGCGCGATTGCCCCTCGCCGAGCCTCTCGATGCGGATTCCGAGCAGCTCCGCCAGCGGTCCCGGCGGGCTCCCGCGCATGCCGGCGGGCTCGGCACTCACGCGAACGAGGGGTCGAGGCGCGCGTCGAGCAGGTAGGGCCCGCCGCTCGCGAGCGCGCGGCCGAGGGCGGCCGCCACGTCGCCCGTCTTGTCCACGCGCTCGCCGGGCACGCCGAGGGCGCGCGCGAGGCCCACGAAGTCGATCGGCGGCCGGTCCAGGTCCATGGCGACGTAGCGGTCGTCGGCCGCCGAGAAGCCCTTGAGCGCGCGCGTCCGCTGCTTGAGGATCCGGTACGAGGCGTTGTTGAGAATGACGTACACCGCGGCGATCCCCTCGTGGGCGGCGGTCCAGAGCCCCTGGATCGTGTACATCGCGCTGCCGTCGCCGACGAGCGCCAGGACGGGACGCTCGGGGAGCGCGAGCTTCACGCCGAGCGCCGCGGGCAGGCCCCAGCCGATGCCGCCGCCGCGCAGGCCGAAGAAGCTCTTCGGGTCGGCGCAGCGGAAGAAGGTCCGCACGCCGGCCGACGAGGAGACGGCCTCCTCGACGACCACGACGTCAGCGGGTGCGTGCCGCGCGAGCGCGTGAACGAGCGCGAGCGGCGCGATCGGCACGCGCGCGGCCTCGGCCTCGGCGCGGCGCTCGAGCTCGGCGCGCTCCCGCGCGTGCGCCTCGGCGAGCGCCGCGCGGCGCCGCGCCGCGGCCTCGGCGCCGGCGCGCCCGGCGTGGCGGCGCAGCGCCTCCGCGAGCTCGGGCAGCGTCGCCTTCGGGTCGCCCTGGATCGCGACGCGCGCCGGGTAGTTCTTGCCGAGCTCCCAGGGGTCCACGTCGAGGTGCACGACGGCGAGATCGGGCGGCATCGGGTCCACGTCGTCGGGCAGCGAGAGCGTGAAGAGGTCCCCGCCGACGGAGACGAGCAGGTCGTGGCGCATCAGGATCTCGCGGATCAGGGGGCCGAGGCGCGGCATGGCCCCGGCGTACAGCGGGTGAGTGAACGGGACGTTGCACGTGCTCGACACGCCCTCGGAGAACACGGGCGCCCCGCAGAGCTCGGCCAGCTCGACCAGCTCCGCGAGCGCGTCGCCGTGGGCGACGGCGTCGCCCGCGACGAGCAGCGGGCGCTCGGCCCGGGCCAGGAGCCGCGCGGCCTCGTCCACCGCCGCGCGGTCACCCACGAGGCGCGGCGCGACGCGCGTCGGCGCGCCGAGGTCCAGGTCGCGCTCGGCGTTCAGCACGTCCACCGGGAGCGAGAGGAACACGGGTCCGGAGGGCCGCGCGAGCGCGGTCTTCGCCGCGCGGCGCACGATGCGCGGCAGGTCCTCGAGGCGGCGCGCCTCGGTGGACCACTTGACGAACGGCCGGGCGATCGGCGGGAGATCGGCCCAGAGGATGGGCTCGGTCACGGTGAAGGACTGGTCGTGCTGCCCGGCGGTCAGGAGCAGCGGCGCGCCGGACTTCTGGGCGTCGTAGAGCATGCCCATCGCGTTGCCGAGGCCGGGCGTGACGTGGACATTCACCGCGGCGAGCCCGCCGCGCGCCTGCGCGTAGCCGTCGGCGGCGGCGATCGCGACGGCCTCCTGCAGCGCCAGCACGTAGTGGATCGCGGGCTCGCGGGCGAGGCCGTCCATCAGCGGCAGCTCGGTCGTGCCCGGATTGCCGAACATGACCGAGACGCCTTCGGACTTGAGAATCTCGAGGAACGCCTGCTTGCCGGAGATGTAGGGCATGGCCCGCAGATGATAAGCTCTCTTGCGTGTCACCGAAAGAGGCGCCGCTCCTGCGCGCCGCGCGTCGCGAGCCCGTGCCGTACACACCCGTCTGGCTCATGCGCCAGGCAGGCCGCTACATGCCCGAGTACCGCGCGCTGCGCGAGCGGTTCGGCTTCCTGGAGCTGTGCCGGAACCCGGAGGCCGCCGCGGAGGTCACGCTCCAGCCCGTCGAGCGGCTGGGCGTGGACGCCGCGATCCTCTTCGCCGACATCCTGTTGATCGTCGAGCCGCTCGGCGTCGGGCTCGAGTTCGAGCGGGGCGAGGGGCCCGTGATCCGCCGCCCGGTCCGCACCGGCGCCGACGTCGCGCGCCTTCGGCCCATCGACGTGGACGCGGCGGTGCCGTTCGTGTTCGAGGCGGCGCGCCGCGTGCGGGCGGCGCTCGACGGTCGGGTGCCGCTCATCGGCTTCGCGGGCGCGCCGTTCACGGTGGCGTCCTACCTGGTCGAGGGCGGCGCCTCGCGCGATTACGCGATGACCAAGCGCCTCATGTACGAGGAGCCGGAGGCGTGGCACCGGCTGATGACGCTCCTCGCCGAGGCGACGGCACGCTACCTCGGCGGCCAGATCGCCGCCGGCGCCGAGGCGGTGCAGCTCTTCGACTCCTGGGTGGGCGCGCTCGGTCCCGCGGACTACCGCGCCTTCGTCCAGCCCCACGTGCGCGCCCTGATCCGGGCGCTCCCGCCCGGCACGCCCGTCATCCACTTCGGCACGGGCACGGCGGCGCTGCTGCCGCTCATGCGGGAGGCCGGCGGCGATGTGATCGGGCTCGACTGGCGCGTGGACCTCGACGCGGGCTGGGCCGCGGTCGGCCACGACGTCGCCGTGCAGGGCAACCTCGACCCCGCGGTGCTCCTCGCCCGCCCGGCCTACATCCGCGAGCGCGTGAAGGACGTGCTCGACCGCGCCGGCGGCCGGCCGGGACACATCTTCAACCTCGGCCACGGCGTCCTCCAGCAGACGCCCCCCGAGCACGCGCGGGCGCTCGTGGAGATCGTCCACGAGCTGTCGGACCGCCGATGAGACACCCTGTGTCAACCTTCACGTCGTCACGCGGCGACGAGGCGCTGGGCGCCACGGTGAAGCGTGACGTCGTAGGGACGGCGGTCCT
>MGBU01000168.1 GCA_001790205.1 Candidatus Rokubacteria bacterium GWA2_73_35 | reverse complement strand
CGACGCTGATCAACTGCATCACCGCCTGCGCCCCGAACGGCGCGAAGGTGCCGCCGACGTACGAGACCGACCGGGAGGCCGTCGAGACCGCGCTCGCGTGCATCGGGCTCACGCCGCCCGAGCGGGCGCGCGTGGTCCGGATCAGGAACACGCTGCTGCTCGGGGAGCTCGAGGTCTCCGAGGCGCTCCTGCCCGAGCTCGGCGCGCGCCCCGATCTCACCCGGCTCGGCGACCCCGCGCCGCTCGCCTTCGACGCGGCGGGACGCCTCGTTCCGCTCGCGTGACTCCGACCACGAAGACAAGAGGAGGATCCGACCCCATGCATCCCGCACGCACCCTCGCCGCCGCCGCGCTCGCGCTCGTCCTGACGGCCGTCGGGGCCCTCCCGGCCGCCGCGCAGCAGAAGGTCAACCTCGTGTTCTCGGCCGGACCGACCGGCGGGAGCTGGACGCCGATGGCCGGCGCGACCGCCGAGGTCGTCAAGAAGAAGTTCCCCGAGCTCAGCGTGCAGGTCGAGCCCGGCGCGGCCCTCGTCAACATGGAGAAGATCCGCAACGACAAGGCCGACCTCGGCTGGTCCATGACCAACGTGCTGTCCGACGCCCGCACCGGGAAGGGCCAGTGGGCCGGCAAGCAGACGGACCGGCCGCTGCTGGTCGCCACCTACTACCCGAACGTCTGGCAGCTCGTCGTGCCGGCGGCGAGCGCGATCAAGAGCCTCAAGGACCTCAAGGGCCAGCCCGTCGCGCTGCCCGCCCGCGGCAACACGAGCCTGGCCGACGGGTGGGAGAACCTGCTCAAGGTCAACGGCATGTCGCTCGCCGACCTCGGGGCCAAGAGCTACGGGCCGGTCTCCTCGAACGCCGAGGCGGTCAAGAACCGGCAGGCGATGGCGTCGGGCTGGTTCACGGTCGTGCCCGGCTCGTTCGTCCTCGACCTCGGCTCCACGATGAAGGTCCGCATGATCCCGGTCTCCGACGAGGAGTTCGCGGCGCTCAAGGCGATCAACCCCGGGTTCATCCGGCACGTGATCAAGGCCGGCGTCTACACCGAGCAGGGCATCACGGCGGACGTGCAGACCTTCCAGTCGCCCACGATCCTGATCGCGTCCTCGAAGACGCCCGCCGACGCGATCTACAAGGTGACGAAGGCGATCGTCGAGGGGCGCGCGGACTTCGTCAACGTCAGCAAGGTGATGAAGGGCGTCACGGCCGCCGACATGGCCAAGGACTACGGGCTGCCCTTCCACCCCGGGGCCGCGAAGTACTACAAAGAAATCGGCGCCCTGAAATAACCGGTCGCGGTGCGCAAGCTCTCCGGCTACCCCGGGCTGGTCGTCGGCGTGGTGGCGGTCGCCATGGCCGCCTACCACGTCTACGCCCGGCTGACGTGGTACGCCCCTGACCAGCAGGCGCTGCTCTACATCACGCTCGCCTTCAGCCTGACGCTCTCGTTCCTCCTCTACCCGCTCCGGGCGGGCGCCACGCCCGACCGGATCCCCTGGGCGGACCTGGTACTGACCGCGCTCTCGCTGGCCGTCGTCGGCTACATGTTCGTCTACTACGACTACGTGGTGAACCGCTTCCCGACGGCGCACCCGCTCGCGACCGCCGACAAGGTCGTCGGCGTCGTCGGCATCCTCCTGGTGCTCGAGGCGACCCGCCGGACCATCGGCGTCTCGCTGCCGATCGTGGCGGCGGCCTTTCTCCTCTACGGGCTCGCGGGGCCCTGGCTGCCCGGCGTGCTGTACCACCGGGGCCTCTCCCTCGAGCTCACGGTCGACCAGACCTACTTCACCACCGAGGGGGTCTTCGGGGTCCCGCTCGGGGTCGCCGGCACCTACGTGATCCTGTTCATCGTCTTCGGGGCGTTCCTCGAGAAGTCGGGCGCCGGCCAGTTCTTCATGAACTTCGCCAACGCGCTCGCCGGCGGCGCCCGCGGGGGCCCGGGGAAGGTCGCGGTCGTCTCCTCGAGCATGTTCGGGACCATCTCGGGCTCCGCGGTCGCGAACGTCATGGTGGACGGCTGGCTCACGATCCCGATGATGAAGCGGACCGGCTTCAAGCCGGAGGCCGCGGCCGCGATCGAGGCGGTGGCCTCCACCGGCGGGCAGATCATGCCCCCGATCATGGGCGCGGCGGCCTTCGTGATGGCCGAGTTCCTCGGCGTCTCGTACACCCAGGTCATGATCGCCGCGGCGATCCCCGCGATCTTCTACTACGGCGCGCTGTTCGCGGCGATCCACTTCAACGCGATGCGCTCGGGGCTCCGCGGGATCCCGAAGCACGAGCTGCCGGTGCTCGGGCTCATCATCCGGCACCAGGGCCATCTCTTCCTGCCGGTGCTGGTGATCCTCGGCCTCCTCCTCCAGGGGTTCACCGCGACGTACGCCGCGGTGCTCTCCACCGTCGTCGTCCTCTACTGCCGGCTCCTCGAGGGCTGGGCCTGGCCGTTCGTCGCGCTCGGCGCCCTGGTCTGGGCGGGCGGCCGGTTCGAGCTGCTCTGGATCCTCGGCGCCCTCGGCCTGGTCGCGGTGGTGCTCCGGCCGGAGGGCTGGGCGAGGCTGCGCCAGCTCGTCGTGCACGACGTCCCCACCGGCCTCCGCGAGGGCGCCGAGCACACGGTGCCGGTCGCGATGGCGTGCGCGTCGGCGGGCATCGTGATCGGCATCGTGCTGCAGACCGGCCTGGCGCTCCGGTTCACGAGCTTCCTCATCGAGGTCGCCGCGGGCTACAAGGTCCTCGCCCTGCTCATCACGATGGTCGCCGGGGTCATCCTCGGGATGGGGATGCCGACGACACCCGCGTACATCATGCAGGCGGCCCTGCTGATCCCCGCGATCATCAAGCTCGGCGTGGTGCCGATCGCGGCCCACATGTTCGCCTTCTACTTCTCGACCCTCTCGGCGGTGACCCCTCCGGTCGCGCTCGCCGTCTACGCGGCGGCCTCGATCGGCCGCGCGAGCCTGTGGGGCGCGGGCGTGCAGGCGCTGAAGTTCGCCGCCGCCGGCTTCATCGTCCCGTTCTTCTTCGTCTACTCGCCGGCGCTGCTCTTCCAGGGCACGTGGACGGAGGTCCTCCCCGTGCTCGTGACGGGCACGCTCGGCGTCATCGCGCTCGCGGCGGGGCTCGAGGGGCAGTTCCTCCGCCCGGCGACGTGGCTCGAGCGGGGCCTGTTCGTCGCCGCCGCCCTGCTCCTGATCGACCCGAGCTTCCTGACGGACGCGATCGGCCTCGCCTGCCTCGTCGCGGGGCTCCTGCTCCAGCGCCTGCGCCCGGCGCCCGTGGTCGTGGAGACCGCGCCGGTCCGCGAGGTGAGCCGCACATGACCCGGCTGCAGGAAGTCGCCCTGACACTGCTCGGCGCGGCGATCGTCGTGGCGACGCTCGCCTACGGGGTGCTGAGGCTCTACTCGAAGTAAGATGACACCATGAGAGCCCGGCTGCTCGCGGCGCTCGGCGTGCTGGTCGGCCTCGGGGCGCTCGCCTACGGCGGCTGGGTCTGGTACTACGCGGTCACGTTCGTCTGGACCGACGACGCCTACGTCGAGGGCACGATCTCCCCCGTCAGCGCCAAGGTCGCCGGCCACATCGTCGAGCTTCGCGTCGGGGACAACCAGGCCGTGCGGCGGGGTGAGCTGCTGCTCCGCGTGGATCCCCGCGACTTCCAGGCTCGGGTGGAGCAGGCCCGCGCCGCGGCGGCGACGGCGGAGGCGGCCCTGCGCGCCGCGCGCGCCGACGTGCCGCTCACGCGCGACACCACGCGCGCGCAGACCGACCAGGCGCGCGCGGGGGTCGAGGGCGCGCGGGTCGCCGTGCGCTCGGGCGAGTCCGCGGTGGAGGAGACGCGCGCGCGGCTCGAGGCCAGGCGCGCGGCGAGCGCCGCGATGCGGGCCGACCTCGCGGGCGCCCGGGCGATGCACCGGCAGGCGACCCGGGAGCTCGAGCGGGTCCGGGCGCTGCTCCGGGACGGCCTGGTCGCGCGGCGCGACTTCGATCAGGCGGAGGCCGCGTTCGAGACCGCGGCGGCCGCCGAGGACGCGATGCGCCGGCGGCTCACGCAGACCGAGCGCGAGGTCCAGCAGGTCGAGGCGGAGGTGGCGGTGCGCGTCCACGCCGTCGACGAGGCGCGGCAGCGCGTGGCGGAGGCGCGCGCGGCGCTCGCGCGCGCGTCGAGCCAGGAGCGCCAGGTCGCGATCAAGGAGGCGGAGGCGAGCCGCGCCGAGGCCCGCCTGCGCGAGGCGCGCGCGGACCTCGCGTACGCCGAGCTCCAGCTCGAGCACACCGGGGTGCGCGCGCCCCTGGACGGCGTCGTCTCCAAGCGGAGCGTCGAGCTGGGGCAGGTGGTGCAGGTGGGCCAGCCGCTCCTGGCGCTCGTGCCGCTCGCGGACGTGTGGGTGGTCGCGAACTTCAAGGAGACACAGGTCGCCCGCCTCCGTCCCGGCATGGGGGCCGAGGTGCGCGTGGACGGCTTCCCCGGCCGGCGCTTTCCCGGCGTCGTCGACTCGCTGAGCGCGGGGACCGGCGCGCGCTTCTCGCTGCTGCCGCCGGAGAACGCGACGGGGAACTGGGTCAAGGTCGTCCAGCGGGTGCCGGTCAAGATCCGGCTCGACGTCCGGGACGGCTCCAACCCGGCCACGCTCCGGGCCGGCATGTCGGCGGTCGTCACGATCCGCGCGCGGTGAGCGACGAGCCCCCGGTCTCCGCCGCCCGCAAGTGGGCGATCACCTTCTCGGTCATGCTGGTGACGGTCACGCAGATCCTCGACACCAGCGTGACGAACGTCGCGCTGCCGCACATCCAGGGCTCGCTCTCGGCCGGCGTCGAGGAGGTCGCGTGGGTCCTCACCTCGTTCCTCGCCGCGAACGCGATCGTCATCCCCGCCACCGGCTGGCTCACCGGCCTCTTCGGGCGCACGCGCTTCTTCGTCATCTGCATCGTGCTCTTCACGGCCAGCTCGCTCCTCTCCGGCGTCGCGCCCACCCTGGAATTCCTCGTGCTCGCGCGCGTGCTGCAGGGCCTGGGCGGCGGCCCGATCATCCCGATGTCGCAGGCGATCATGTGGGAAATCTTCCCGCTGGCGCAGCGCGGGACGGCGATGGCGGTGTGGGGGATCGGCATCATGATGGGCCCGATCTTCGGGCCGACGGTGGGCGGCTGGCTCGCGCAGAACTGGTCCTGGCGCTGGATCTTCTACGTCAACCTGCCGATCGGCCTGCTCGGCCTGTTCATGGTGAGCGCGTTCCTGTTCGACTCGCCCCACCAGAAGAGGCCCGGCCGCGTGGACGCGCTCGGCCTCGTGCTGATGGTCGTGGGCTTCGGGGCCCTCCAGCTCGTGCTCGACCGGGGCGAGCGGCAGGACTGGTTCGACTCGGCCTGGATCACGGCGCTCGCGGTCGTCGCGGCGTGCGCGCTGGCCGCGTTCCTCGTGCGGGAGCTGACGGTGGGGGAGCCCATCCTCGACCTCGCCGTGTTCCAGGACCGGAACTTCGCCCTCGGCACCGTGGTCATCGCCGTCGCGATCCTGGCCTTCTACTCGAGCATGCTGCTGCTGGCGCTCTACACGCAGAAGGCGCTCGGCTACGACGCGTGGACGTCGGGGCTCGTGCTGGCGCCGGGCGGCGTCGGGAACATGATCTCGCTGATCGTCTCCGGCCGCCTCGTCGCGCGGATGGACCAGCGCGTGCTCCTCGCGCTCGGCTGCGTGCTCAACGCGCTTGCGCTGTTCGCGATGTCCAACCTGACGCTCGGGATCGACTACTGGAGCCTCGCCTGGCCGCGCTTCGTGCAGGGGCTCGGGATGGGGTTCGTCTTCGTGCCGCTCACCACGCTCGCGCTCGCGAGCGTGCGCAAGGACCGGCTCTCCAACGCCACCGCCGCCTACAACGTCATCCGCAACCTGGGCGGCTCCGTGGGGGTCGCGCTCTCGACCACGCTGCTCGCCCGCCGGAGCCAGTACCACCAGACGACGCTGGTCGGGCACGTCAACGTCTGGAGCGCCGAGACCGCCGCCCGCCTCAAGGAGTGGACCGAGCTGTTTGTCGCGCAGGGCGCGGACACGTTCACGGCGGAGCGCCGGGCGCTCGCGATGGTCTATCGCGGCACGGTGGCCCAGGCGCAGGTGCTGGCGTACGCCGACGAGTTCTGGCTCTACGCGGTGCTGTTCCTCGTGATCCTCGGGCTCGTGCCCTTCATGCACCGCATCCACGCCGAGCCCGCGGCGAACTAGCCCGGCGGCACCTGGAAGAGGTACTCCTTCAGGTACTGGATCTCCTCGCCGCGCTCCTCGATGGCGACGCGCATGAGGTCGCGGATCGAGAGCATGGACAGCAGGCGCCCCTCGCTGACCACGGGCAGGTGGCGGATGTTGGCCTGGTCCATCTTACGCATCGCCGACTGGTAGTCCTCGCCCGCCTCGGCGACGACGAGGCTCGAGGTCATCACGTCGGCCACGCGGGTGCGGCCCGGGTCGAGCCCGCGGTCGAGCACCCGCTGGACGACGTCGCGCTCCGAGAACACCCCGCAGAGCCGGTCGTCGTCGAGGACGGCGACGATGCCGACGTTGTTGGCGGCCATCGTGTGCACGGCCGCGGCGACCGTCGTGTTGCGCTGGACGGTGAAGAGGAATCCCTCGCGCATGATCTCGCGAAGCGTCTTCATCGGCGCACCTCCCTGCGGTCCGGGTCGGCCGCGAGCACGAAGGGTAGAGCGATCGTACCACCGATTGCGCTAGAGTAGCGGCTGGACCGAGACTCCTTGTACCGGAGAGGCACAAATGGCTGACAGGCGACGGCGCGTCGAACCGCAGCGCAGCACCCCGGAGGCCCTCGACCCCCTGGACCCGCGGCACCGCTGGGACCGGCCGTTGCAGGCCCCCGGCCACATGCAGGTCGACTTCGAGGAGCGCGTGGACTTCCGCCGGCTGCACGCCTACCGGCTCGCGCGCACGCGCCAGGCGCTGGCGCGGTCCGGGCTGGGCGCGCTGCTGGTCTTCGACCAGTACAACATCCGCTACATCTCGAGCACCGTGATCGGCGAGTGGGCGCGCGACAAGCTCATCCGCTGGAGCCTGCTGACGGGCAACGGCGAGCCGTGGGTGTGGGACTTCGGCTCCGCCGCGCGCCACCACCGGCTCTACGCGCCGTGGATCCCGGAGCGGCAGTCGCTGGCGGGGATGGTCGGCATGCGGGGCGCGGTGTCACCGAAGGCGGGGCTCTTCGCGCGCGCGGCGCAGGAGATCAAGGGGATCCTCGCGGCGGAGGGCGTCGCGGGCATGCCGCTCGGCGTGGACCTGGTCGAGCCGCCGTTCCTCTTCGCGCTGCAGGAGGCGGGCCTCGAGGTCCGCGACGGCCAGCAGGTCATGCTCGAGGCGCGGATGCTCAAGAGCCAGGACGAGCTGACGCTGCTCAACATGGCCGCCGCGATGGTGGACGGCGTCTACCAGGACATCTGGGAGGCGCTCAAGCCCGGCGTGCGCGAGAACGAGATCGTCGCGCTCGCCACCAAGCGCCTGTACGAGATGGGCGCGGACTGCGTCGAGGCGGTCAACTCGATCTCGGGCGAGCGCTGCAGCCCGCACCCCCACAACTTCACCGACCGGCTGATCCGGCCCGGGGACCAGGCCTTCTTCGACATCATCATGTCGTTCATCGGCTACCGGACGTGCTACTACCGGACGTTCAGCGTCGGCCGCGCGACGCGCGCGCAGGTCGCCGCCTACAAGAAGGCCCGCGAGTGGATGGACGAGGCGATCGCGCTGATCAAGCCGGGCGTCACGACGGACAAGATCGCGCGGGCGTTCCCCAAGGCGCAGGACATCGGGTTCGAGAGCGAGATGGGGGCGTTCGGGCTCAACTTCTGCCACGGCATCGGGCTCGGCCTGCACGAGCGGCCAATCATCAGCCGGCTGAACTCCTTCGACGACCCGATGGAGCTCGAGGCGGGGATGATGTTCGCCGTCGAGACCTATTGCCCGGCGGCGGACGGCGTGTCGGCGGCGCGCATCGAGGAGGAGGTCATCGTGACGCCGAGCGGCGCGCAGATCATCACGCTCTTCCCGGCGGACGAGCTGCCGATCGCCAACCGCTACTGAGGGGGCCCGGCTCGAGCAGCTTCTCCATGACGACCGTGTCCACCCAGCGGCCGTCGAGGAGGCCCTGCTCGCGGTAGACGCCGACGGTGCGGAAGCCCATCGCCTCGTAGAGCGCCATGCCCCCGGCGTTCGTCGGGAACGCCGAGAGAACCAGCTTGTGAAAGCCGTGCTCGCGCCCGAGCTCGACGAGGCGGGCCAGCAGAGCGCGCCCCACGCCCTTCCCGCGCCAGGCACGCTCGACGTAGACGGAGAAGTCGGCGACGAAGCGGTAGGCCTCGCGCGCGTTGAAGGCGTTGAGGCTCCCCCAGCCGACTGTTGTCGCGGGGACCGCGCGGCCGCGACCGCCGAGCTCCGTTGTCTCGGCCACGATCACCGGGTGGCGGGGGCTCCGCCCGGCGAGCCAGCGGCGACGCTCCTCGGGCGTGCGCCACTCGGTCTCGAGCGTCGCGACGCGGTCCTCGATGCCCTGGTTGTAGATCCGGCAGATCGCCTCGGCGTCGGCCGGGGTCGCCGGGCGGACCCGGTAGGCGCTCACGCGAGCTCCCGCGCGTCGAGCCGACCCGCCCGCTGCAGGGCGCGGAACGCGTCGAGCGTCCGGCGGATGCCGTCCGCGAGCGGCGTCGGCGGCGCCGGCCCGAGGTCCTTCTGGTAGCGCGTGTCGTCGAGCGCGTCGGGGAAGGGGATCGGCTCCTCGACGTGCCCGAGGAGCCCCCGCGCCGTCGGCCACGCCGTCTCGATCATACGGACGACGTCGGCGATGCGCGCCGAGGCGCCGTGCAGGTTGTAGACGCGCGCGCCGTCGAGCCCGCTCGCCGCCGCGGCGAGGAGCGCCCGCGCGACGTCCTCGACGTAGATCAGGTCGGTCCCGCCGCCCCAGCGGATCCGGTACGCGCGGCCGAGCACGGCGGCCTTCATCGCGAGCGTCGGGTCGGCGGTGAGCCCGAAGTCGCGCCCGGGCCCGTACACCGAGAGCGGGCGGAAGCCCATGGACGGGATCCCGTGCTCCTCCCAGTAGACGCGCGCGGTCTCCTCGTTGGCCACCTTGTAGACGCCGTAGTGGGTCGCCGGGCGCGGCGGCGCGTCGTCCCGGATGGGGCCGGGCGGGTAGGCGCTCGGCGGCCCGAAGACGGCGGCCGACGAGGCGTAGACGACGCGCGTGACCCGGCCCGCCGCCGCGCGCACCGCCTCGAACACGTTCGCCGTGCCGACCACGTTGACGAGCGCGCCCCGGGAGGGGTCCTGGCGGCAGAGCGGGATCTGCCACGCCGCGAGGTGGACGACGCGGCGGACGCCGTGCTCGCCGACGGCGCGCCGGACCGCCTCGCGGTCGGCGATGTCGCCGCGGACGATCACGAGCCGGCTCGGGACGTCGTCCCCGGCGATCATCCGCACGCGCCACGGGTCATCGCCGAGGTCGAAGGCGACCGGCCGCTCGCCCGCGGCGAGCAGGCCGCGGACGACCCACGCCCCGATGCAGCCGAACGCGCCCGTCACCAGCGTGCTCACGGAGGGACTATAATAGTCCTCGGTGTTCCAGAGCGAGCGCTTCTTCCGCGAGGCGTGGCCCCAGTTCTCCCGCGCGTTCGAGTCGCCGACCGACGCGGCGAGCGAGGTCGAGTGGATCACGGGCCTCGGCGCGCTCGAGCCCGGCGCCCGCGTGCTCGACGCCCCGTGCGGCTTCGGCCGCCACTCGATCGAGCTCGCGCGCCGCGGCTTCGAGGTGACCGGCGTGGACTTCAGCGAGACCGAGCTCGAGCGCGCGCGGGCGGCCGCGCGCGAGGCCGGGGTCGCGCTGACGCTCGTGTGCCAGGACATCCGCGATCTGGACTTCGCGGGCGAGTTCGACCTCGCCGTGAACCTCTGCAGCTCGATCGGCTACTTCTCCGACGACGAGGACCGGCTGGTGCTCGACCGCTTCTGGCGCGCGCTCAAGCCCGGCGGCCTCTTCGTCCTCGACACGCGCAACCGGGACCAGATCGTCCGCTCCCTGCCGGCCGAGGAGCGCAAGCGCGTGAACGGCTGGACGCTCCGGATCGAGAACGCCTTCGACCCGGCGACGAGCCGCTGGCGCGCCCGCTGGTCGCGGATCACGCGCGGCGGCCGCGGCCGGGCCGAGGCCGCCGAGCTGATCGGCGAGAGCGAGATCCGGCTCTACTCGGCCCACGAGCTGTCGGCGATGCTCCGGCCCGAGCGCTGGAGCCGCGTGGACCTCCACGGCGGCCTCGACGGCACGCCGTTCTCGCTCGACGCGCCGCGCCTCGTCCTCGTCGCCCGCAAGTGAGCGAACAGAGCCACGGTCGCATCGCTCTCAGGCCACCCACGGGGGTCGCGGCCTCGCGGCCCCCGTTACAACGGAGACCGCGCCGATGACCGCCGACGTCCGTCCCCTGGTCGTGCTCGCCGGCCCCATTCACCCCGACGGCCGCGCGGTGCTCGAGCGGGACGCGCGCGTCGTCGTCTGCGACGACGACACCGAGGCGGGCCTCGCCCGGGCCGCCGCCGAGGCGCAGGGGATCCTGTTCCGCATCAAGCCGCGCTGCACCGAGCGCCTCATGGCCGCGTGCCCGCGGCTCCGCGTCGTGGGCCGGCACGGCGTGGGCCTGGACACCGTCGACGTCCCGGCCGCCACGCGGCTGGGCGTGGCGGTCGTCCACGCCCCCGGCTCGAACTCGCAGGCGGTCGCCGAGCACGCGCTGATGCTGATGCTTGCCTGCGTCAAGCACACGCGGGAGGTGGACCGGGCGACGCGCGCGGGCGACTGGGGCGCCCGGCGGGGCAGCAACACCGAGCTCGCCGGCAAGACGCTCGGCGTCGTCGGCGTGGGCAACATCGGCCGGCGCGTCGCGAAGCTCGCGGGCGCGTTCGGCATGCGCGTGCTCGGCTACGACAAGTACGTGCCCGACGACGAGGTCCGGCGCCGGGGCGCCGAGCCCGTCGGGAGCCTCGAGGCGCTCCTGCCGCGGGTGGACGTGCTCACGTGCCACACGCCGCTCACGCCGGAGACGGCGCACATGATCGACGCGCAGACGCTCGCGCGGCTCAAGCCCGGCGCGATCTTCATCAACACCTCCCGCGGCGGCGTGCAGGACGAGCGCGCGCTGTTCGAGGCGCTGACGCGCGGCCACCTCGGGGCGGCCGGCCTCGACGTGTGGGAGGAGGAGCCGGTGCCGCGGGACAACCCGCTCCTCAACCTCGACACCGTCGTCTGCTCCTCCCACGTCGCCGGCGTGACCGTCGAGGCCATCCGCCAGATGGCGGTGCAGGTCGCGGGAGAGATGGCCCGCGTGCTCCGCGGCGAGCGGCCCGACGTGCTCGTGAATCCCGAGGTGTGGCCCCGCCTCGGGCGGAGGTAGAATGCTCCCATGCCGATCGACACGCGCCACCCGCGGGAGATCCGCGCTGACATCCGCCGCGGCAAGCTCGCCGGGATCACCGCCGGCCTCGGGCAGAACTTCGTCCAGGCCAACCTGGCGGTGCTCCCCCGGGACTGGGCCTACGACTTCCTGGTCTTCTGCCAGCGCAACCCGCGCCCGTGCCCGCTGCTCGAAGTGACCGACGTGGGCTCGGCCGAACCCGTGGGCGTCGCCCCGGGCGCGGACCTGCGCACCGACATCCCGAAGTACCGGATCTACAAGGACGGCGCGCTCGCCGACGAGGTGACCGACGCGACGCCCTACTGGCGCGACGACCTCGTCGCGTTCTTGCTCGGCTGCTCGTTCACGTTCGAGTGGGCGCTGCTCGAGGCGGGGATCCGGCTCTGGCACGTGGAGCAGGGGCGGAACGTCGCGATGTGGCGGACCTCGATCGCGTGCCGTCCCGCCGGCCGCCTCCACGGCCCCATGGTCGTCTCGATGCGGCCGATCGCGGCCGCCGAGCTGTCGAAGGCGGTGACCGCGAGCGCCCGCTTCCCCGGCGCCCACGGCGCGCCGGTCCACGTCGGCGACCCGGCCGCGATCGGCATCGCGGACCTGGCCCGGCCCGACTGGGGGGACCCGCAGGAGTTCCGCCCGGGCGACGTGCCGGTGTTCTGGGCGTGCGGCGTGACGCCGCAGGCCGTGGCGCTCGCCTCGAAGCCGCCGTTCATGCTCACGCACAGCCCGGGGCACATGTTCATCACCGACCTGCCCAACTCCGCCCTCGCGGCGATCTGAGCGTTGCGGTTCCTCCCGGCGGGCGATCTCGCCGTCTCGGTGGAATTCGGCGAGGAGATCAGCGTCGAGGTGAACACGCGCGTGCGGGCCCTCGAGTTCCTGATCCGAGAGAAGGGCCCCGCGGGCGTGCTCGAGATGGTGCCGACGTTCCGGTCCCTCCTCGTCTACTACGACCCGCGCCAGGTCGGGTACGACGCGCTCTGCGCCGCGGTCGCGGAGCTCGTCCCGCAGGCGTCCACCGCGGTCCTGCCTCCCGCGCGCACCGTGGAGCTGCCGTGCTGTTACGACTCCGAGCTCGGCCTCGACCTCGAGGCCGCGGCCCTGCGGCTCGAGCTGCCCGTGGCCGAGCTGGTGCGGCTGCACAGCGGGGCGGAGTACCTCGTCTACTTCATCGGCTTCACGCCGGGTCTGCCGTACATGACGGGCATGCCGGAGCGGATCCGGCTGCCGCGCCTGGAGACGCCGCGCACGCAGGTGCCCGCCCAGAGCGTCGGCATCGGCGGCAGCCAGTGCTGCATCTACTCCGTGGACAGCCCGGGCGGCTACTGGATCCTCGGCAAGACGCCGCTCCGCCTCTACGACCCCGAAGCGCCCGATCCCATCCTGCTGCGCCCGGGCGACCGCGTGAGCTTCCGCCCCATCGACCGCGCCGAGTACGAGCGCATCGCCGCGCAGGTCGAGGCGCGGACCTGGCGCCCGGTGATCGCGTGACGGTCCGCATCCTCGACGCGGGGCCGCTCACCACGGTGCAGGATCTCGGCCGCCCGGGCCACCTCCGCTACGGCATCCCGCCGTCCGGGCCCCTGGACCGCGAGTCGTTCCGGCTCGCCAACCGTCTCGTCGGCAACGCCGACGGCGCGGCGGCGCTCGAGTGCACGTACATGGGGCCGCGCTTCCAGGTGGACCGGCCGTGCGCGATCGCGGTGACGGGCGCCGCGGCGCCCGTCACGGTGAACGGCGTCGAGGCGCCGCGCTGGACGACGCTCGTGCTCCGCGCGGGCGACACGGTCCGGGTCGGCGCCCCGCGGGCGGGGGTGCTCAGCTACGTCGCGTTCTCCGGCGGGCTCGACGTGCCCCTGGTCCTCGGCTCGCGCTCGACCTACGCGCGCGGGCGCCTGGGCGGCCTGGAGGGGCGCGCGCTGCGCCCGGGCGACGTCCTGCGCGTGCCCGACGGCCCGCCGCCCGTGGTGCGCGCGCTCGCGCCGCCGCCGCCGGTCGGCGGCGAGGCGGAGACGCGCGTGCGCGTCGTCCTGGGGCCGCAGGCGGACCGCTTCACCGACGAGGGCCTCCGGACGCTGCTCGGCTCGGCGTACGAGATGACGCGAGAGTCCGACCGCATGGGCGCGCGCCTGCACGGGCCGCGCATCGCGCACGCGCGCGGCCACGACATCGTCTCCGACGGCATCGCGCTCGGGTCCATCCAGGTGCCCGGCGACGGCCAGCCGATCGTGCTGCTCGTCGACCGCCAGTCCACCGGGGGCTACACGAAGGTCGCGACCGTGTGCTCCTTCGACATCGGCCGCCTGGGGCAGGTCAAGCCCGGACGGAAGGTCGTGTTCACGGCCGTGAGCGTGGCCGAGGCGCACCGGCTGCTCCGCGAGTCGGACGCGCTCCTTGACGGTCTGCTGAGAGAGGAGACGGCATGAGCCTCGAGAAGGAGCTGAGCGAGTACACCGCGAAGACGGCCCGCTCGCGCGCGCTGCACGACGAGGCGCTGGCGGTCATGCCGGGCGGCAACAGCCGCACGACGACGTTCTTCGATCCCTATCCGTTCTACGTCCAGCGCGGGCAGGGGGCCCACGTCTGGGACGCGGACGGCAACGACCGGCTCGACTTCAACGGCAACTACACGAGCCTGATCCTCGGCCACGCGCCGCCCGAGGTGGTGAAGGCGGTGCAGCAGGTCGTCGAGGCGGGGCTGTCGTTCCCCGGGCCGACGGAGCACGAGATCCGGCTGGCCGAGATGCTCACGCGGCGCGTGCCGTCCGTGGAGCAGATCCGGTTCA
>MGBU01000167.1:1083-14132 GCA_001790205.1 Candidatus Rokubacteria bacterium GWA2_73_35 | reverse complement strand
GATGCCCCGCGCTACTCCGCGCCTGCATCCTGAAATCCGATCTCCCCTTTGTTTGACCGCGTCATTGCATTAGTTATGCAGGAGTCAATAAGCGCGCGGCGGCGGCAGCGAGGCCTCCTCGAACGCGCCGATCCGGCGGAACTTCTCGTAGCGCTGGGCGACGAGCGCCTCGCGCGGCTTGTCCGCGAGGGCCGTGAGCTCGGCCCGGAGCGCCTCGCGCAGGTGGCGGGCCGCGGCCTCCCAGTCGCGGTGGGCGCCGCCGAGGGGCTCGGGCACGATCGCGTCGATGACGCCGAGGCGCAGGAGGTCGGGAGCCGTGATCTTCATCGACTCGGCGGCCTCGGGCGCCTTGCCCGCGTCGCCCCAGAGGATCGCCGCGCAGCCCTCCGGCGAGATCACGGAGTAGACGGCGTACTCGAGCATCAGCACGCGGTTGCCCATGCCGATCGCGAGCGCGCCCCCGCTGCCGCCCTCCCCCGTGACCACCGCGACGAGCGGCACGCCGAGCGCGGCCATGGCGCGGAGGTTCTTCGCGATCGCCTCGGCCTGGCCCCGCTCCTCCGCGCCGATGCCCGGGTAGGCACCCGGCGTGTCCACGAGCGTGATCACCGGCTTGCCGAACTTGTCGGCGAGGGCCATCAGGCGCAGCGCCTTGCGGTAGCCCTCGGGGTGCGGCATGCCGAAGTTGCGCGCCAGCTTCTCGCGCGTGTCGCGCCCCTTCTGGTGCCCGAGCACGACGACGCCCCGCTCCTCGAAGCGCGCGAGGCCGCCGACGATCGCGGCGTCGTCGCCGTAGAGACGGTCGCCGTGCAGCTCCACGAAGTCCGTGAACAGCAGTCGGATGAGGTCGCGGGCGTGCGGCCGCCGGGGATGGCGGGCGAGCTGGGTGCGCTGCCAGGCGCTGAGGCCCGCGTACGTCCGCTGGCGCAGGCGCGCGAGGCGCTCCTCGAGCCTGGCGACCTCGTCGCGCGCGCGCGGCGAGTCCTCGGCCTGGAGCGCCGTGATGCGGTTCTCCAGCTCGAGCAGCGGCTGCTCGAAGTCAAGCGCGTCCGGCATACTCCACGCTGATCGCGCCGGGACCGAGGAGCGACTCGCCCCGCGCCACGAGCGCGGCGCTGCCGTCCACGGCGAGGCCGCGGGCGCGCACGACGACCTCCTGCGCGGGCAGCAGGAGGTGGAGAAAGACCGGGACGCCGCCCGGGTGCTCGGCGCAGACCTGCCGCACCGCGGCCAGCGTCGCCGCCGGGTCGTGGCCGGCCGCGACGCGGATGCGGCAGGCGCTCGGCTCGCCGCCCGCGCCGCCCCCGCGCGCCCGGCCGTTCCGCGCCCCGAGCGCCTGCTCGAGCGGCCGCACGTCCTCGGCGAGGACGACCCGCCCCTTCTCGCCGTCGTCCACGCGCCCGCTCACGAGCACCGGCTCGCGCGCGCGCAGCAGGGGCGCCGCCGCCCTGAACGGCTCGGGGAAGACCGTGACGTCCACGGTGCCGTCCATGTCCTCGAGCGTGAAGAACGCCATGCGGTTGCCGCTCCGGGTCTGGGTCTCCTTGAGGCCCACGACGTGGCCGAAGAGGAGCACGCGCGCCCCGTGGCCCTTCGCGCCGAGCTCGCCGAGCGTGGTGATGCCGAGCGGCTCGACGAGGTCGCGGAACCGCGCGAGCGGATGGCCCGAGATGTAGAAACCGAGGACCTCCTTCTCGCCGGCCAGGCGCTGGTCGTCGTCCCACTCGGGCACGACCTCGACCGCCGGCCCGCGCGGGCGCGCGGGCTCGGCCGGCAGCAGATCGAAGAACGAAGCCTGGCCCTCGGCGCGGTCGCGCTGCTGGCGCTGCCCGCTCTCGAGCGCGACGTCGGCGGTGGCGAGCAGGTGCGCGCGCGGCAGCCCCAGCGAGTCGAAGGCGCCCGCCTTGATCAGGCTCTCCAGCACCCGCCGGTTCACGAGGCGC
The DNA here is from genome assembly GCA_001790205.1 of Candidatus Rokubacteria bacterium GWA2_73_35. Taxonomy (GTDB): domain Bacteria; phylum Methylomirabilota; class Methylomirabilia; order Rokubacteriales; family CSP1-6; genus GWA2-73-35. The sequence continues at coordinate 12,189 of MGBU01000167.1, read as the reverse complement.
AGGTCCACGCGGGCGCAGAAGTCGTCGAGCGTCGTGAACGACCCGGCCTCGGCGCGCGTCCGGAGGATCGAGGCCATCGCGGCCTCGCCGACGTTCTTGATGGCGGCCAGGCCGAAGCGGACCGTGTCGCCGGCGACGCTGAACCGCACGGCCGACCCGTTGACGTCGGGCGGCTCGACCCGGATGCCCATCGCGCGACACTCCTCGATGTACTTCACGATCTTGTCGGTGTCGCCCATTTCCGACGTGAGCAGCGCCGCCATGAACTCGACCGGGTAGTTGGCCTTGAAGTACGCCGTCTGGTAGGCGACGAGCGCGTACGCCGCCGCATGCGAGTTGTGCACGGCCAGGCCGTTCGCGATGAAGCTCCGTGCGCCAGGGACCTCGACGTCGTACGTCGGCTCTTGGCCTTGCACGGTGAATCCGCGAACTCGTGACCAGCCGATTGGTGCGTCAACGAGAGCGTGAAGTGATGGCGAGTCCAGCTGCTCCGCGAGAAACGCAAGAGTTTCACGGCGAATACCGCCGCGCCATGTAGACCGGAGCAGCCGTTCAGACAGACCCAGGTCGTGGCATCCGGCGCGTAGCGTCGGATACCGTTTGAGGATCGCAGCACGTAACTCTGCGAGGAACAGCACGGGTGGAATGACGTCGAGATTGGTCCGAGCGCACCGCTGCGTTAGTTGATCATCGGACTCGATCAGCTGCTCCAGCGCACGCTGCTTTTCACCGACGAGATGCCGCCCGACGTGTGCGCGTAACCGCGCATAGGCCGCCCGCCCACCGAGCAGATTGACGGTGAACCCGCTCCTGATGGAGCCGCGGTAAGGGAACGATTTCCGATGGATCGTCGAGGTGAGGCCAAGCTTGAGCAGTAGCCGACGAAAGGATGTAGCGAGGCGCTCGGACGAGGTTGCGTAGTAGACGGATCGTGTCTGCGCATGAACGCAGCCATCCCCCTGCAACATCTTCGCGACAAGAATCGAAATGGCGTTGCGATTCCAGTGATCAACAAGCGCCGGAACGTCCTTATTTAGCGCGGTCTTGCCACGCAAACCACACGTCTCATATAGGAACGTGACCGCTGCCGGCGGTCGCGTTCGATCGATCCGCGCGGGCCGCACGGCCGACGCCTCTTTCTGAGCGCGTCGATCGATCCGCACGACGGTGTTCTCGAATCGCTCGATGATGCGTGCCATATCTTGAAGCTCGTCCTCGACCGTCGAATGGAGATAGAAGTGCGTATCGTAACCGAGGCCGCCCTCAGACAATGCGTAGCCGAGCAGCGCTGGCAGATGTTCAGCGACGGCCGTTGAGCCGCAGGGAAGAGCCCGAACAACTCCGACGAAATCGTCTTCGGTGAGGGCTTGCGCGTCGACCCAACCGCGCTGAGTGAACAACGGATGATCCGGTGTGCATCGCAGCCGCATTCCGTTTGCGAGTCGGAGTTCGCCTATGGTTCGAATGCCGCTTGGCATTGCAGCATGGGCGACAGCGGGACCGTCTTTTGTGAGAACAACATCACCGTGGCGGATGTCGATGATTCGCTTTCGGCTGCCGTCGGCCATTTCGACGGCGGTGTTTCCTTCTAAGCATTTGTTGAATCCGTAGCCGGCGAACTTCTCCATCAGCTCCCAGACGTGGTCGGCCTTCGCCGCCGGCGTGCCGCGCTCGGCGCAGCCCGCGAGGAACTTGTCCCGCTGCTTGGCCATGAGGTCGCGGTCCTTCTTGCCCATCGCGCGGCGGAGCGTGTCCGCCTCGCCCATGGTGAAGCCCGCCATCTCGGAGGCGATCTGCATGATCTGCTCCTGGTACACCATGATCCCGTACGTCTCCCGCGTGAACGTCTCCATCGCGGGGTGCTCGTACGCGATCCGCGACCGCCCGTGCTTGCGGGCGATGAAGTCGGGGATCAGGTCCATCGGACCGGGTCGGTAGAGCGAGACCATCGCGATCACGTCCTCGAGCCGCTCGGGCTTGAGCCCGCGCAGGGCGTCGCGCATGCCACCCGACTCGAGCTGGAACACGCCGAAGGTCTTCGCCTCCGCCAGGAGCTCGTAGGTCTTCGCGTCGTCGAGCGGCAGCGCGTCGAGGTCGATCTCGATCCCCCGCGATTCGCGGACGAGCGCGACCGTGTTGGCGAGCACGGTCAGCGTGCGGAGACCGAGGAAGTCCATCTTGAGGAGCCCGAGCTTCTCGATCGGGCCCATCGCGTAGCCGGTGATCAGCTCGGGGCGCTTGGGGTCCCGGTAGAGCGGGACGTACTCCTCGAGCGGCTCGTCCGAGATGACCACCGCCGAGGCATGGACCGAGGCGTGGCGCGTGCAGCCCTCGAGCGTCCGCGCGATGTCCCAGAGCTCCTTGACGTGCGGCTGCCCCTTCACCAGCTCGGCGAGCGGCAGCGACTTCTGATAGGCGTCGTCGAGCGTGATGTTCAGCGGGAAGCTCGGCACGAGCTTCGCGATCCGGTCCACGTCGGCGTACGGGAGGCCCAGGACGCGGCCGACGTCACGGATCGCCGCCTTCGCGCCCAGCGTCCCGAACGTGATGATGTGGGCCACCCGGTCCCGGCCGTAGCGCTCGGCGACGTACCGGATGACCTCGTCGCGCCGGTCGTCGGCGAAATCGATGTCCATGTCGGGCATCGAGATCCGCTCCGGGTTCAGGAAGCGCTCGAACAGCAGCCCGTAGCGCATCGGATCGATGTTCGTGATCTCCAGGCAGTACGCCACCAGCGAGCCGGCGGACGAGCCGCGCCCGGGCCCGACGGCGATCCCCTGCTGGCGCGCGTAGCGGATGAAGTCCCACACGACCAGGAAGTAGCCGGCGAAGCCCATCTTCTCGATGACGCCGAGCTCGTGCGCGAGCCGCGCCTCGAGGGCGTCGCCGGGGCCCGGAGCGTACCGGTGCCGGAGCCCGGCGCGCGCCAGCTCGCCGAGATAGCTGTCGAGGGTGTGGCCCGCGGGGACGACGTAGCGCGGCAGGTGGAACGCGCCGAAGTCGAGCGTGAGGTTGCAGCGCTCCGCGACCGCGAGCGTGTTGCGGCACGCCTCCGGCAGCTCGGCGAAGACGCGCGCCATCTCCTCGGCCGACTTGACGTGGAACTCCTGCGTCGAGAAGCGGAAGCGGTCCGGGTCGCCGAGCGTCGTGCCCGTCTGGATGCAGAGGAGCGCCTCGTGGGCGTGCGCGTGGCCCGCCTCGAGGTAGTGCGAGTCGTTCGTGCCCACGACCGGCGCCCCGAGCGCCCTGGCGATCTCGAGCGTCGCGGCCGTGACGCGCGCCTGCTCCTCGAGGCCGTGCGCCTGGACCTCCATGAAGTAGTGGTCGCGCCCGAACACCTCCTGGTACCAGCCGGCGGTCTCGCGCGCCCGTGCGGCGTCGCCCGCCGAGATCAGGCGCGAGACCTCCGAGTTGAGGCACCCGGAGAGGACGAGCAGCCCCTCGGCGTGCTGGGCGAGCAGCTCCCGGTCCACGCGCGGCTTGTAGTAGAAGCCCTCGAGGTACGCCTTCGAGACCAGCCTGACGAGGTTCCGGTAGCCGGCCCGGTCCCGCACGAGGACCGTGAGATGGTTCGCGCCCTCGTAGCCGCCGTCCTGCGAGCCGCGGTCCTTGCGGCTTCCGGGCGCCACGTACAGCTCGCACCCGAGGATCGGCTTGACGCCCGCCTTCTGCGCCGCCAGGTAGAAGTCGATCGCGCCGAAGAGGTTGCCGTGGTCGGTGAGCGCGATCGCGGGGAACCGCAGCGCCTTCGCCCGGGCGACCAGCTTCTCGAGCTGGGCCGCGCCGTCGAGGAGGCTGTACTCGGAATGGACGTGGAGGTGGACGAACTCGCTATGCTGCACGGGTCATTCCCGGGCCATGGAAGCGCCGGCTCGGCCGTCGGACGGCCTCACCTCCTACTCCCACTCGATGGTGGACGGGGGCTTGGACGAGATGTCGAAGACCACGCGGTTGACGCCCTTCACCTCGTTGATGATCCGGCTCGAGATGCGCCCGAGCAGGTCGTACGGCAGCCGGGCCCAGTCGGCGGTCATCGCGTCCTGGCTCATCACGGCGCGCAGCGCGATCACGTGCGCGTAGGTGCGGAAGTCGCCCATCACGCCGACCGTCCGGATCGGGAGCAGCACCGCGAAGGCCTGCCACACCTCGCGCTCGAGGCCCGCGGCCCGCACCTCCTCCTGGACGATCGCGTCGGCGTCGCGCAGGATCTCGAGGCGCTCGGGCGCGACCTCGCCGAGGACGCGGATGGCGAGGCCCGGCCCCGGGAACGGCTGGCGCCAGACGATCTCGGCCGGCAGGCCGAGCAGCTCGCCGAGCCGCCGCACCTCGTCCTTGAAGAGCTCGCGCAGGGGCTCGATCAGGCGCAGCTGCATCGTGAGCGGGAGGCCCCCCACGTTGTGGTGCGTCTTGATCGTCGCCGACGGGCCGCGGAACGAGACCGACTCGATCACGTCGGGGTAGAGCGTGCCCTGGGCGAGCCAGCGGATCTCGCCGAGCCGCCGGGCCTCGTCCTCGAAGACCGCGATGAACTCGGCGCCGATCCGCTTGCGCTTGAGCTCGGGGTCGGTCACCCCGTGAAGAACGTCGAGAAATCGCCTGGATGCCTCGACGTGAATGAGATTGATCTTGAAGGTGTCGCGGAAGGTGTGAACGACCGACTGGGCCTCGCCCTTCCTGAGCAGCCCGTTGTCCACGAAGACGCACGTGAGCTGGTCGCCGATCGCCCGGTGCACCAGGACGGCGACGACCGAGGAGTCGACGCCGCCCGAGAGCGCGCAGAGCACGCGCTGGTCGCCGACCCGCTCCCGGATGGCCTGGACGGTGCTGTCGATGAACCCGGCCATGGACCAGGTGCGGCGCGCGCCGCAGATGTCGAGGAAGTTGTCGAGGATCGTCCGGCCCTGCGGGGTGTGGACGACCTCGGGGTGGAACTGGACGGCGTAGAGCTTCCGCGTCGCGTCGGCCATCGCGGCGACCGGGCAGTTCGGCGTCGCGCCGAGCGCCGTGAACCCCTTGGGCGGGCGCAGCACCGTGTCGCCGTGGCTCATCCACACGGCGAGCCGCCCCTCGGCGTCGGGCGTGATCCCGCGGAAGAGCGGGCTCGTGCCCGCGTCGAGCTCGATCTCGGCGCGCCCGTACTCCCGCCGCTCGGCGGGAACGACGTGGCCGCCGAGGAGGTAGCCCATGGCCTGCATGCCGTAGCAGATCCCCAGAACAGGGACGCCGGCCTCGAAGAGCGCCCGTGGCGGGAGCGGCGCGCCGTCCTCGTAGACGCTCGAGGGCCCACCCGAGAGGACGATGCCCTTGTAGCCGGCGGCGAGGAGGGCGTCGAGGGGGTGTGTCGGCGGCAGGATCTCCGAGTACACGGACAGCTCGCGGATCCGGCGCGCGATGAGCTGCGTGTACTGCGATCCGAAGTCGAGGACCGCGACCTTGTCCGCGGCGTCCACCGTGGCGCTCGCCGCCGGCGTTAGCGCGGACGACCCAGCTTCTGCGCCTGCTGGAAGACCTTGCCTTCCGTCTTGATCGTGGGCGCGATGATCAGCTCGGTCAGCTGGAGCTCCCGGATGTTGCGCGCCCCGACGGAGCCCATGCAGGTGCGGATCGCGCCCACGAGGTTGAGCGTGCCGTCCTCCGTAAAGGCCGGCCCGAAGAGGATCTGCTCGAGCGGCCCGGCGATGCCCACGCGGATGCGGGTGCCGCGCGGCAGGTTCGCGTGCGGCGTGGCCATCCCCCAGTGGAAGCCGCGCCCGGGCGCCTCGACGGCGCGCGCGAAGGCGGAGCCGATCATGACTGCGTCGGCCCCCGAGGCGAGCGCCTTGCAGACGTCGCCGCCGGTCGTCATGCCGCCGTCGGTGATGATCGGCACGTAGCGACCGGTCTGCTTCCAGTGGAAGTCGCGCGCGGCCGCCGCGTCCGCGGTGGCCGTGACCTGGGGCACGCCGAGGCCGAGCACCTCGCGGCTCGTGCACGCCGCGCCCGGCCCGACGCCGATCAGCAGCGCGTCGGCGCCCACGTCCATCAGCTCGAGGCACGCCTCGTACGTGACGACGTTGCCGACGATCAGGGGGATCGCGAGCTGCTTCTTGAGCTTGCGGAGGTCGACGGGCGTGTACTCGGTGGCGATGTGCCGGGCGGTCGTGACCGTGGACTGGACGACGAAGACGTCCGCGCCGGCCTCCTGCGCGATCTGCGCGAAGCGCTCGGCGCGCTGGGGGATCGAGGAGACCACCGCGGGCCCCCCGCCCTTCTTGATCTCGCGGATGCGCTGGTGGATCAGCTCTTCCTTGATCGGCTCGCCGTAGATCGACTGGATGATCCTGGTCGCTTCCTCCTGGCTCGCCGACACGATGCGGTCCAGGACCTCCTCGGGGCTCGCATAGCGGGAGAAGACGCCCTCGAGGTTCAGCACCGCGAGGCCGCCGAGCCGGCCCATCTCGGCCGCGAGCCGCGGGCCCACCACGCCGTCCATCGCGGCGGCGATGATCGGGATCTCGAACCGGTGGCCGCAGAGCTCCCACGAGATATCGACCTCGTTGGGGTTGACCGTCACCGCGCCCGGGACCAGCGCGATGTCATCGAAGCCGTACGCCACCCGCGCCTTGCGCCCTCGGCCGACCCACATCCCCATCGGCTCCCCTCCCATCGCCCGGCTCGTGGTTGCCCGGGACGATCCCGTATATAGGGATCCCCCGCCCACTGGTATACCAGATTTCGTATCACTATACCGGCGGGCCTCCGGGGTGTCAACGCGGGAGGCTGCGTGCCCCCGGAGGTCGCGGGTCTCGCGGGCCCCGCGACACGGTCGAAGGTCGCGGGTCTCGGGGGCCCCGCTACACGGTCGGATACACGGCCTCGTAGATCAGGCGCAAGCCCTCCAGGCGCAGGTGCTCGTCGACGTGCTGGATCGAGCGCGCCGCGTCGGCGATGAGCGGCACCAGGCCGCCGGTCGCGATGACCTTCGGCGCGCCGCCGAGCTCCGCCTTCATGCGCTCGACGAGGCCGTCGATCAGGCCCGCGTAGCCGTAGATCACGCCCGACTGGATGTTGGTCACCGTGTTGCGGCCGATCGCCTCCTTGGGACGCACCAGCTCCACCCGGAACAGGCGCGCGGCGCGGCTGACGAGCGCGTCCATCGCGGTGGCGATGCCGGGCGCGATCGCGCCGCCGACGAACTCGCCGCGCGCGTTCACGCAGTGCAGGGTCGTGGCGGTGCCCAGGTCGACGACGATGAGCGGCGGGCCATACTTGACCATGGCCGCGTAGGCGTCGACGACGCGGTCGGGGCCGACCTCGCGCGGGTTATCCACCGCGAGCGGCAGCGGCACGTTCACGCCGGGCTCGACGGTGAGCGGCGCGTGGCCGAAGTACTCCTCGAACATGCGCTCGAGCGTCTGCTGCACCGGCGGGACGACGTTCGACAGGGCGACGCCGTGGACGGCGCTGACCGGGATCCCGCGCGTGCGCAGGAGGGTCTCGAAGAAGATCCCGTACTCGTCCGCGGTCTGCTCGCGGCGGCTCGTGAGCCGCCACGAGACGAGCAGGCGGGGGCCCTCGAAGACGCCGATCTTCGTGTTGGTGTTGCCGACGTCAGCGACGAGCAGCATGCTCCCCCCCGATCTCGGTGAGCTCCCCGGCGGTGACGCGGCGCACGGCGGCGCCGTCGTCCACGAGCAGCGCCCCGTCGGCGTCGAGGCCGACGGCCGCGCCCTCGAGGCCGTCGACCGTCACGCGCCGGCCCACGGTGTCGGCGAGGGCGAGCCAGCGCGCGCGCACCGGGCCGAAGCCCTCCCGCTCGAGGCGCGCGCGCCACGCGTCGAAGGCCGCGAGGACCGCGCCGAGGAGCGCGTCCCGCTCGACGCCACGGCCCGTCTCCCGGCGCACCGACGTGGCGCGGGCCTCGAGCGACGGCGGGAAGCTCGTCTGGGCCAGGTTGACGCCGACGCCGACGACGAGAAGCGGCGCCGGGTCGAGCCTGGACTCGACGAGGATGCCCGCGATCTTGCGCCCGCCGACCAGGACGTCGTTCGGCCACTTGAGCCGGGGCGCGAGGCCGGTCACCGCGCCGAGCGCCTCGGCGACCGCGACCGCGGTCGTGAGCGACACCGCCGGCAGGAGCGCCTGCGCGAGGCGCGGGCGCACCACGATGGACGCCAGCAGGCTCGCGCCCGGCACGTCGGCCCAGGCCCGGCCCCGCCGGCCGCGGCCCGCCGTCTGGTGCTCCGCGACCACCACCGTGCGGTCCAGGGCTCCCTCGGCGGCGAGCGCGAACGCCACCGCCTGCGTGGAGGCCACGGCGCCGAGGCGGACGACGTGCGGTGCGCTAGGCGGCGCCGTCACCGATCCAGCCGAGGCTCGCGGCGAGCTTGGCGCGGAGCGCCTCCTGCTCGCCGAGGCGCTCGCGTTCCCGCTCGACGATCTCGACGGGCGCCCGCTCGACGAACTCCTTCCGCGCGAGCTTGCCCCGGAGGAACGCGATCGCCTCGGCGGCGCGCCCGATCTCCTTCTGGAGGCGCTGTCGCTCGGCGGCGAGGTCGACGACGCCCTCGAGGTCCACGTAGAGCTCGGCGGCGCCGACGACGGCGAGCGCCGAGTTCCGGGGCCGCGCGGCGTCCGGGTCGAGCGTCAGGCGCGCGCGCGCCAGGGCCTCCACCAGCGGCCGGCCGGCCTCGAAGAGCCCGCGCGCGTCCCGCGGCGGCCGGAGCGTCGCCGCGAGCGCGACGCCCGGCGGGATCCGCATCTCGCCGCGGATGGTGCGGATGGCCGTGGTCACGTCCATGACCGCGCGCATCGCGCGCTCCGCCTCGGGGTCTCCGCGCCGGCCGCGGGCCCTGGGGTACGGCGCGACCATGATCGAGTCGCCCGCGTGCGGCAGGCGCTGCCAGAGCTCCTCGGTGATGAACGGCATGAAGGGATGCAGGAGCCGGAGCGTCGCCTCGAGCACGGTGACCAGCGTGTGCTGGGTGCGCAGGCGCTCGGCGGGACGCTCGGGCCGGTAGAGCGAGAGCTTGGCGATCTCGAGGTACCAGTCGCAGAACTCGTGCCAGAGGAACTGGTAGATCGCCGAGGCGGCGTCGTTGAAGCGGTAGCGCCGGAGGCTCGTGCGCACCGCCCCGACCGTCGCCGCGAGGCGGCTCTCGATCCACGCGTCGGCCGCCCGGCGGGGCGCGCGGCGGGCCCGCGCGGGCTCGTAGCCGTCGAGGTTCGAGAGCACCAGTCGCGCGGCGTTCCAGAGCTTGTTCGCGAAGTTCCGATAGCCCTCGATGCGCTCCGCCGCCAGACGGATGTCCCGGCCCTGCGCGGCGAGCGCGACGAGGGTGAACCGGAACGCGTCGGTGCCGTACTCGTCCATCACGACGAGCGGGTCGATGACGTTCCCTTTCGACTTCGACATCTTCTGGCCCTCGGCGTCGCGGACCAGGGCGTGGATGTAGACGTCGTGGAACGGCACGTCGCCCATGAAGCGCAGCCCGAGCATCGCCATCCGGGCGACCCAGAAGAAGAGGATGTCGAATCCGGTCACGAGCACGGAGGTCGGGTAGTAGCGATGGAGCTCGGGCGTGTCGTCGGGCCAGCCGAGCGTGGAGAACGGCCAGAGTCCCGAGGAGAACCACGTGTCGAGCACGTCCTCGTCCTGGCGTACGGCGCCCCCGCACCCGGGACAGCGCGCCACGTCCGTCCGTGCGACGTGCGTGCTCGCGCAGGCGTCGCAGTACCAGACCGGGATGCGGTGACCCCACCAGAGCTGGCGCGAGATCGGCCAGTCGCGGATGTTGTCCATCCAGTGGTAGTAGGTCTTGGCCCAGCCGCGCGGCACGATCCGGAGCCGCCCCTCGCGCGCGGCCTTGATCGCGGGCTCGGCCAGCGGCTTCATCCGCACGAACCACTGCTTGGAGACCAGCGGCTCGACCACCGTCTTGCACCGGTAGCAGACGCCGACCGCGTGGCGATAGGGCTCGACGCGCTCGATCAGGCCGAGGGCCTGCATGTCCTCGACGATGCGCCGCCGGCACTCGAAGCGGTCGAGGCCCGCGTAGCGGCCGGCCGCGGCGGTCATCCTGCCGTCGAAGCCGATGACGGTCCGCACCGGCAGGCCGTGGCGCCGGCCGATCTCGAAGTCCACCGGGTCGTGGCCGGGCGTGACCTTGATCACGCCGGTGCCGAACTTCGGGTCCACCGCCTCGTCGGCGACCACCCGCACCGCGATCGTCCCGTCGACGGAGGGGATCTGGAGCGTCCGGCCGACGTAGGCGGCGTAGCGCTTGTCCTTCGGGTGGACGGCGAGCCCGGTGTCGCCGAGCTTCGTCTCCGGCCGGACGGTGCCGAGCGTCACCGGGCCGTACTTGATATAGACGAACTCGGCGTCGCGGTCCTCGCGCTCGACCTCGAGGTCGGCGAGCACGGTCTGGCAGCGCGGGCACCAGTTGACGATGTAATCGTCGCGGTAGACGAGCCCCTCCTCCCAGAGGCGCACGAAGACCTCGCGGACCGCGCGGGAGAGGCCGGGGTCCATCGTGAAGCGCTCGCGCGACCAGTCGCACGAGGCGCCGAGACGCTTGAGCTGGCGGATGATCGTCCCGCCCGACGCCTCCTTCCAGCGCCACACCCGCTCGACGAACGCCTCGCGGCCGAGGTCCTGCTTCGTCCTGCCCTCCGCCGTGAGCTGGCGCTCGACGACGTACTGCGTGGCGATGCCCGCGTGGTCCGTGCCGGGCACCCAGAGGGTGTTGAAGCCGTCCATGCGCTTCATCCGGACGAGCACGTCCTGGAGGGTGTTGTTGAGCGCGTGGCCCATGTGGAGCGAGCCGGTCACGTTCGGAGGCGGGATCACGACGCTGAACGCCTCGCCCGGCGCCGCGGGATTCGCGCGGAAGTAGCCGCGCTCCTCCCACATCGGGTACCAGCGCGCCTCGACCGCCGACGGCTCGTAGCGATCCGGGATCTCGGCCATCGTGGGAGCCGTCATTGGAGCACCCGGCTCGCCGCCACGAGCCGCCAGCGCGCGCCGGCGCGCTCCCAGGTGAGCTCCCACGGCGAGCGCTCGCCGCGCGCGGCCACCGACACCCGGCGCGGGCTCGTGTCGTCGTCGGGCGCGTCGCACGCGGG
>MGBU01000167.1:0-1020 GCA_001790205.1 Candidatus Rokubacteria bacterium GWA2_73_35 | reverse complement strand
CGCCGCGCGGTCCCCCGCCGCGAGCGCCAGGAGGAAGCGCGCGACCGCGGCGCGCAGCTCGCGGTGCCACGCGCGGTGCTGGATGCGGCCGGCGCGCACGAAGCCGCCGCCGCCGGGCGCCAGCCGCCAGACGTCCTCCCCCTCCGTCTGCGCCGCGCAGCCGGGCGTCCAGCCGGGATAGCGGAGCTCGTACCGGAGGCGGAGCTGGCCCTCGCGCAGCGACCATGCCCGCGCGAGCAGCCCCTCGGGGTACTGCTCGGCGGTGCTCCAGGCGGTGCGCACGCCGTCGCCGCGCGGGCGCAGCAGCTCGATCCGGAGCGCGCGCGTGCCGCGCCCCGTGGACGGACCCTCCCACGCCGCCAGGAACTGCGGCGCGCCGTCCGGCGCCGGCGGGAGCGGGAGCACCACGGGCCGGCCCTCGCGGTGGACCGTGGCGAGGAGCACGGCCTCGCCGCCGAGCCGGCCGTACACGCGCACGGAGTTGACGCCCGGGGCGTCGCTGAGCTGGAAGGCGCCGACGACCAGCCGGCCGACGCCGACGACGCCGAGCGCCGCGGCGCCCCAGGCCTCGCTGAACCCGTCGAGCCGCTCCTGCAGGAAACCGGGCGACGCGAACACGCCGCCGGTCGCGAGGCTCTCGACGATCTCCTCGTCGAGCAGCGCGTACATCTCGCGGTACGCGTCCGGCGACTCCGCGTCGGGCTGGCCCGTGTCCTGGCGCGCCAGCGCGAGCTCGCGGAAGCGGTCGAGGCGGTCGGGCTCCGCGGCGACGCCGGGTGGGCGCGCGCCGAGGGCGGTGAGCGCGAGCGCGACGAGCGCGACCAGCGATCTCCAGGCCTTAGGCGACACTGGGCGAGGCACGCGCCTATGGTACAACAGACCCGTGAAGCTCCTCGTGCTCGATCGCTACATCCTGCGCGAGCTCGTGTCGCCCTTCCTGTTCGGTGGAGCGCTCTTCACCTTCTTCCTCGTCATCGACCGGATCTATCACCTCACCGACCTCGTGATCACGAAGGGGGT
>MGBU01000166.1 GCA_001790205.1 Candidatus Rokubacteria bacterium GWA2_73_35 | reverse complement strand
GCCGCGCGTCCCGCTGGGCCCAGAACGCCCACCCGGTCGCCACGAGCGCGCCGGTGAGCGCGAGCGCCGCCGCGCGCGGCGACAGCACGAGCACCCCGAGCAGCATGGCCCCGCCCGCGAGGGCGCTCGGGGTGAGCCAGATCTCGCCGAAGCCGACGAGGACGGCGCGGCCGAGGAGAATCGCGCCGGCCCAGCGCCCGCTAGCGTCGGAAGAGGGCGAGGAGCGGCTGCCCGTGGTGTTCATCGAAGCCCGTGAAGCGGTCGGCGTCCGTCCAGATCCCGTCGGCGTCGCGCGCGTGGGGAAACTGCTCTGACCAGAGGCGGCGGCAGGTCTCGGCGTCGCCCAGCGCGAGGCCGGCGAACCCGCTGCCCGCCGCGAACGGCGCCTTGTCGCGCCAGCAGACGGACGCCGGCAGGAGATCCGCGACGGCGGCCCTGAGCGCCCACTTCGCGATCCGACGACCCCGAACCGTCCGGATCTTCGCCGAGCCGGGGAGGTCGATGGCGTGCTCGACGACGGGCAGGTCGAGGAAGGGCACGCGCAGCTCCACGCCGTGCGCCATCGTCATCCGGTCGACCCGCTGGAGCTCCGTCCGGTGCAGCTCGTTGATCCCGGCCTCGAGCGCCTCGGGCCACGCGCGCGGCGCGAGCGACGCCAGGTAGTCGTAGCCCGCGAACAGCTCGTCGGCGCCATCGCCGCCGAGCACCACCTTCGTGTCCTCGCTGACCCGACGGGAAAGCAAGTAGAGCGGCAGCGCGTTGCGCACCATCGCCGGGTGGTGGTTCTCCAGGTGCCAGACAGCCGGGGCGAGCGCGGCCCGCGCCTCGTCCTCCGAGACCTCGAGGACGACGTGGCGGAGCCCGAGGTACGCCGCGACCTCGGCGGCCGCGCCCGTGTCCGGCGCGCCCCGGAGCCCGATGGTGTAGGCCGTCAGGTCCGGGCGAATGCGCGCGGCGAGCGCGGCGACCGCGCTGCTGTCCACGCCGCCGCTCAGCAGCACGCCGCAGGGGCCGGCCTCGGGCAGGTGCGTCCTGACGGCCTCCTCGAGCACCCGGCGCAGCGACGGCCGCTCGATCCGCCAGCGCCGCGCCGGCGCGCGGTAGTAGCGGCCGAGACCCCGGGCGGTGAGATAGTGGCCCGGCGGCAGGAAGCGCAAGGGGCCGTCGAGCCCGGCGAACGCTTTCATCTCCGAGGCGAAGGCGTGGCCGTCCCCGACCGGGAGCACGTACAGGGGCTTGATGCCCAGCGGGTCGCGCGCCGCCAGGAAGTCCCCGCTCGCGAGGTCGACGAGGACGAACGCGAACATCCCGCGCAGGCGCCGCAGGCCCTGCGGGCCCTCGGCCGCGACGACCGGGAAGATGACCTCGCCGTCGGTCTCGGTCTGGAACGCGTAGCCGCGGAACTCGTCGCGGAGCGCGCGGTGATTGTAGATCTCGCCGTTGAACACGAGGAGCCGGCGCCCGTCGCTGCTGGGGAGGGGCTGCCGCCCTCCCGCAGCGTCGACGATGGCGAGGCGGTGGCAGCCGAGCCGCGCGCGTCCGGCGTCGATCGCGCGGCTCTCGTCGGGGCCGCGGTGCCCGAGCGGCGCGAACAGCCGCGCGAAGACCGCCGCCTCGTCGACGTCCACGGTTGCCGCGATCCCGCACATGGTCGCCTCGCCGTCAGCCCGGGCGCGTCAGCGCCTCGCGGCCGTCATCGCCAGGTAGTCGTCGCGGAGCAGCGACACGAGGATCCGGTCCACCCAGCGGTCCTGCCGCCAGGCGTCCTCGCGCAGGCGCCCCTCGACCGTGAACCCGGCGCGCTCGTGGATCGTGCAGGAGCCGTGGTTGGGCTCGAGGTAGTCGGAGGTGATCTTCCGGAGCCCGAGGGCCATGAACCCGTGGCTCACGACGGCCTTGATCGCGCCGCCGCCGAGCCCCCGGCCCCAGAAGCGCTTGTCGCCGATGACGATGAAGAACCGGGCAGCCCCCCACGAGAAGTCGGGGTAGTGCAGCCCCGTGACGCCGGCGAACGCGCCCTCGCACTCGATCGCCCAGCGGCACCACGCCCCGCCGAGGAGAAACGCCGCGACGTCCGCCTCGGGCACCGGGCGCTGGCAGCGATCCTCGAGCCACACGGACACCTCGGGGTCGGCCAGGTGGGCGGCGTAGACGGGCACGTCCTGCTCGCGAGGCGGCCGGAGGACGAAGATCGGCGGCGCTATCGTGGCCATCGTGATTCCCCTCTCGTGTCGGTCGGACAGTCGAGCAAGAGCGCGAGGGCGGGCAGCGTGCGCTCCGCGGGGATGCGGAGGAACAGGTCGTCGGGGCCCACGGGCGCCAGCACCGGCCCGGTGTTGACGAAGACGACGCGCGCGCCGCGCCGGCGCGCCGCGGCGAGCAGGGCGGCGGCCGAGGAGATCGCCACCTGCGTGCCCACCACGAGCAGGAGCCCGCAGCGGGCGACCGCCTCGTCGGCCGCCGCCCACGCGTCGAGCGGCAGGTCCTCGCCGAGCGCGATGACGGCGGGTTTGAGCCACGAGCCGCAGGCGCCGCAGAGCGGGTCGCCGGCCAGCCAGACCTCGTCGCGCGGCCACGCGTAGCGGAGGCCGCAGCCGAGACAGCGCAGGCCCTCGATGTTGCCGTGCAGCTCCACGACCGCCCGGGAGCCGGCCGCCTGGTGCAGGCCGTCGACGTTCTGGGTGACGACCGCGGCGACCGCCCCGCGACGCTCCAGCTCAGCGAGCGCGCGGTGGGCCGGGTTCGGCCGGGCGGCGACCGTGTGCCGCCTGAAGCGATGGCAGGCGTTCCAGTACGCCTCGCGGCACGCGCGCGAGGCGAGGAAGCGGTCGTGGGCGTAGTCCGCCACGGGGACCTCGGGATCGAGCCACGCCCCCGAGACGTAGTCGGGGATCCCCGAGGCGGTGCTCACTCCCGCGCCGGTGAGGACGACGGCCGGAGCCCGCCGGCGTCGCGCCCGCCTGACGAGCCCCGCCGCGAGCCCGAGGGCAGGATCGAGAGCCTCAGCGCCCCACCGACGCGCCACGCCCCACAGCACGACCCAGACGCCGAGGACGAACGGCGCCAGCACCGGCGGCAGGACGCCGGCGGCTCCGGAGACCACCCAGGCGATCCAGAGCCCCGCGCCGAGGAGCGCGGCGGCGCCGCCCGCGAGGAGCCCGAGCCGCGAGTCGCGCAGGAACACCGCGCTCGTGCCGAAGGCGGCGGGGGCGACCGTGAAGGCCCAGAGGCCCGCGGGGCCGAGCCCCGGCTCGCCGAGGCCCCAGCGCCACACGGCGACGCTCGCGGCGACGAGGGCGGTGGTCGTCAGCGCGGCGCGCGGCGCGGTCCAGAGCGTGGAGGCCGCCACGAGGACGATCGCCGCCGCGACGCCGGCTTCCCCCCAGGGCAGGAGGCCCGGGTACGCCCAGAGATCCTGACCGAAGGCGCGGAAGACCCAGAACGAGAGCCAGACGGTGAGGACCGCCGCGGCCGAGAGCGGCGGCAGGCCGAGCCGCGCCGAGGCGCGGCGCAGCGGCGCGTCGAGCGCGATCGCGGCGCCGAGCGCGAGCGGGAACAGGCCGGCGCTCGCCTCCTGGCGCGCGAGCACGCCTCCCCACGAGATCCCGACGACCGCGGGGTTGTAGGCGCTGAGCCCGGCGCGCCACGAGGCGTCGTCGCTCGTCCGGAAGACCCGCCCGGCGGCGGTGCCGGCGACCGCGCCGGCCACCGCGGCGAGGGCGCTCCACGGAGCCACGGCCGCCGTCGCGGCGACGACGAGCAGGCCGACCGCCGGGCGATCGCTGAAGACGACCTGGGCCAGACCGCGGAGGACGACGGCGAGCAAGCTCAGAGCGCGTAGCCGTCCCGACGCAGGCGTTCCGGGACGTGATCCAGGGCGAAGATGTCGCGCCAGGTCTCGCGCCGGCGCACGACCTCGGGCTCGCCCGGGCCCAGCAGCACGACGGCCGGCCGGGGCTGGATGAACTGCATGGACTGCGACACGCAGTAGGCGCCGACGTTCGCGATGACCAGGGGCGCGCCGACCTTGAGCGGTGGCAGGGGGGCGCGGTCCCGCACCACGTCGATCTGCATGCACAGCGGACCGTAGACGCGCGTGGGGCGCACCTTGCCGGCCCCGCCACCGCTCTCGTCGTCCAGCGCCTCGATCGGATGGTCGTACCAGTAGGCGGTCGGCAGCACGTTCACGCCGGCGTCGATCACGACAGCCGGGCCCTGCTCGGGCACCTCCTTGACGGCGACCACGCGGCTCGCCAGGAACACCGCGGCGTCGACGACGGCGCGCCCCGGCTCCAGGATCAGCGTCGGCCGGCCGCCGAACGCCTCCTTCGCGCGGCCGAGCGGACCGAGGATCGCCTCGGCGAAGCTCCCCAGGTTGCTCGCCTCGGCGCGGCGGCCGGGCGCGTCCCAGGCGGGCTTGAGCCGGTTCGACGAGGGATAGCCGCCGCCGAGGTCCAGGGTGGTCGGCTTCAAGCCGAGCTTGCGCGCGATGCGGGCCAGCTCGATGAGCGCCTTCGTCGCCGTCGCGTACATCTGCGGGTCCAGGTTGAAGGTGCCGCCGTGGTTGTGCAGCGCCACCAGGCGCAGGCGCTTCGCGTGGCGGATACGCTGGAGGGCGTGCCGCGCCTCGCCGCTGTCGTAGCCGAACCCGAACTTCGTCCACCCGTTCGCGCCGTAGCGCACGTTCACGCGGATCCCGACCCGCGCCGTCCGGCCGACCGTCCGGGCGACGTCGTCCAGGGCCTCGATCTCGTCGAAGTTGTCGATGTTCACCAGCGCGCCCTCGACGACGGCGGTCTCGAGCTCCGCGCGGGTCTTGTAGGGCCCGTTGAACACGATCTGCGCCGGCGGCGTCCCGAGCGCCCGCGCCAGCGAGTACTCCATGCCGGACACTACCTCCGACCAGGCCCCCTCGTCGGCGAGGACCGAGCACACCGCCGGCAGGTAGTTCGTCTTGTAGGAGTACGCGACGTGCGTGTCGATCCCCGCCGCGGTGAAGGTGTCGCGGAAGCTCCGGTAGAGGTCGCGCAGCGCCTGCTCGGAGACCAGGAACAGGGGCGAGCCGAACTTCTCGAGCAGCCCCGGGATGTCCCAGCGGGAGTCGAGCGTCTCGGCCGGCAGCACGTCGAACGTGCGGTGCTTGTCCATCCGCCCGACGGTCAGCCGCGTGACCTGCGGCGCCTCGTACGCTCTCGTCTCAGGCATGCGTCACCATCCCGTTGGCGACGAAGGCGGCCAGCCGCACCGTCTCCACGCAGATCTCGCGGCAGTTGCGGGCGAACAGCGCCCGCTCGTCCTCGGCGCCGGCGAGCGGCGCCTCCCCGAGCGCCATCCGCACCGCCTGGCGCGGCAGGTTCGAGCCCGCGTCGGCGGAGAAGCCGATCCAGGCCGGGAAGCGGGGATTCAGCTCGAGGAGCGCGAAGCGCTCGCGGAAGGCGTCGCGGATGAACTCCGCCTCGAGCGGCCCGCGCCAGCCGATCTCGCGCAGCATGGCGCCGAGGCTCTCCGTCAGCGCGGGCAAGGACACGACCCGCGCCGCCCAGGTCTTGCCCCGCTCGCACTGCTTGAGCTTCTTGATCGCCACCGAGGCGACGATCCGGTGCTCGTCGTCGCAGACGACGCTCACCGCGAACTCCTCGCCCGGCACGTGGCGCTGCACGAGCACCTCCTCCTGCCCCTGCTGCCTGAGCCGGCGCCACGCCGCCTCCGCCGCCGGCTGCGTGTAGACCGTCTGCGCCTGGTGCACGAGCCCCTTCACGACGAGGGGGAACCCGAGCACGCGCGCGCGCCGGGTCATCGCGTCGGCGGACCGGATGAGCGCGGCCTCGGGGACGTAGAAGGCGTCCCAGTCGCGCCGGCCCGAGCGGGGGAGGAGGTGCCGCTTGTCCACCCGCGCGAAGGCGCTGGCGGACGGCAGCAGCGTGCGGATGCCGAGCCGGGCGAGGTCGTCCCGGATCCCGATGAACCGCTCCACGTCGGCGTCGGTGCAGGGGATGATCATCTCGATGCCCGCGTCCGACTGGATCGCGCGAATCCGCTCCAGCAGCGGCCCGGGCTCCTGCACGGTCGGCAGCTGGAAGACGGCCTTGAAGAGGTCCGCGCGGTAGAGCCCGGTGTCGTAGGAGCCGCTGCCGAGCCCGTAGACCGCGGCCACCTCCGGCGCGCGCGCCAGCGCCCGGGCGACCCCGAGCCCGGGCATCACGTCGTTGAACGAGCTGATGCCTGTGACGGCCACGCGGACGGAGGGCTGTCCGCGCGCCGGCGCGCGCCGCGTCCGGCTCGGACCGGCCGCCAGCGGCCGCCCCTCGGCGGAGCCGAGCCGGCCGAGCGTTTCGACCGTGTCCTCGGGCACGGCCACTTCCTCGACGTCGCGCACGTAGGCCACGCCGGCCCGGCCCCGCCGCGGCCCCTGGCGCTCCCGTCCCAGGATCTCGCGCACCAGCATCGCCGGCAGGTTGCAGCCGGCCCAGTGCGACACGAGGATCCAGCTCGGGAAGCGGTTGTTCACCTCGATGAGGTAGAGCTGCCGGTCCTTGTAGCTGCGGACGAACTCGAGCTCGAGGGGGCCGCGCCAGCGGAGCTTGGCGAGGATCGCGCGGGCGTCCCGCTCGAAGTCCGGGTCGTCCACGACGGCGCCGATCGACGACTTGCCGCGCCAGTTCACGCCGAGCTTGCGCAGCAGGACGAGCGCCAGGCACGAGCCGTCGGCGCGCGCGACCATCGCGGCGTTGTACTCGTCGCCCTCGATGACCTCCTGCAGCAGCACGCCCCCGCCCCAGATCTCGTTGAGCCTGATCGCCTCGGCGTAGGCCTCCTCGCGGTTGTTGGCGCGCTTGGCCCCGGCGACCATGCCCTTCACCATCAGCGGATAGCCGAACTGGTCGGCGTGGAAGGGCACGTCGCTCACGCTGGCCACGAACTGCGTCCGGGGCGTCGCGATCGCGTTCTCGTAGCAGAACAACGGCAGCGCCCCCTTGGTGACGACCTGGAGCCGGTCCAGCGCCGGCAGCAGCGTCCGGATCCCGGCCTGGCCCAGCCGAGGGCCGAGCCGCGAGTAGACCGGGACCTCGAGGTCGAGGCAGGGCAGGAGCACGTCGAAGGGCTGCGCCCGGTGGATCTCGACGAGCCGCGCCAGCACGGCCTCGTCGCCGGCGGCGAGCGGCGCGGCCAGGTGGACACGATCGACCAGGCCCGGGGAGTAGGCGCCGGTCAGCCAGGGGTCGTAGCCGAGGGCCTCGATCGTGAGCCCCTGCGGGATGCCGAGCCTGAGCGCCCGCGCCACGGCGGTCCCGGGCTCGGGGTTGTCGAGCCCACCGAAGCCCGTGACGGCGACGCGCACGCTAGGCCGCGCCATTGAGGACCCCGATCGAGCGGAGCTGCCGGATGAACGTCGACACGTCGTGCCGGGCGGTGGCGTCGGGGACCGCGTAACCCGTCGTCAGCAGCCCGATGAGCTGCTCGACGCTCGCGCCCGACTTGAGCGCGCCCAGCAGCTCCCACGCCGAGCCGTTGCACTGGCAGAGGGCCGCGCTCGGGATGTCGATCAGCAGGCCCCCCCGGCAATCCGCCGACCGCTCGAGCCTCACGCGAGACCGGAGCTTCAGGGTCGCGACCTTGCTCATTGACGTGCCTCCTTGAGCTTCGCGAGGCCCTGGCGGGCGTCCGGGTAGTTCGGGGACACGTGCAGCGCCGCGAGGAACCGCTCCTCGGCCTCCGTCAGCTTCTTCTCGGCGAGGAGGCTGTAGCCCAGGCCCGTCAGCGCGTCGACCCAGAACGGATAGGTCTTGAGCACGCCGCGGAACTCGGCCTCGGCGCGGGACGCCTCGCCCGTCCGGTAGTAGAGCCAGGCGAGCGTGCTGCGCGCGTTGTAGGCGATGGCCCACGTGAGCTTGGTCCCCGGAATCGGCACCACCTCGGTGATCGGCAGGAGCCGCTTCGCGTCTTCCGCCGTGACGGCGGCCTCGAGGTCGGGCACGGCAGCCTTGTAGCGCCCGAGCCTGAACAGCGCGAAGGCGCGCCCGCGCGAGGCGTTGGGATCGGTGCCGCCGGCTTTCAGATATTGCGTGAAGCGCTGGAGCGCGGCCTCGTGGTTGCCCGCGAAGTAGAGCCCCCAGCCCAAAGCCTGGTAGGCCTCCCGCACCGCCC
>MGBU01000165.1 GCA_001790205.1 Candidatus Rokubacteria bacterium GWA2_73_35 | reverse complement strand
CACGATCGCGTAGCGACGGCGCTGCCAGTAGCGCTGCACGGGGATGCGCGAGGTGAAGGCCCGGTCGTCGTAGTCCGCCGACTCGAGCGAGTTCCGCAGCGTCCACATGCGCGCCAGCGTCCGCCCGTACGCGAGCGCGAACCGGAGAAAGGCGACATGGGACCGGCCCTGGTCGCGCGGCCGGTAGTGGAACGGCACCTCCGTGATCCGCCAGCCCGCGGCGTGCAGCCGCGCCAGGAGCTCGATGAGCACGTCGAAGTGCGTCGCGCGCAGGCCGGCGGTCTCGACGGCCGCGCGGCGGTAGAGGCGGTAGGCGCTCGAGAGATCGCGCACCGGCAGCGAGAGCGCCCACCGGCTCACGCCGTTGAGCACGCGGCTCAGGAGCTTCCGCGCGAGCGGCATCTGGGCGTGGGCGCCCGGCACGTAGCGCGACGCCACGACCAGATCGGCCGCGCCGCGACGCGCCCACAGCGAGTCCACGAAGTCGGGGTCGTGCGAGTAGTCCGCGTCCATCGTGAGCACGAAGCGGCCGGTCGCGGCGCCGAGCCCGGTGACGAGCGCGTCGGCGTAGCCGCGCCCCGGCTGGGTCAGGACACGGGCACCGGCCTCCGCCGCCCAGCGCGGGGTGCCGTCCGTCGAGCCACCGTCCACGACGAGGATCTCGCCCGGGACCTCGAGCCGCTCGAGCCGGCGCGCCACCCTCCGGACGAGCTCGCCGATGGAGGCGCCCTCGTTCAGCGCGGGGATGACGACCGACAGCTCGACGCTCACCGGAGCCCCACGCGCCGCGCCGCGGCCCGCACCCACGAGGCCTCCTCGCGGCTGAGCCCGCGCCACTCGAGCGCCGCGACGCCGCCCGCGAGGGCGAGCCCCGCCACGATCCCGGCGGAGCCCGCCAGCTCGAGGCCCCACGCGGCGAGCCAGCCCAGGACGCCGACGGGCGCCAGCGCGCCGACCGCATCGAGCCGGACGTCGAGACGCCGCGCGAGGTACCAGAGGCCGAGCACGAGCGCGAGGGCCGCCGCGGCGATGTGCGCCATCCCGAGGCCGGCGAGGCCGAGCACGGGCACGAGCCCCACCGTGAGGAGGCCGAGCAGCGCATAGCCCGCCGACTGGATCCAGAGCCAGGCCCAGGCGCGGCCGGCGCCTACGAGTGTGGACGACGCGATCACACCGAGGGCCTGGAAGAAGGCGGCCAGCACCAGGAGCGCCGCGATCGGGCCGGCGCCCGCGTACGCGGCGCCGTAGGCCAGCACGACGAGCGGGCGCGCCGCGACGTACAGAAAGAGCGCCGCGGGGAGGACGGCCAGGAGCGTCGCGCGCAGGGACAGCCGCGCCAGCTCGGCGGCGCCGGCGCCGCCCGCCGCCGTGCTCTCCGACACGAGCGGCACGAGCGGCACCGCGACCGCCGCGGGGAGGATCAAGAGCACGCGCGCGAGCGCGTCGGCCAGCTGGAAGTACCCGACGTCGGCCCAGCCGAGACCCGCCGCGACGTACGAGCGCACGAAGAGCGCGCTGCCCCACACGAGAAGCCCCGTCAGGAACACCGGCACCGCGACGTGGACACCGCGGCGGAGGACGGCTCCGGCCGGGGCGCGCGCCGCCCGGTCCGTCCGCGGGCCCGCCGCGCGGCCCAGCGGCCCCGCGACGAACAACCACATGACGAGCTCGGCGACGATCGACGCGACGAGGACCCCGGCCAGGCCGAGCGGGCGGACCAGGAGGACGATGCCCGCGAGCGCGACGAGCCCCTTGACGACGCCCGCCACCGCGAGCCGCGTGATCCGCCCGAGCCCCTGGAGCATGCCGGCGGCGAGCGCGCCGAGGAGCGAGAGGACGAGGAGCGGCGCGCCGAGGCGGAACAGCCCCGCGAGCGAGGGCTCGGCGTAGAACGCGGCGAGCGGCGCGGCGGCGGCGAGCAGCACGAGGCCCGCCAGGCCGGCCACGCCCAGCATCGCGACCGCGAGCGTCGTCACGACCTGGCGGAGGGGGCCGCGCCCGCCCTGCGCCTCCGAGAGCAGCTTGGCCGCGGCGGTGGGGAGACCGAGGTCCGCGAAGGCGGCGACGAGCCCGAGCACGTAGGTCACGATCGCGAACACGCCGATCTGACGGGGGTCGAGCGCGCGCGCCACCACGACGGACTGGACGAGGGCGATGCCGCGCGAGAGCAGGCTCGAGGCGAGCGTGAGCGCGCTTCCGCCGAGGAGCCGCCCACCGAGGCCTCGCGCGTGCGGCCCCGTCACGTGCGCCGGCGCCAGTGTTCGTCGAGCCACGCCTCGCTGCGGAGTCCTCCGAGCACGCGCACGAGGCACGCGCGCGCCGCGAGCCCGAGCGCCTCGCGCAGCGTGGGCCGGGGCAGGACACGCCGGACGCCGTCCGAGGGGAGCCAGACGAGCAGCTGGCGCCGCCACGTCAGGACGTCCGCGTCCGGATAGGGCGCGAAGTCCGCGGGCGCCCAGGAGCTGCGATGGATCTCGTACGCGTTGCCGAACACCGCCCCCTGCTCGAAATCGAGCGCGGGCATGACGAGGAGCACGCCGAGGTTGACCCGGGCGAGGCTCAGGGCCAGGAAGGCGCGGCCGTCATCCCTGGTGAGATGCTCGAGCAAGTCGGCGGCGAACACGAGGTCGTATCGCCCGAGCGTCGGCAGCAGCTCGAGCGCTCCACCGATGTGGATCGTGTCGTAGACGGCCCGCTGGAGAGGCGTGACGTACGGCGCGTGCGCCTCGATGCCGTCGATCCTGGTCGTCCGCCGCGTGGGATCGAACGGCGCGCCGGGGTCGCTCGGGCGGGCGACGTCCAGGTATTCTCTGAACAGCACCCCGTACTTGCCGAATCCGATGCCGACGTCCAGGATGCTCTTCGGCTCGATCCCGATCACGAACGGCAGGACGACCGCGAGCGCGTCGTGGAAGCTGGAGGGCACGGCGGCGCGGTCGCCTACGCCCCGCCCGCCGGCGCGAGCCGGCGGGCGCGGCCGAGCGGCGGCGGCGCGCCGGCCGCCGGGCGCGCGTCGCCCCGCTGGAGGCGGAGCAGCATGATCACGACGGCCGCGAAGAACCAGAACGGCTCCATGACACGGATGATGATGAACGTGTTCGAGCCGATCGCGTGGCCGAGCAGCCCCGCGGTGCCGGCGAGGAAACCGAGCGCAAGGCCCCGGTCCTCGTCCCGGCCGAGCGTGCGGAACGCTGCGTGCCCGCTCCGGAGCAGCGCCCAGACGAGCCAGAACAGGGAGCCGAGCCCGAGGATACCGGTCTCGAGGAGCGTCCGCGGGTACTGGGCGTCGAGGAAGAAGCCACCGGTCACGCCGTAGCCGAGGATCGGCCGCTGCACCCAGTTCTGCACCGCGTGCTTGTACCCGAGGAGCCGCTCGGACGTGGACGGGTCGAACCCGACGCGACCCACCTGGACACGCGGCTGGTCCACCTGCGGCCTGAACGTTTCGAGCACGCGCTTCTGCACGACCGGGGGCGCGGTGACGACGAGCAGCGGCGAGGCGGCGAGCACGACGAGCAGCAGCGGCACCAGGAGCCGTCGCCGCGACGAGAACACCGCGAGCACGCCCACGAGCGGGAGCGCGCCCAGGTAGGAGGCGCGCGAGAGCGTGAAGACGAACGGCGCGGACATGAGCGCGACGAGCCCGAAGCAGAGCGCGCGCACGCGCAGGCGCCCGGTCTCGAGCGCCATGCCGCCGGCGAGCGCCATCATCAGCAGGAGGTAGCCACCGAAGGTGTTCGGCTCCCCCGACTCGCCCTCGAACGGCGCCGACACGCGCTGCCCCGACGGGATCTGCGCGATACCGATCACGCTCACGATGATCGCGGTGAGGAAGGCCACCCGCACCAGACGCCACGCCTGGTCGCGGTCGCGCACGTTGTTGACGACCATGAAGAACACGACGAAGTACTCCACATACTTGAGCACATAGAAGAAGCCGGCCGCCGTCCGCACCGTGCCGGTGGCGTAGCCCACCAGCGTGGCGAGGAACGTGATCCCGACGTACGCGAGGATCGGCCGGTTGAGCGGCGTCTGGAGCACGAGGCCGAGCTCCTTGTTGACCGCGGTCTTCGCGAGCCAGCTGAATGCGATCAGCAGCAACAGGATGTCCTCGCTGCGGATCACCACCTGGCGCTTCTCCGCGAGCTGCGCGGCGCCGCCCAGCGCGAACTCCGGCGAGAGCAGCATCGACAGCAGCACGAGACAGAGACCCAGCTCGGTGCGGACGAAGACGACGATGAAGACGGCGAGTCCGAGGACGAGTGCCAGGCCGTAGTCGAGGATGGCGTCCCCTCCCGGCGCCCTCTAGCGCCGGCGCGCCGGGAGCCCTCCGTGGTCGCGGACGTAAGCGCCGACGGTCGCCTTCCAGACGCCCTGCGCGCGCAGCACGAACTCCACGACCTCCCGGATCGCTCCGCCGCCGCCGGCGGCCCGCGTGACCAGGTGCGCGACCGCCTTCACCTCGGGCGCGGCGTCGGCCACTGCGACCGCGAGCCCGACGCGCGCGAGGCCGGGGATGTCCAGCAGGTCGTCGCCGACGAAGACGGCCGCCTCGGGGCCGAGGGCGAACTCGGCGAGCAGCGCCTCGATCGCGTCGCCCTTGCGTCGGGCGCCGAGCACCACCTTGTCGACGCCGAGCTTCTCGCCGCGGGCCTTGGCGATCGTGGTGGTCTCGCCGGTCACGATCGCGGTGCGGAATCCGGCTCGCCGGGCGAGCGCCACCGCCACGCCGTCGCGCGTGTTGAAGAGCTTCAGCTCGTCGCCCCGCTCGGAGAGCGCCATCCGGCCGTCGGTGAGCACGCCGTCGACGTCCATCACGAGGACCCGGACCTTCCGGGCCCGCGCCGCGGCGCTCGGCCCCCTCCTGCCGCCTCGCGCTTCCCGGGGCATCGTCAGCGGGCGCGGACGACCTGGCTCGCGAGGCCCAGTCGCACGAGCTCCCGTGCCTTCACCTCCGCCTCCTCGGACGTGGCGAAGTTCCCGTGGCGAACCACGTACATCGTCGCCTCGCCGGGCTGCACGGTCACCCGGACCTCGTGGCCCGCGGCGCGCAGCCGCTCGGCCACCTGGACGGCGCCGCGCAGGGGCAGCGGCGCGCCGATCTGCACGCTGAGCGGCGCCCCCTGGCCGAGCACGCGCGCGTCGCCGAACCCCTGCGCGCGGAGGGTATCGACGAGCGCCTGGG
Source organism: Candidatus Rokubacteria bacterium GWA2_73_35 (assembly GCA_001790205.1). Lineage (GTDB taxonomy): Bacteria > Methylomirabilota > Methylomirabilia > Rokubacteriales > CSP1-6 > GWA2-73-35. Next base: position 8,269 of record MGBU01000165.1, on the reverse strand, counting down.
CCTCCCGCGCCGTCGGCACGCGCTCGACGAGCACCGCGTAGACCGCGGCGCCCGTCTGCTGCCTGAAGCGCGCCGTCTGGTAACCCGCCTGGTTGAGCTGCCGCTCCACGCGATTCGCCTCGGCCGCCGTGACGTACGGCCCCAGCTCGAGCGCGAAGCGCGCCGGGGACGCGGCCGGCGCCGGAGCGGCCGCGGGCTTCGCGGGCGCCGCCGGGGCCGGCGGCGCGGGTGTGGCCACCGTCGGCCTCGCGGGCGCGGGCGCCGGCACCGGCGTCGCCTTCAGGGCCGGGAGGGGCGGGGCGGGCGCCGGGGCGCAGAGGCGGAGCCGCAGGAGGTCCCGGGGCGCGAGCGGCCCGTCGAGCCAGCCCATGCGCCAGCCCGCGATCAGGGCAAGCGCGGCGAGCAGCACGGCGAGCACGAGGATGCCGAGCCACACGTTCCGGTACCTCGTCCGCCGCGCCGGCGCGTCCCGCTCCACGGCGGCGACGGGCTCGACGTCGGCCGCCGGTGCGTCCGCGTCCGGCGCGTCGGTCGAGGCCGTGCGGTCGCCGCGCCGGAGGAGCCCGCGGACGCCGCCCCACGCGCGCTGCAGGCGCTCCTTGTGGGTGTCGACGACCGTCTCCTCGCCGTAGTAGTGCGTGTAGTAGTGCGTGTAGGCGTAGCCGGCGATCTCGGTCTTGACGTCGTTGAGCACCACGCCCCACACCTTGCCCCCGACGTTCTCGACGTGGATCTTGGCCCGCTTGAGCACGAGCCGGCCGACCTTGCCCGCCTGGTAGACGAGGATCACGCCGTCCGCCTGCGAGGCGACGATCGCCGAATCGGTCACCGGCAGGACCGGCGGCGTGTCGATGAGCACGACGTCGTACTCGTCGCGGACCGCGCGCAGGAACGCCGCCATCGCGGGGGTCGAGAGCAGCTCGGACGGGTTGGCCGGGATGGGCCCGGCCTCGATGATGTGCAGGTTGTCCAGGCCGGGCGCCGCCATGATGTCTTCCATCTCGAAGCGGCCCATGAGGATGTCGGCGACGGTGCGGATGCAGTCGCGCCACGCCACCGAGCCGACGAGGATGTCGGCGAGCCCGGGCTCGCGCTCGATGCCGAAGAAGCGGTGGATGCTCGGCCGTCGCAGGTTGGCGCCGACGAGGAGCGTGCGCTGGCCGCTCTGCGCCAGCGTCAGCGCAAGGTTCACGATCGTGGTGGTCTTGCCCTCCTGGAGCGTCGGGCTCGTCACGACGATGACCTTGCCCGCGCGCTCCATGCGGGCGAACTGGACGTTCGTGCGGAGGGTGCGGTACGCCTCGGCCACGGGCGACTTGGGGTCGAAGTGCGTGATCAGCAGCGCGTGGCTCAGCAGCGCCTCCGGGTCCATCTGCGCGAGCGCCGGGCGGCGCTCGAGGATGCGCTGCACCGTCTCGCGCGCGTCGATGTGCGGCACGACCCCGAGGACCGGCACCTCGAGGTACGCCTCCACGTCCTCGATCGTGCCGATCGACGTATCGAGCGTCTCCTGCACGAACGCGAGGACGAGCCCGAGGGTGAGCCCGAGCAGCGCGCCGACGAGCACGGTGTTGAGCGCCTCGCCGCCCAGGGGCGCGTCCGGCTCCGTGGCGGGGCGCACGATGCTGACCTCGTCGATCTTCTCGGACTCCTTGATCAGCGCCTCCTGGTGGCGCGTCTTGAGCAGGGTCAGCAGGTCGTCGTTGGTCTTGGCCTCCCGCTGGAGCCGCTGCAGCGACAGCTCGATCGCCGGCACCTCGCGGTTCTTCTGCAGCAGATCGCCCATCTGACGGGTGAGGATCTCCTCGCGCGTGCGGAGCATTGCGATCTGGGCGCTCAGCTCGCGGCGGATCTCCGCCCAGATCTCGCGTACGCGGTCGTCGAGCGCGCGCAGCCGTGGGTGGCGGTCGGTGGCCTCGAGGGCCAGGTTGTTGCGCTCCAGAAGCAGCTCCGCGAGGACGGTCTGGAGCCGCTGCAGCGTGGGGTTCGTCGAATCGATGAAGATGCGCTCGGCCGCGCTCGCCGGGCTGACGCGGACCAGCCGCTGCTGGGCCAGCTCGAGCTCGGTGCGCTGCTGGCGGACCTTCTCGATGTCGCCGCGCACCTGCGTGACGAGCGAGAGGAGCACCGTCGCCTCCGCGCCGGGCGAGATGATCCGGTTGGCCTCGCGGAACGCCCACACCTCCGCCTCCGCGCGCTTGACGCGGGCGTCCACCTCGTTGAGCTGCGTCTCGATGAACTTGCGCGCCTCGGTGACCCGGGCGTTGCGCAGCCGGCGGCTGTGCTCGCGGTAGGTCTCGGCGATCGCGTTGGCGATGTCGCGCGCCTCGCGCGGGCTCGGCGACGTGACCGTGATCTCCAGGATGCTCGTCGACGGAACGCGCGCGACCCTCACCTTCCCCGCGATCGCGTCGAGCGTCACCCAGTAGCTCCTCGACTCGCGGAGCGTCTCGCCGGGCACCGTCTGCGGCAGGCGCCCGAGCCGCTTCGCCACGTCCTCGAGGATCGGATAGCTCTTGATGAGGCTCACCTGCGTCTCGATCGAGTCGGCGCTCGAGTAGGAGAGCACCTCGACCAGGAGCCCGGAGAGCTGGGTGGACTGCTCGTACTTGACCGCGGCCGTGGCCTGGAACACCGGCGTCTTCTGCTTCGCGAACCAGAAGCTGAACAGCGCGACGAGGACGGTCGAGACCAGGATGATCAGGCGCCGGCGGCGCACGATCAGCCAGTAGTCGCGCAGGTTCATCTCGTACTGGGCCATTACCGGAAGACCTCGCTGAAGCGCAGGCGCTCGAGCTGCCCGATCAGCGCCTCGGCGCGCGCGGCGGTGGCGTCCGGCCGGGGCGGCGCGGGCGCCGGGGGCGCGGCGGCCGGCGCCGGGGGCGCCTCGCGCGGCCGCGCCCCCGCGGCCCCCCCGGCGTCGAGCCGCTCGAGGCCGACGACGGCCTCGTCGGGGCCGTCGAACACCCGGCACTCGACCGGCGCGGGCCCCAGCGGACCGAGGGCGCGGATCAGGCGCAGCGCCCGGTCGCTGACGCGGGAGGCGACGACGATCGTGCGCGGCGGCGCCGTGGCCTCGAGGCCGGCGGCGGGGAACACGCGCGGGAGGAGCGCCGCGTGCTCGCGCCACCACGCGGCAGCCTCCACGGCGCGCAGGACGATCTCCGGCCCGGCGATGATGTCGCAGAAGACCAGCACGAGCCGACGCCCCTCGTCGACGCACACCAGGTCCACCGTCACCTCGCCCGCGCCCGGCGCGCGCTCGAGGAGGGTGAGGCCCGGCTCGAGGTCGCCGAGGCACTCGGCGACGACGGTCGCGAGCTCCGCCGGGTCCGTGACCGGGCGGCGCGCGAGGACCCTCACCGCGCCGCCTCCGCGACCGGGCCCGTGATGTAGAGGAACGGCGCCTCCGCGAGGTCCGTCGTCTTCGGCGTCGTGAGGCGCTGCCCCTTGCCGTCGGCGACGATCTCGACGCGCGGGCGCAGGGGGTGGTTGCGGTTGACGGCGATGACCCGTCCGACCTCGCCGGTGTTCAGGCGCACGAGCGTGCCCGGCGGGAAGACCGAGATCTCCGACAGCAGCGCCTTGATCAGCGTCGAGGCGAACGACTCGTGCTTGGACCGCACGATCTCCCGGATCGCCTCGTGCGGGCGGAGGCGCGGCCGGGACGAGGGCGGGAACGTGAGCCCCGTGTACGTGTCCACGAGCCCGAGAATCTTCGCGTCGGGGTTGATCGAGCGGCCGCCGAGCCCCTGGGGGAACCCCTGCGCCTGCTCGCGCTCGTGGTGCTGGAGCACGGCCTCGGCGAGGCCGTCGTCGTGCGGCGCCCAGCGCCGGAGCCACTCCGCCGACAGGCTCGGGTGCGAACGGTACTGGGTCTGCTCCTCGGGCGAGAGCGCGTCGAGCCGCTTCCAGAGGCTCTCCGGGAGCTGCCAGAGGCCGACGTCCATGAGCGCGCCCGCCATCCCGAGCCGCACCAGCCGCGGCCGGTCGTACCCGACGTCGGCGCCGATGCGCAGCGAGAGGACGGCGACGCGGGCCTGGTGGAGGGCCAGGTAGTCCGCCCCGGCCTGCGGCGCCGGCGCGTTCGCGACCCAGAACAGATCGCCCGATCGCTCGAGGGAGGCGTGGACCCGCCCCATCAGGCGCTCGAGCGCGTCCCACGGGAACGGCTCGCCCGCGCGCATCAGCTCGCGCACGCGCCCCAGGAACTGGACCAGCTCGAGGAAGAGCGGCTCGGCGCGCTCGGCCGGGCCCTCTACCGGGGCGGGCGCGGCGGCGGGCGCGGGGGGCGCCGCGGCCGGCGCGGGCTCGGGCGCCGGGGGCGCGGCGGCGCGCCGGGCCGGGCCCTGGGCGAGACGCGTGGGCGGCAGCGCCGGCGGCACGCTCGCGGGCGTCCCGGCGGCGGCCGCGTCCTCCCGCGGCGACTCCGGCCGCTTCTCCCGCACGATGCCGCGCACGAGGTCGCTCATGCGCACCATCAGGAGACCCCCACCATGTCCTTGATCACCTCGGCGATGATCTTCTCGCCGATCTCCCGCACGCGCTTGGAGAAGCCGACGAGCAGCGCGACGTCGCAGAGGTTGTTGATCTCGCGCGGCGTGCCCCGCGTGAAGTCGAAGATGAGCTTGAGGGCCTCCTCGGAGAACAGCGGCCGGGTCTGGCCCGCCATCTTGAGCCGGTGCGCGATGTAGTTCGCCGTGTGCGCGGCGTCGAGCGTGTTGAGGTGGTAGCGGAGCGTGATGCGCTGGTCCAGGTGCTTGAGGCGGCGCACCTTCACGGCGAGCTCGGGCGCGCCGATCAGCAGGAGCGTCACCAGGAACCGGTCGTCCGTCTGGAAGTTCAGCAGCAGGCGCAGCTCCTCGAAGACCGCGTCGTCGTCGATCAGCTGCGCCTCGTCCACGATGATCACGCTGTCGCGGCCCGCCTGGAAGTTCCGGAAGAAGACCTCGTTCAGCTGGTGCAGCAGCTCGGGCTTGCTCTTCTCCTCGGTCTCCACGCCGAGCTGGTAGAGCACCTCGCGGAGAAAGTCGATCGCGTTCCAGCTCGGATTGGTCAGCAGCCCGATCTCGTAGCGCTCCGCCTCGAGCCGCTGGATGAGCGCGCGCGACAGCGTCGTCTTGCCGCACCCGTACTCGCCCGTCAGCATCCCGCACCCCTTGCGGTGGCGCACGGTGTACACGAGGCGCACGAGCGCCTCCTCGTGCTCGGGTGACAGGTAGAAAAACTTCGGGTTCGGCGAGTTGTCGAACGGCGGCTCGGCGAGCTCCCAGTAGGCCTCGTACATCAGTCGTTGTCGCTGTTGGTGTTCGTGAAGCCGCCGCCGAACAGCACGAACAGCCCGGTGTAGGCGGTGATCAGGCCCGCGATGACCTGCGCGATCTGGACGTAGTCCTGCCACCACTTGACGGCGACCTCGGGCACGGTCACGACCGCGCCGGGCTCGAGCGGCGGCGCGTCGCTCATGGGGTACGTCTTGCCGTTGCGGAAGGTCACGAGCGTGCTGGGGAGCTTCGCCCGCTGGCTCGGCCCGCCGGCCAGGGTGACGTACTCGCGCGGCGTCAGGTCCGGCCGGAAGTCCTGGGGCCCCGGCAGCTTCACTTCGCCGACGATGTAGATCTTGTCCTCGACGATGGGCAGGGACACGACGTCCCCGTTCTGGAGCAGGATGTTCTGCGTCTCGTCCTTCTCGACGAGGAGCCGCTGCAGGTCGATCGGGATCCGCTGCCGCGGGCCCGTCACGCCGCCGCGCTCGATCACGGCCAGTCGGAGGTCGGCGTAGGCCGCCGCGCCGCCCGCCTTCAGCACCACGTCGCGCACGCGCTCGCCCTGGGCCAGCTCGAACCGCTGCACGATGGTCGCCTTGCCGGCGACCGACGTCTTGCTGCTCTCGGGCGTGCCGTTGAACGCGCCGCGCACCTCGACCACGTCCTGCAGCACCGAGAGCGGAGGGACGTACAGCGCGTCGCCCGGCCGGAGCGTCACGTCGGCGGGGGGCGCGAGCGCCTTCGCGAGGTCGAGCGTGAACGTCTCCTTGCGGCCGTCGGCGGCGACGCGCGTGAGCCGGGCGTCGCTGCCCGCGGCCGCCTGGCTGAGCCCCCCGACGACCGCCAGCAGGCCGCGCAGCGAGCCGTCGCGCCCGATCTCGTACTCCCCGGGGCGCCGGACCGCGCCCGTCAGCATGACCGAGCCGCTCCGCGGCGGCACGTGGATCCGCATCCCCTCCTGCACGAACGGGTTCTGCGCGACGTCGCCCAGGAGCTCGAAGGCGAGCAGGTCGAGCGCGCGCGCGCCGGCCGCCGTCACGACCTGCACGTACCGCACGCTGCCGCGCGGCGTGATCCCCCCGGCCTCTCGGATCACGTCGTGCACCCGGCGGGTCGCGGTCACGAACACGGTCCCCGGCTGCTCCACCTCGCCCGACACCGTGAGCTCGAAGGCGCGCGCCGCGAGCACCGCGACGGTCACGTCCGCGAACCGGAAGATCGCGCGGGCGCGCTCGGCGACGCGCCGGTGCGCCTCGAGCACCGTGAGGCCGGCGACGGGGACCGCGCCGATGGGTGGGACGCTGATCGTGCCCTCGAGGTCCACGACGGGCTGCTGTTGGATGGTCTCGACGCGGCCGACGATCTGCACCTCGAGGATGTCGCCGGGGCCGAGCCGGTAGTCGGCGGCGGGGATCGCGCGGGCCGTCGGCGCCAGTGGGGACCGGCCGGCCGGCGGCCGGGCGGGCGTCGGCCGGGCCGGCGCCGACACCTCCGGCGCGGCTGGCTGCGCGGCAAACCCCCCGTGGGGCGCCAGCAGCGACGCCACGAGGACCGCGCACAGTGCCCGACTGAGCGAATGCCGCATCATCGCGATTCCGGCAGCCTGGGCAGCAATCGATCTATTGTCTCTTCCGTCTCTCCGAAGCGTCAAGAAAAAAGCCGCGATTGCAATAGTTTCCTTGACACCCCCCCAAGCCGCACGTACGATCCGTCTCGCTTCCCGGACAGGCCGCCCGGGCCGGTGGGCACCGGATTCCCATGCCGCTCAAGAGCGCGCGCGCCCTGCTGCTGATCAGCGCAGCTTTCGCCTTGTTCGGCGGAGGCTTCTGGCTCCACGCCCTGCTCTGGACGCCCCGGGGCGCGCCGCCCGCGGCGAGCGTCCAGGCGCCGGGCGTCGCCGACTCGCTCCAGTCGGCCTTCGTCGCCGTGGCCGAGCGCGTGCGGCCGGCCGTCGTCCACATCGGCACGATCCAGGTCGCCCGCCCGCGGCGCCCGCCGGCCGTCCCGGGGCCCTTCGCCGACGACCCGGCGTTCAAGGACTTCTTCGACCAGTTCTTCGGGCGGCGCGGGCCGCGCCCCGGGGAGTTCCAGCGGCCCGGGCTCGGATCTGGCGTGATCATCGACAAGCGCGGCTACGTCCTGACCAACCACCACGTCGTGCGCGGCGCCGACGGCGTGACCGTGCGCCTGGCCTCGAAGCAGGAGTTCCGCGGGCGCATCGTCGGCTCGGACACGAAGACCGACCTCGCGGTCATCCGGTTCGAGCCGACGACGGAGCTGACGGTCGCCCGGCTCGGCGACTCCGACGCCCTCAGGGTCGGCGAGTGGGCGATCGCCATCGGCAACCCGTTCGGCCTCGACCAGACGGTCACGGTCGGCGTCGTCAGCGCCACGGGCCGCTCGGACGTCGGCATCGCCACCTACGAGAACTTCATCCAGACCGATGCGTCGATCAACCCCGGGAACTCCGGGGGCCCGCTCGTCAACCTCCGCGGCGAGGTGATCGGGATCAACACGGCCATCGTGGCGACCGGGCAGGGCATCGGCTTCGCGATCCCGGTCAACATGGTCAAGCGCGTCACGGCGCAGCTCATCGACCGCGGCAGGGTGACGCGCGGCTGGCTCGGGATCGCGATGGAGCCGCTGACGCTCGAGCTCGCGCAGTCCCTCGGCCTGCGCGACACGCGGGGCGCCCTGATCACGCGCGTCGAGCGCGACGGCCCGGCCGCGGCCGCCGGGCTCGCGCCGAACGACGTGGTCGTCACGTTCGACGGCACGGCCGTCGACGACTACCACCACCTCCAGCGGCTCTCCGCGGAGGCGGACGTCGGGAAGACGGTGAAGCTCGAGATCGTCCGCACGCGCGAGCGGCGCAGCGTCGAGCTGAAAGTCGCCGAGGCGCCCGACCGCGGGCCCTCCGAGGGCCCGCCGGCCCGCCGTCCGCGCTAGCCCATGTTTCCCTTATTGGGCAGGGGCACGACGTGTAAGTACGCGAACTGACG
>MGBU01000164.1:5552-10354 GCA_001790205.1 Candidatus Rokubacteria bacterium GWA2_73_35 | reverse complement strand
CCGAGCGCACCTTCGGCACGCTCGACCACATCATCCCGACGGCCGACCAGACCCGCCCCTACGCCGACCCCATGGCGGAGGAGATGGCGGCGCACATGTACCGCAACACGAAGGACTTCGGCCTGCCGCTCTTCGACATGGCGGCGGGCCAGCAGGGGATCGTCCACGTGATCGGCCCGGAGCTGGGCCTCACCCAGCCGGGCATGACGATCGCGTGCGGCGACAGCCACACCTCGACGCACGGCGCGGTCGGCGCCATCGCCTTCGGCATCGGCACCACCCAGGTGCGCGACGTGCTGGCCACCCAGTGCCTCGCCATGACCAGGCCCAAGCTCCGCCAGGTGCGAGTGGAGGGCGCGCTCGCGAAGGGCGTCTACGCGAAGGACGTGATCCTCGCCATCATCGGCAAGCTCGGCGTGAAGGGCGGCGTGGGTTACGCCTACGAGTACGCGGGATCGGTGATCGAGCGCATGACGATGGAGGAACGACTGACCGTTTGCAACATGTCGATCGAGGGCGGCGCGCGCTGCGGCTACGTCAACCCCGACGCGACGGCGATCGAGTACCTCCGCGGCCGGCCGTACGCCCCGCAGGGCGCCGCGTTCGACCGCGCCGTCGCGTGGTGGAAGTCGCTGGCGACCGAGCCGGGCGCCCCCTTCGACGACGTCGCGCGCCTCGACGGCGCCGCGATCGAGCCCGTGGTGACGTGGGGCATCAACCCGGGCATGTCCGTCGGCGTGAGCCAGCGGATCCCGGCGCCCGAGTCGGCGCCCGAGCCCGAGCGGCCGACCTACCGCGAGGCGCTCGCCCACATGGGCTTCGAGGCGGGCCAGCCGATCAAGGGCGCGAAGATCGACGTCGCGTTCGTCGGCTCGTGCACCAACGGACGGCTGTCCGATCTCCGCGCCGCCGCCGAGGTGGCGAAGAAGGGCAAGGTGGCCAGGCACGTTCGCGCGCTCATCGTCCCCGGCTCCCAGCAGGTCGCGAAGGCGGCGGAAGCCGAGGGCCTCCACGAGATCTTCCAGGCCGCGGGCTTCCAGTGGCGCAAGGCCGGCTGCTCCATGTGCCTCGGCATGAACGACGACAAGCTCCAGGGCAGGGAGATGAGCGCGTCGTCGAGCAACAGGAACTTCATCGGGCGGCAGGGGAGCCCCACTGGGCGCACGCTGCTGATGAGTCCGGCGATGGTCGCCGCCGCCGCTCTCGCAGGCGCCGTCGCCGACGTGAGGGAGATCCTGCGATGAGCCCGACGGACTTCACGCGCCGCCAGGTGACGGGCCGCGGCATCCCCGTGCCCGGCAACGACATCGACACCGACCGCATCATCCCCGCCCGCTTCCTCAAGGAAGTCACCTTCGCGAGCATGGGCGAGCACGCCTTCGAGGACGCGCGCAAGCAGAACCCCGAGCACCCCTTCAACTCGCCCGCCTACCAGGGCGCGTCAGTGCTCGTCGTCGGCCAGAACTTCGGCTGCGGCTCGTCGCGTGAACATGCCCCGCAAGCACTCATGAGGTGGGGCATCAGCGCTGTTGTAGGCGGCTCCTTCGGCGAGATCTTCTTCGGCAACTGCGTCATGCTCGGCATCCCCTGCCTGGTCGTGACGCAGGCCGACCTCGAGTGGCTCCAGAAGGCCATCAGCCGGTCACCCAAGGAACCGGTCACGGTGGACGTGGAGAAGCAGCAAGTCAGCTTCGCCGACCGCGTCATCACGGCCACCATCCCCGACGGCCCCCGCAACCAGCTCGTCGGCGGCACGTGGGATTCGACGGCGGTGCTGCTGGAAGCCGGCGCCGCGATCGAGGCGACGGCTGGGAAGCTGCCGTACGTCGCGGGGTACTGATCGGTACGTCCGCGTCAGCCCTCGCCGAGCAGTTCTGGCAGCTCGCGAATGTCCAGGAAGACGACCGCCCCCGGTCCTTCAAGCCGGAAGGCTGGCGTGACGCCGCTCACCTAGGCGAACGCCCGCATGCCGGCGGCACGGCCGGCCTCCACGCCGAAGCGGTCGATCACTTTCTCCGCGCGGCCTGCAATCCAACGAATCTCGCCGATGAGACGCGAAGGATAGAGGGGAGGCCCTCGTCCAGAATCATGGCACGGGAGGGAGGAAGGTGCACTCATCACGGGACGAGCGCCGGCCCGTCTTCATGAAACCAGACCGGATCAAGAACTGGCCGTTACCAGAACGCATTGTCGCTTCCGGGACCGCGGCTCACGAGAGGAAGCGGCTTCGTCACCGACCCCGCCGCTACGCGCCCATCGAGCTGACGATTTCCAGTCCCTTGACCATCTCAAAGTGGCGTCGGTTGTTCGAGCACAGCGTGATGCCATGGCGAAGGCACGTCACCGCGATGAGCAGGTCGAAGTCGCTGACGGTCAATCGCTGCTGACGCAGCCTACCGCGCTCCAGCCCGAAGCGATCGCAGATCGCATCGTCGACCGGGAGCACGGTGACACCGTCGAGGAAGCGGGCGAGGACCTCACGACTTCGGGCAGGATCGCGCGAATAGTGGATGCCTTCGTATAGCTCGGCCAGCGAAACGACGCTGATGGCCATGCCTGCCGGCCGGAACTCCTCGAGCTTTCGGGTGACGCTCTCGACACCGTGGAAGTGATCGATGACCCAGTCCGTGTCGACGAGGTACGCCAGGCTCACAACCTGACGCGGCGACGGGTTCTGACGAGACGGTCCGCGCAAATGTTCCGCTTGAGGGCATCGGCGTCAATGAGATCCTTCCATCCGCCGGCCGTGGCGCGTATGGGATCCCCGGTGGACGCCGCAGCCTCTGTCGAGATCGTGATGAGGACCTCCTGGCCCTCAGGCACCATCCCGGCAGCCGGCTCCAGCGGCTCGAACACGCCGCGGGAGAACTTGGCCCTGATCGTCCGCACCATCGTTCGCCTCCTCCAACTCAGCTTACTGCCGCCCGGACAGCTTCAGCAAGATCGCTGAAAGGATACATCGCAGCGTATGGCTCGTTGGGGACGTAGCCCTCGAGCGTTGAAACGCCGTACCGGACGCTAATCCAACCAATCTTCCTCTGTGAGCTTTCTGGGCAGATCGGTCTTGGTCAGGCAGCGGAAGTCCTTGTTGGCCAGCGCGTCGAGCTCGTACTTGAGGCCGGACGCGAGCATCCGCTTGATTTCGTCCTGCCAGAACTTCTTCCGGGACCAGCGGTACTTGAGCGGCTCCTTGGCGCGGCCGATGTCCTCGTCGTTTGAGCTTGATGCCGACGTTGCGCTCGGCGATCTCGTCACCGAGCCGATCCAGCTCCGCGGCAGGCCCCGGGGTGGCGGGAATGATGGGCGCGAGGAGTCCCGATACACCCGGGTTTTCGGGCCGCCGTGGTGCCTTCAGGACGGACGATCGCGCGGCAATCCATGATTGTTCGAGGCGCGCGCAGTCTTGCCGGCCTCGCCGGGCCAGGATGCGCCGCCGAGCGGGCATCAACCGGGGACTGCCGGCATGGAGCCAGTCCTCATGCTGAACACTGTCAAGCGGAATCTTCGCCGAGGGCGCGGAACGCCGCGCCGGCGCCGCGCCGCGATCAGGGAAGGAGACGCGAGACGGGGATGCTCGCTCCCGGCGCGGCCAGCGGCGCGACCCGCGCGGAGGCGTCGAGCACCTCCGCGCGCGCGTAACGCCAGCCGAACGGCGCCGCCGCGTCGCGGACGGGCTCCCGGTACACCTCGAGGACGCGATCCACCAGGTTGAGCACCCAGTAGTCCGCCAGGCCGGCCCGGGCGTAGAGACTGCCCTTGTGCTTGCGATCGACGGCGAGGCTCGACTCGGACACCTCGACCGTGAGGACCGGGCGCGCGGGATGCGCGGTGGCGTAGTCGTCCGGACCGCCGGGGACGACCGCGACGTCGGGCTCGGGCTCCGAGTCGTCGTCGAGCCCGATGGGCCCTTGTGGACGCACCTCCCACCCGGGACCGAACGCCGCCTCCAGCGCCTTCGCGGTCTTCATGATCGCCGTGTAGTGCGGGGCGCCCTGAGGCTCGGCGACCATCAGCTCGCCGCCGATCAGCTCGATGGGCTCGCCGGGCTGGAACACGCCCAGCTCGATCAGCCTGTCGTACTCGGCCCGGCTGAAGCGTCTGGTCCTGATTTCGTAGCTCGCCATCGGGATACGTCTCCGGATCGATACGCCGCCGGGGCGCGGTTACGCGAAGATCTCGGCGGTCGTCAGCTCGACGTCGGGGAAGGCCTGGAGCGCGAGCGTCGCGGTCCCGGCGACACGGCTCACGTCCCGATAGCCCTCGGGGCCGGGGTCGCGGTGGACCTCGACGGTCTCCGCGACGCAGTCGACCACCCAGTACTCGGGGATGCCGGCCTCGGCGTAGAGGCGGAGCTTGGTCGATCGGTCGTAGGCGAGCGAGCTGTCGGCGACCTCGATCAGCAGGAGCACGTCCTCGGCCCAGGCCTCGCGTTCCTTGTAGGGCACCGGTCGGCGGCGGAGGACGGCGAGGTCGGGCTGGGGCTCGGTGTCGTCGGTCAGGGCGACGGGGTTCTGGACCCAGACGATCGCGCGCCCGGCCAAGCGCACGACCAGGAGCTGATTGAGGTTTCCGACGAACGCCCTGTGGCGTCGGCCGATCGGGGACATTTCGACGATCTCGCCCCGGATCAGCTCGACCCGGTCGTCTTCGCCGAGGATGCCCGCCTCGGCCATCCGGTAATACTCCGCCCGCGTGAAGCGTCGTCGCGTCGCCGCCACCTCGACTGCCATCCAGCGCCTCCCGGCTCCACCTGGGCTCGTTCCATCACCCAGCATATAACCGATGCGGAGACGCTCCGAAAA
>MGBU01000164.1:0-5543 GCA_001790205.1 Candidatus Rokubacteria bacterium GWA2_73_35 | reverse complement strand
CGACCTTCACGCACGCCGGGCTCGGCCTCACCGTCGTCGCGACCGAGGTCGCCCTGCCCGCGGGCCAGTGGGAGGTCTCGGCGGTCGCGCCGGGCAAGGTTCTCGAGCAGGCCTTTCTCGTGCCCGACGCGGCGCCGGAGGGTGTCGTCGCCGGCCGGCGCATGCAGGCGGTCATGACGGAGCGGCGCATTGCCGAGGGCCGCACCCCCCTGTACGGCCTCTTCTTCGCGTGGCGCGAGTACGCCAGCGCCCACGGAGGCCGGGGCCCCGATACCCTCGCCGACCTCGACGCGAAGAGATACGCCCAGCTCGTCAAGATGCTGGACGGCTATTTCCTCGTGCCCGGCGTGCCGATCGCGCCGGCGGGACGCCCGCCGCTCCGGCCGGCGAGCGTGCTCGCCGTCGAGCTGCGCCCCTTCGTGGACGACGGCAAGCACTGGGTGCTCACCAATGACGGCCGCGTCGAGCGGCAGCCCGTCGATCCGGACCTGCTCGCCCGGCACGGCCTGAAGCTCACCTTCGTTCAGCCCAAGGGCGCGGCGCCGGGCGCCGCCGGGCCGGTGCGACACCGCGTCTTCGCGCTCCTGCGCGACCCGGGGGCGCCGGCGGCGACGCTGACCCTCACCGACCGGGCCACGGGGAGCCGGACGCAGGTGCGCTGGAGCCTCGCCGGCGCGCAGGCCGGCGGGCCGGCGCTGCTCGCCGAGTGGGCGCGGGCGCGCGCGATCACGTGGGCGCCGCTCGCCGGCCGCGCCCCGATCTTGCAGGCGTGGACGGCGCGCACCGGCGACCTCTACGGCGCCGTGCCGGCCGGGGCGCCGCCCGGCGCGATGCGCGAGCCGCCGCGCACGACCGACGTGTTCGGCATCCTGGGTGGGCGCGCCGCCCTGCGCGAGACGCTGCAGCTCGAGCTGCTGCCGGGGCGGCGGAGCCCGCGACGGTTCCGCTGGCCTCGCTCAGGGGCGTCGAGGTGAAGTCGCATCCGTTCGCGGAGCTGCTCGCGGGCAAGGAGGGCGGCCGGCTCCCGCTGGCGGACCACGTGCCGGCCGACCGTCTCTTCGTCTACTTCGCCAAGCCCTCGGCGGTCTTCCCGCTCCTCGACCACGGCGGCGAGTTCCTCTTTCGTACCGGCGGGCTCTTCTCGAAGAGCGCCGTGGACGACGACCTCAAGCGACGCTACCTGCGCCGGCTCGGTCTCGCCGAGGGGCAGGCGCGGCGGCTGCTCGCGTCCGGCGAGGTCACCGAGCTGGCGCTCGTCACGCCCGACCTCTTCTTCCTCGACGGCACCGACATCACCGTGCTGATGCGGTTCAAGGGCGAGGGCGTGGCCGAGCAGGTCCGCCGGGCCGCGCGCGCGCCGCACCGCGAGCGGCGCGGCGACCTCGTCGTGCTGAGCACGAGCCGTCCCGAGCTGGACGCCGTCCTGGCGGCGGGCGCGGACAGCCTCGGCCGCAGCGCGGAGTTCCGCTACATGCTCACGCGGCTTCCTCTCAAGCCCGAAACGCGTGCGCTGGTCTACCTGTCCGATCCCTTCATCCGCCGCATGGTGGGGCCCGCGGTGAAGATCGCACAGCTGCGCCGGATGCGCGCGCGCGCCGAGATGGAGATGATCACCGCCGGCGCGCTGCTCTCGATCCTGGACGGCGGCGGCAAGCCCCGGCTCGACCGGCTCGTCCAGCTCGGCTACGTGCCGGCGTCGGTGGTCGCCGGCGGCTACAGCCTGCGCGACGACCTCGCCGCCGTCTCGCCCGTCTGGGGCGCCGCCGCGGAGCTGGCCCCGATCGGCGTGGTACCGGTCGAGCGCGTGACCGCGTCGGAGGCGCAGGCCTACCGCGCGTACGTGGACGAGTACGCGCGCTACTGGCGCCAGTACTTCGACCCGATCGCGATGCGCCTGGACGACGCGCCCGGCGGCGCGCTCGAGCTCACGACCTTCATCCTGCCGCTGCCCGACAGTCAGCTCTACAACCAGCTGCGCGGCTTCCTCGCCGTGCGCGAGGGCGGCGCGGTCCTGCGCGTGCCGGTGGTGACGCCCGACCCGGTGTTCCTGCTCTCGCTGAACCTGACCGAGGACGCGTGGACGAAGGTCGCGGAGAGCTGGGGCGGGATGTTCTCGGGCTACACCGGCATCGACTCCTCGATCCTCGACCGCTTCGGTCCGGGGCTGCACGTGGCCGCTCAGGACGGCGACCCGATCATCGCGCTCGGCAACGCCGACGTCTTCGGAAGCTTCGGTGGCCAGGCCTTCACGGCCGATCTGCTGGCCCGCGGCTGGCCGATCCTGCTCTCCCTGCTCACGCGGCCCACGAAGATCTTCATCGAGCTGCAGGACGAGGCGGCCGTGCTGGACATCTTGCGCCGGGCGACGCTCGGCGGCGGGACGCCACGGATGCGCGAGATGACCGGGGAGTTCCGCCAGGTGGAGAACCGGAACGCCTGGATCTACACCCTGAACGTCGTCGGCCTCGCCAGGATCCGCCTGGGCATCGAGGTGAAGAACGGCTACCTCGTGCTGAGCAACATTCCCTGGTCGCAGCCGGTGACGGTCAGGACGATCGAGCGACGCGACCTGAACGGCGCGGCGCTCTCCCTCGTGCCGGGCGCGCTGCGGCTCGGGCTCCCCGGCCTCTTCGCCACCCAGAGCGAGCAGAACCAGCTCGCGAACCTGCACGGCATGGCCGCCCTCTATCCCCTGCTGCTCACCGTGAGCGGCACGCCGGCGGAGGCGGCCGCGCGCCACGCGGCGCTCTTCGGCGGCAGGCCGCTGCACCCCGGGCCTGGCGCGTGGACCTGGAAGAACGGCCGGCTCGAGAGCACGGGCTACGGCAGCGCGACGCGCTGGCGAGCGCCCGCGTACCGGCCCGAGACGGGCGACTTCGGTCTCTTCGAGGGCGTCACGCGGCTGACCGTGAACATGCAGCTCGAGGCCGACGGTCTGCGGGCGAGCACCCGCTGGCTGTGGAAGGATAAGCGGTCTCGTCCGTAGCGCTCTCGACTTCCCCCGCGCGGCGATTTCGGGTACCCTGGCGCGCCAGGGAGAACGCCATGCGCATGACCGCCGCCGTGCTCTACGACGTCAACAAGCCGTACTCGGTCGAGACGGTGGAGCTGGACCCGCCGAAGCGCGGCGAGGTGCTCGTCAGGATCGGGGCGGCCGGCGTGTGCCGGAGCGACCTGCACTTCCAGAAGGGCGAGGCCACCATCGCCATGCCCGCGGTGCTGGGCCACGAGGGCGCCGGCACGGTGCAGCAGGTGGGCGAGGGCGTGACCATGGTCAAGCCCGGCGACCGGGTCATCCTGAGCTTCGTGCCCAACTGCGGGCACTGCCATTCCTGCGAGAGCGGCCGGCCGCACCTGTGCGACGAGCACGCGCGCACCTCCGGCAAGCTCTTCGACGACACGTCGCGCCTGCACACGCTCGGCGGGCGGGACTGCGCCCACATGGGCAAGGTGGCCTGCTTCGCCGACTACGCCATCGTCCCCGAGATGGGCTGCGTCCCGGCGCCGGCCGCGCTCGATTTTCCCCAACTCGCGCTGATCGGCTGCAGCGTCACGACGGGGGTCGGCGCCGCCGTGTTCAACGCGCGCGTGCAGCCCGGCGACAGCGTGGCGGTGATCGGCTGCGGCGGCGTCGGCGTCAACGTCCTGCAGGGCGCGCGCCTGGCGGGCGCGACCACCCTCGTGGCGGTCGACGTCAAGGACGCCGCGCTGGCCTTCGCGAGGAAGTTCGGCGCCACCCACACCGTGAACGCGCGGACGGAGGACGCGGTGGCGCGGGTGCAGGCGCTCACCGGCGGCGGCGCGCACTTCGCGTTCGAGGCCTACGGCAGCGGCGCCACCACGCGGATGGCCGTGGACATGCTGCGCAAGCGCGGCACGGCGGTCATCGTGGGCATCGCGCCGATCGGGGAGACGGCGCCGATCGAGCCGGTCGTGCTGACGCGCGGGGAGAAGACCATCACCGGCACGTACTACGGCTCGGCCCATCCGCGCCAGGACATGCCGCGCATCGCCGACTGGGTCGAGCGCGGCCTGCTCGACGTCGCCGGCCTCGTCACCCGGCGCTATTCGCTGGCCGAGATCAATCGCGCGTACGAGGACATCGAGACCGACGCGGTGGGCCGCGGCGTGCTGACCTTCGCCTGATCGGGACGCGGGGCGCGTCCCGGCCTACGGCAGGAGCTCGGCGACGCGGATCGCTGCGGACGGCGCGGCGAGGGGCGTGATGGAGGCGTCGGCGCCGAGCGTCTCGATCGCGGCGTAGCCCCAGCGCGCGCGGGCCGGCCCCGGTCGCGCCGGCTCACGGTGGACCTCGAGCACGCGATCGACGAGGTTGACGATCCAGTAGTCCGCGATTTGCGCGCGCGCGTAGGCCGCGGCCTTCCGTCCGCGGGCGCGGGCGAGTCCCGATTGCGCGACCTCGACGACGAGCGCCGGGCGCGTCGGGTGCGCATCGACGTAATCGCGCGGCGAGCCACGGATGACGCAGACGTCCGGCTCGGGCTCGGACCGCTCGTCGAGGATGATCGGGCTCTGGGTCTGGACGAACCAGCCCTCGCCGAACGCGCGCTCCAGCGCCTTCGCCACGAGCAGCACCGCCGTCCTGTGCGGGCTCGCCTGCGGCTCCTTCACGAGCAGCAACCCGTCGAGCAGCTCGATAGGGTCGTCCTCGTCGAGGAAGCCGTGGTCGATCAGCCGATCGTACTCGTGACGGGTCCAGCGATGCAGGGCGGACCGCTGCGCGTGCGTCATCACGCGCATGCTATCGGGCCGCCTGCGGGGGTGTCAATGTCCACGGAAGGATACGCTCCGCCCGTGCCGCTGGAGACGCCGCGAGACCACTGGTCGCTGCGCGACGCGTAGGCCGCCCGCGAGGGCGTGCCGCGTCAGTCGAGCCAGTCTTCCTCTTTGAGCTTCCGGGGCAGGTAGGTCTTGGTCAGGTAGCGGAAGTCCTTGTTGGCCAGCGCGTCGAGCTCGTACTTGAGGCCGGACGCGAGCATCCGCTTGATCTCGTCCTGCCAGGGCTTCTTCTGGAACCAGCGGTACTTGAGCAGCTCCTTGGCGCGGCCGATGTCCTTGTCGTTCAGCTTGATGCCGACGGTGCGCGGCAGGCCGTAGCGGTCGGGGTCGGCGCTGGAGAGGCCGATGAACTTGGCCCCGGGAATGGCCATACGCTCGCTCTCGAAGGCGAGGTTGATCGAGCCCTGCTTGACGACGGAATAGATGTAGTAGCCCCACGGGTCGTTGTCCACGAGGACGTACACGGGGATCCTGTACTCCTCGTGCAGGCGGCGCGCCAGGCGGCGGACGCCGCGGGGCGGCTGGCCGTTGCCGGTCAGGAGGACGCAGTTGTAGCGGCGCCAGAACTTGTCCTCCGAGAGGCGGTTCCACTGGGTGCCCTTCTCGACGAGCAGGACGAAGTCCGCCGTGCAGCGCCGGATCTCGATGAAGTCCGGCTCGACGATGGACGGCACCGAGTAGCCGCCCTTGCCCAGGCGCGCGCAGTCCACCCGGTCGCCGTCGTCGCCGAGCACGACGGGCCC
>MGBU01000163.1 GCA_001790205.1 Candidatus Rokubacteria bacterium GWA2_73_35 | reverse complement strand
TTCAGGTTGGCGCCGTCCATGTAGACCTGGACGCCCTTGGCGTGGCACAGCTCGGTGATCTCGACGATGCGCGGCTCGAACATGCCGAGGGTGTTCGGCACCGTGATCATGAACGCGGCGACGTCGGGGCCCACGGCGCGCGAGAGCGCGTCCACGTCGACCTCGCCGTTCGGCAGCGACTTGACCTCGACGACCGTGTAGCCGGCGAGCGCGGTGGAGGCGGGGTTGGTCCCGTGCGCCGAGTCCGGCACGAGCACCTTCGTGCGCTTCTCGCCCCGCGCCTCGTGGTAGGCGCGGATCATGAGCACGCCGGCCAGCTCGCCCTGCGCGCCGGCCGCGGGCTGGAGGGACACCGCGTCCATCCCGGCGATCTCGCCGAGCATCGCGCCGAGCTCGTGCATCAGCGCGAGCGCGCCCTGGGCGAGCGCCTCGGGTGCCTGCGGATGGAGCCGCGCGAACCCCGCGAGGCGCGCCGCGTCCTCGTTGAGCCGGGGGTTGTACTTCATCGTGCAGGAGCCGAGCGGGTAGAAGTGCGTGTCCACGCCGTAGTTCATGCGCGACAGGCGCGAGTAGTGCCGGACGACGTCGAACTCCGAGACCTCGGGCAGCGCCGGCGCCTCCGCGCGGAGGAAGCTCGCGGGCAGCTCGGCGCGCGGGTCCCACGCGGGGACGTCGGCCTCGGGGAGCGAGTAGGCCTCGCGGCCCGGCGAGGACAGCTCGAAGATCAGCCGGTCGTAGCCCGCCATCACGCCACCGCCTTGCCGAGGGCGTCGGCGAACCGGTCGATCTCCTCCCGGGTTCGCCGCTCCGTCACCGCGACCAGCAGGCAGTCGGCGAGCGCGCGGTCGAGCGTCTTGAGCGGCACGCCGGCGAGGATGCCCTGCTTCGCGAGGCGCGCGGCGACCCGCTCGGGCGCCTTCGGCAGGCGGAGGGTGAATTCCTTGAGGAACGGCGCCTGGAAGCGCAGCGAGACGCCCGGCACGCGGGTCAGGCGCTCTGCCGCGTAGTGGGCCTTCGCCGCCGACAACTCGCCGACGCGGACGAGGCCCTGGCGGCCGAGGATCGCCAGGTAGATCGTCCCCATGAGCGCGCAGAGGGCGACGTTGGTGCAGATGTTCGACGTGGCCCGGGCCCGCCGGATGTGCTGCTCGCGCGTCTGGAGCGTCAGCACGAAGCCGCGCGCGCCGTCCCGGTCCACGGTGGCGCCGACGAGGCGGCCGGGCATGCGCCGCACGAGCGCCTGCGTGGCGGCGAACACGCCGAGGCTCGGCCCGCCGAAGCTCATCGGCACGCCGAGCCCCTGCCCCTCGCCGACCACGATGTCGGCGCCGAGCCGGCCCGGCGCCTCGAGCACGCCGAGGTTCACGGGGTCCGCGACGACGACCAGCAGGGCGCCCGCCGCGTGCGCCAGCTCGGCGGCGGCCGCCACGTCCTCGAGGCACCCGTAGAAGTTCGGCGTCTGGACGACGAGCGCCGCGGTCCGGGGCCCGACGAGCTTCCGCGCCGCGGCGAGGTCGGTGACGCCCTCGGGGGCGGGCGCCTCGCGCAGCCGGAGGCCGGGCCCGTCGCAGTACGTCGCGGTCACGCGCCGGTAGAGCGGGTTCACGCCGCGCGAGAGGACGACCTCGCCGCGCCCGGTGGCGGCGTGGGCCATCAGCGCCGCCTCGGCGAGCGAGGAGGCGCCGTCGTAGAGCGAGGCGTTCGCCACGTCCATCCCGGTGAGCTCGGCGATCATCGTCTGCCACTCGTAGATCGAGCGCAGCGTCCCCTGGCTCGCCTCGGGCTGGTAGGGCGTGTAGGCGGTCAGGAACTCGCCCCGCGCGACCAGGTGGCCGATCGGGCTCGGGACGTAGTGGTCGTACGCCCCGGCGCCGAGGAAGCAGGCGGAGGCGTCCGCGTCGGCGTTCCGCCCCGCGAGTGCCTGCAGGTGGCGGATCAGGGCCGTCTCGTCGAGCGCCGGCGGGAGCGCGAGCGGCCGCGCCAGGCGCGCCTTCGGCGGGATCTTGACGAGGAGGTCCTCGAGCGAGGAGGCACCGAGCACGCCGAGCATCTCGCGCTGCTCGCGCGGCGTGTTGGCGATGTAGCGCGACGCCATCAGTGCCCCCCCGCGGCGAGGAACTGCTCGTACTGCTCGGCGGTGAGGAGCTGGTCCCAGTCGCCCGCGCCCGACGGCGTGACGACGATCATCCAGCCGCGGCCGTACGGGTCCTGGTTCACCACCTCGGGCGCGTTCGGCAGGTCGCCGTTCACCTCGGCGACCTGGCCCGTGACCGGCGCGAACAGGTCGGAGACGGCCTTGACGGACTCGACGACGCCGAAGGGCTGGCGCGCGGTCACCTTCACGCCGACCTTCGGCAGCTCGACGAACACGACGTCGCCGAGCTGCTCCTGCGCGTACGCGGTGATGCCGACGCGCACGCTCGCGCCCTCCAGCTTCGCCCACTCGTGCTCACGCGTGTACCTGAGGTCCTTCGGAACGTTCGCCATGGATTAGCCCTTCTTGACTGCCGGGGGATGAAACGGCGTGCGGACGACCTCGGCGGCCTTCGCCTGGCCGCGGACCTCGACGTCCAGGGCCGTGCCGACGACGGCGAGCCCCGCCTCGACGTAGGCCATCGCGATGCAGCGGTCCACGGACGGGCCGTACGAGCCGGACGTGACGACGCCGACGGCGCGGCCGTCCTTCAGGACGCGGTAGCCGTGCCGGGCGACGGCCCGGCCCGCCATCGTGAGCCCGACCAGCTTCCGCCGCGGGCCCGCGGCGCGCACCTTCTCGATCGCGTCGCGCCCGATGAACTCGCCCTTCGCCGGCTTCACCACCCAGCCGAGGCCCGCCTCGAGCGGACTCGTCGTCTCGTCGATGTCGTTGCCGTAGAGCGCGTACTTCATCTCGAGCCGGAGCGTGTCGCGCGCGCCGAGGCCGATCGGCGCGACGCCGTCGCCCCGGCCCGCGTCGAGCAGCGCCGTCCAGGCGCGCTCCGTCTCGCCCCACGGCAGGTACAGCTCGAAGCCATCCTCGCCCGTGTAGCCCGTGCGCGAGATCAGCGCCGGCACGCCGGCGACCACGCTGCGCGCGAAGCGGTAGTAGCCGAGCGCGGCCACGTCGGGGTCGGCGAGCCGGCCGACGAGCGCCTCGGCGCGGGGCCCCTGCACCGCGACGAGCCCCGTCTCGAGCGAGACGTTGCGCCAGCGCGCGCCGCCGCCGTGCCCAGTCACCCAGCTCCAGTCCTTGGCGATGTTCGAGGCGTTGACGGTGACCATGAACCGGTCGGCGGCCAGGCGGTAGACGGTCAGGTCGTCGACGATGCCGCCGGCGGGCGTGCACAGGAGCGAGTACTGGACCTGGCCCACGTCGAGCGCGGCGACGTCGTTCGTCGTGAGGCGCTGGAGTGCGGCGAGCGCCGCGGGCCCCTCCACCTCGAACTCACCCATGTGGCTCACGTCGAAGCAGCCGACGGCGCCGCGTACGATGCGGTGCTCCTCGACGATGCCGGTGTACTGCACCGGCATCTCCCAGCCCCCGAACGGCACCATGCGCGCGCCGGCTCTGACGTGGGCGTCGTAGAGCGGGGTGCGCCTGAGCGGCGTGTCTGTCACGGCGAGTCAGTAGACCACCCTGCGCTGGCCGGGGTCAAGGCCGGCGCACCACGCCTCGATCGTCTCGCGCATCGCGCGGGGCTGCTCGGTCGGGATCCAGTGGCGGGCCGGCAGCCGCACCACGCGCGCGCCCGCGAGCCGGCCGAGCAGGCGCTCCGTGAGCGCCGCATCGCTGAAGGCGCTGCCGCTCGAGAGGAGTACCAGCGCCGGCGCGCGCACGCGGGCGAGGTCGGGCAGCGGGCCGCTCACCGCGATCAGCGCCTGGAGGTAGGCCGCGGTCGGCGTCGTGCGCAGATCGAGGAGGGGCGACGCGTAGCGCGCGAGCAGGTCGTCGCCGCCGCCCGCCGCGGCGAGCGCCGCGCGCGTCGTACGGTCGAGCGCCTCGAGGTCGAGCGGCAGGAGGCGCCGCCGGTGGAGCCCGAGCGCGCCGAGCGCCCGGACCAGGGCGGCGAGCGGGACGAAGAGCGGCCGGAGCCGCGCGAGCCGCCTCATCGAGCCCGTCAGCGCGGGGCGCAGCATCGGCTCGATCAGCACGAGCCCCTCGGTCGCCGCCGGGTGGCGCACGGCGAACTCGACCGCGACGTTTGCGCCCAGGCAGTGACCGGCGACGACCGCGCGCGGGTAGCCCTCCGCGGCGAGGATCGCCGCGAGGTCCGCGCACCACTCGGTCATGCCGGCGCGCCCGCGCCAGAGCGAGCCGCCGTTGCCGCGGAGGTCGGGGCGCAGCAGGTCCCACGAGTCCCGGAGCGCGGTCGTGGCGACGAACTCGGACCAGCGCGTGAGGTTGCTCGCGACGCCGTGGAGGAGGACGAGGACGCGGCGGGGCGCGCCCGGCCGCCAGAGCCGGTAGGCGAGCGGCGCGCCGTCGGGCGCCTCGAGCGTGCGCGCGGTGTCCGGGGTCGGGGCCACGCGCCGCGGTCAGGCCGCGAGGACCTCGCGCACCTTGCGGACCAGCGTCTCGGGGACGAAGGGCTTGCCGAGCAGGGGCGCCCGCGACGCCGTCAGCTCGCCGCAGTCCCCGCTCCCGCTCGCGTAGCCGGACATGAAGAGCAGCCGGACGTCGGGCCGCGCTGCGACGAGGCGCCGCGCCAGCTCGTAGCCGCTCAGGCCCGGCATCACCACGTCCGTGAGGAGCAGGTGGATGGGCCCGGCGTGCCGCTCGGCGGTCTCCAGCGCGTCGAACGGGTGGCCCGCCGCGAGCACCGTGTAGCCCGAGCGCGCGAGCGCCTCGCAGGCCATCTCGCGGACGTCCTGCTCGTCCTCCACGACGAGCACCGTCTCGGTGCCCCGGGTCCGCTCGGGGGCCGGGGCGGCGGCGGCGCGCGTCTCCGCGCGCCCGTCCACGCCGGGGAACCAGACGCGGAACCGCGTGCCCCGCCCGGGCGCGCTCTCGACGTCCACGTGGCCGCCGCTCTGGGCGACGATGCCGTACACCGTCGCGAGCCCGAGGCCCGTCCCCTTGCCCGGCTCCTTGGTCGTGAAGAACGGCTCGAAGGCGCGCCGGCGCGTCTCGGCGTCCATGCCGCAGCCGGTGTCCGTGACCTCGAGGAGCACGAGGGGCCCGACGAGGCCGGGCGGCGCCTGCCCGGGCTCGACCCGCGAGGTCTCGATGACGAGCTGGCCGCCCTGCGGCATCGCGTCGCGGGCGTTCACCGCGAGGTTCATGATCACCTGCTCGAGCTGCCCCTGGTCGGCGCTCACGCGCAGCGGCCCCCGCCCCTGCCGGACGACGAGGTCGATGTGCTCGCCGATCAACCGCGTCAGCAGCTTCGCCATGCCGCCCACCACCTCGCCCAGGTCGAGCACCTTCGGCTGGAGCACCTGCTTGCGGCCGAAGGCGAGGAGCTGGCGGGTGAGCGTGGCCGCCCGCGTCGCGGCCTTGTGGACCAGCTCGACGTCGCGCCGCGAGCCGTCGTGGCGCTGGAGCCGGTCGAGGAGGAGCTGGCTCCGCCCGATGATCACGGTCAGCAGGTTGTTGAAGTCGTGGGCCACGCCGCCCGCGAGCTGCCCGATCGCCTCCATCTTCTGCGACTGGCGCAGCTGCTCCTCGAGCTGGCGCCGGGCCGTGACGTCCTCGACGATGATCTCGAAGCCCGCGGCGCCGCCTTCGCCGTCGCCGAGCGGCCGGCCGCTCGCGCGGACCGTGATGAGCGCGCCGTCCTTGCGCTTCCAGCGCATCTCGCGCGCGGGCGCCTGCCCCGTGCTCCGGTGCTCCTCGAGGAGCAGCGCCCACTCCGCGGGGTCCGCGTGGACGTCGCGCTCGAGGGTGAGCGCCAGCAGCTCGTCCTCGGACTCGTACCCGAGCATCCCGACGAGCGCGCGGTTGACCATCAGGAACCGGCCCTCCGGGCTCGTCCGGCAGATCCCGTGGGCCGCGTTCTCGACGAGCGAGCGGTACTGCGCCTCGGAGCGCGCCAGCGCCTCCTCGGTCTGCTTGCGCTCGATGAACTGGCCGATCTGCAGGCCGAGGTCGTCGACCACCTGCAGCAGGGACTCGTCCGGCGGGGACGCGCGCCGGCTGTAGAAGACGAGGACGCCCGTGATTCCCCGCAGGGCGCGGATCGGGAACGCGAACGCGCCGTGGAGTCCCTGCCGCGCGGCGATCGCCCAGCGCCGGAACGCCGGGTCCGTCGTCACGTCGGTCATCCAGACCGGCGCGCTTCGCTCCCACGCCCGCCCCACGAGCCCCTCGCCCCGCGCGAAGGTCATGGCCGGGGCCGTCGCCACGAACTCGGAGAAGTCCTGCGCGGGATCGTGCCAGCTCCGGCTCCAGCGCAGCAGGTCCGCGTCGGCGTCGACGCGCCAGACCTCGGCGAGCTGCCAGCCGAGCGCCGTGCAGACGCCCTCGAGCAGCCGCGGCAGCGCCGCCTCGAGGCTCGGCGCCTCGGTGAGGAGCCGGGTGATGCCGAACTGGATCTCGCGGTGCTGCTGGGCCCGCTTGAGCGCGGTGATGTCCACCTTGACGCCGCGGAGCAGCCGGGCCCGCCCGTCGGCGTCGCGCAGGACGCGCACCGTGTCGTGGATCCAGACGACCCCGCCGTCGGCGCCGATCATGCGGTACTCGAGCTGGTGGTCCGCCGCGTCGAGCGTCGCGGCGCGACAGAGCGCGACCGTCGCCTCGCGGTCGTCGGGGTGCAGGTGCTCGGGGACGAAGGCGGGCTCGGCGAGCCACCGCGCCACCGGGTAGCCCAGCAGCGCCTCGGCGCTCCGGCTGACGAAGGTGAGCCCGCAGGTCTCCGCGTCGGCCTCCCAGACGATCGCGTCGAGGCTCTCGACG
>MGBU01000162.1 GCA_001790205.1 Candidatus Rokubacteria bacterium GWA2_73_35 | reverse complement strand
GCGGCCGCGCGCGCGGCGTGACGGTCGTGGACGACTACGGGCACCATCCCGCCGAGATCCGGGCGACCCTCGCCGCCGCCAAGGCCGGGTTCGACTGCCGGGTCGTGACGGTGTTCCAGCCGCACCGCTACACGCGGACGCAGCACCTGCGCCAGGAGTTCCTGACCGCGTTCAACCAGGCGGACGTCCTCGTCGTCCTGGACATCTACGCCGCGGGCGAGGCGCCCCTCCCCGGGGTCACCGCCGAGGCCCTGGCCGAGGGCATCCGGGCGCACGGCCACCGCAACGTCACCTACCTCGGCAGCGCCCGGGCCAGGGCGGTCGAGCACCTCGCGGAGATCGTGCGGACCGGCGATCTCGTGCTCACGCTCGGCGCCGGCGACGTGGGCCAGCTCGGCCCGGAGCTGCTGAAACGACTCGAAGCCGACTCTCTGGACGGGAGGTCGAAATGCTAGGAGAGATCCGGGGAGAAGTGCGGTTCAAGGAACCGCTGAGCTTCCATACATCGCTCCGCATCGGCGGGCCGGCCGACATCTTCGTGGTGCCCCAGGACATCGACGACATCCGGCACGCGCTGAAGTTCGCCGAGCGCGAGCAGCTGGCCGTCGCGGTGATCGGCGGCGGCAACAACCTCCTCGTGCGCGACCGGGGCGTGCGCGGCGTGGTGCTCCGGCTCGAGGGCTGCCTCGGGCGCGCCGAGTACCACGGCGAGGAGGCGCTCGCCGGCGCGGGCGTCGGCCTGTCGACGCTGATCCGCGAGGCGGCCGCGGTCAACCTGGGCGGCATCGAGTGCCTGGTGGGCATCCCCGCCACGATCGGTGGGGCGCTGGCCATGAACGCCGGGACGCCCGACGGTTGGATCGGCGACTTCGTCAGCGCCGTCTACTTCCTGCACCCGGACGGCACGCTCGGCGAGTTCAAGCCGAGCACCGGCACGTTCACGTACCGCGCGTTCGACGTGCCCGAGGGCGCCGTACTCGTCGGCTGCCGGCTCCGGCTCACGCGCCGGCCGCTCGCCGAGATCCAGAAGGAGATCCGGCAGCGCCTGAAGCACAAGAAGTCGACGCAGCCGCTCGCGCTCGCCTCCGCGGGGTGCGTGTGGAAGAACCCGTCCGGCGACGTCGCGGCGCGGCTCGTCGAGAAGAGCGGCCTCAAGGGCCGGCGGCTCAACGGCGCCGAGATCTCGTCCAAGCACGCGAACTTCATCGTCAACCGCGGGGGCGCGACGGCGGCCGACATCCTGGCCCTCATGGATCTCACGCGCGAGCGGGTGCACGCGCACTTCGGCGTCACGCTCGAGCCGGAGATCCGGATCCTCGGCGAGTAGTGCCCATGCCGAGCGGTCTCAGCTCGCCGCGCTGCCGGCCGCCGGGCCTGCCCGACCTCGGGGAGCGCTCGGCGTTCGTCGGGGGCCAGCGCGTCGACCGGGTGCGGCGGCGCCGCCGCCCGCCCCTCGCGCGCGTGCGGCGCGCGCTCGGGCGGCTGCTCCTGCTCCTCGCCGTGCCGGCGGCGCTCGGCCTCGGCGTGCGCTGGCTCCTGACGACCCCGCGCTTCGCGATCGCGAGCATCGACGTCCGCGGCGCCTCGCGCGTCGCCCCCGAGCGGATCCTCGCGGCCGCCGCGATCGAGGCCGGCACGAGCGTCTTCCGGCTCAACACGGGCGCGGCCGCGAGCCGCATCGTGGCGATCCCCGAGATCCGCCGGGCCGAGATCGTGCGCGAGCTGCCCGACCGCGTCGTGATCACCGTCGAGGAGCGCCGGCCGTTCACGCTCGTGCACGCCGGCCGACTGCACTGGCTCGACGAGGAGGGGCGGCTGCTCGGGCCGTCGTCCGGGGCCGTCGCGCCGGCGGTCCCCGTGGTCAGCGGGCTTCCCGAGGAGGAGCTGGCCGCGCTGCGCACGGCCCCGGGCCCGCGGGCGCGCGCCGCGATCGCGCTGATCCGCGCGCTGCTGCGCAGCGGGAGCGCGCTGACGGCGGAGATCTCCGAGATCGACATGAGCCGGCGCGAGGGGCCGGTCCTCTACACGGTGGACGGCATCGAGGTGCGCCTGGGCGCCGAGGACTGGGAGGAGCGGCTCGCCCGCCTCGAGGGCGTGCTCGCGCAGGTCGCGACGCAGGACGTGCGGACCGTGGACCTGCGCTTCCGGGACCAGGTGGTCTTCCAGCGAGGAGGCTCACGATAAAGCGCCCGCGGGGCTCGGACTACGTCGTCGGGTTGGACGTCGGCACGACGAAGATCTGCGCCGTCATCGCCAGGCCGTCGCCGGACGGCGGCGGCCTCGACGTCGTCGGCGTCGGCACGGCCCCGTCGCGGGGCCTGCGGCGGGGCGTCGTCGTCAACATCGACTCCACGGTCGAGGCGATCAAGGTCGCCGTCGCCGAGGCCGAGCAGATGGCCGGCGCCGAGGTGGGGGGCGTCTACGCCGGCGTCGCCGGCGGCCACATCAAGGGCACGAACAGCCGTGGCGTCGTCGCCGTGTCCGGCAAGGACCGCGAGGTCGGCGAGGCGGACGTCGCCCGCGTCGTCGAGGCGGCGCGCGCGCTCAACCTGCCGCTGGACCGCGAGGTCATCCACGTGCTGCCCCAGTCGTTCAGCGTGGACGACGGCGACGGGGTGCGCGAGCCCGTCGGCATGTCAGGGGTGCGGCTGGAGGTCGAGGTGCACATCGTCACCGGCGCGGTGACCGCGGTCCAGAACGTGATCCGCTCGGTGAACCGCGCCGGCCTCACCGTGCACGACATCGTGCTCGAGCCGCTCGCCTCGGCCGAGGCGGTGCTCTACGAGGACGAGCGGGAGCTCGGCGTGCTCGTCGTCGACATCGGCGGCGGCACCACGGACATGGCACTTTTCCGCAACAGCGCGATCTGGCACACCGCGATCCTGCCGCTCGGCGGCGACCACATCACGAACGACATCGCGATCGGCCTCCGCACGCCGATGGCCGACGCCGAGGACCTCAAGAAGCGCTACGGCTGCGCGCTGACCGCGCTCGTGCCGGCCGAGGAGACGGTGGACGTGCCGTCCGTCGGCGGCCGCAAGCCGCGGCAGCTCTCGCGCCAGGTGCTCTCCGAGATCGTCCAGCCGCGCGCCGAGGAGCTCTTCACGCTCGTCGCGCGCGAGCTGGCGCGCGCGGGGTTGCAAGATACGCCGACGGCCGGCGTCGTCGTGACCGGCGGCACGTCGATCATGGAGGGCATGCCCGAGCTGGCCGAGGCGGTCTTCGACCTGCCCGTGCGGCGCGGCGCGCCGCGCGCGGTCGGCGGGCTCGCCGACGTCGTGCGGAGCCCGATCTACTCGACGGCCGTCGGCCTCGCGATCCACGGCGCCCGCGCGCGGCCCAGGGCCGAAGCCCACGCCGCGGCGGGGAGCAGCCTCCTGGGCCGGCTCGTGCACCGCGTGACGGGACTGGTCAATGACATCTTCTAGACTCGATCGGAGCGCGCCGCAGCCGCCACTGTTCGCGTCCGAGGCGACCCGTTCACCCCGCCGGAGGCGCCCCGCGGGTCCCGGCACCGCGACAGAGGAGGAGCCGATGGAGAGGGATCGCTCACGGCGCCCGCTCTTCGAGCTGGACCAGGCGGAGCAGGTGGCGAAGATCAAGGTGATCGGTCTCGGTGGCGGCGGCGGCAACGCGGTGAGCCGGATGCTGGCGGCGGAGTTCACCGGCGTCGAGTTCATCGTGGCCAACACCGACGTCCAGGCGCTCCAGGCCTCGCCCGCGCCCGTGAAGCTGCAGCTCGGCGCGAAGCTCACGAAGGGCCTGGGCGCCGGCTCGAACCCCGACGTCGGCCGCGAGGCGGCGCAGGAGGACCCCGAGCAAGTCACGCGCCTGCTCGGCGGAAGCGACATGGTGTTCATCACCGCGGGCCTCGGCGGCGGCACCGGCACGGGCGCCGCGCCCGTCGTCGCCTCGCTCGCCAAAGACCTCGGGATCCTCACCGTCGCCGTGGTGACCAAGCCCTTCGCCTTCGAGGGCAGGAAGCGGATGCTCCAGGCCGAGGCGGGCCTGGACGCCCTCCGCGGCGTCGTGGACACGCTGATCACGATCCCGAACCAGCGGCTGCTCTCCGTCGTGGACCGCGGCACGCCGCTCCTCGACGCCTTCCGCGTCGCCGACACGGTGCTGCAGCAGGCGGTGCAGGGCATCACCGACCTGATCCTCGTGCCCGGCCTCGTGAACCTCGACTTCGCCGACGTGCGGACGATCATGGCGGGCATGGGCCTGGCGATGATGGGCACGGGCACGGGGCGCGGCGAGCACCGCGCGCTCGACGCCGCGCAGAAGGCCGTGGCGAGCCCGCTGCTCGACGACACGTCGATCGAGGGCGCGCGCGGCGTGCTCATCAACTTCACCGGCGGACCCGACCTGTCGATCCACGAGGTCGAGGAGGCGGCGCGGATCGTGCAGGAGGCCGCCCACGAGGACGCCAACATCATCTTCGGCGCCGTCATCGACCCGCACATGACCGACGAGGTCCGCATGACGGTGATCGCGACCGGCTTCGCGGAGAAGAAGGAGACGGTCGGCGTGGGCGGCAAGGTGGTGGACCTGCCCCGCGGCGTGCGCTCCGCGGCCGCGGGCGGGGGCCCGTGGCGCCGGCGGGTCGGCGAGCTCCGCGCGGAGGGCGAGGACGCGCTCGGCGACGGCGACCTCGACGTGCCCGCGTTCCTCCGGCGCCAGGCCGACTGACGCTCCGTGGCCCGTGGCCGCGGGCGCGTGGGGGCGAGGGGGTGCCCCCCTCGACCACGCTGGCAGCCACCCGCGACGGTGACTCCGGCGGCGCGTCCGTCGGGTCCGTACCTGACACCACGGGTCTCGGGGGGCACCCCCTCGCCCCCGCGCGCCCGCCCCACACGCCAGCGACCCTCGGCGGGCCCCCGGAGAGCGCCGTGACGTCGCCTGCGGGGCTGACGCCACACGGGGCGCCGCCGATCTACTTCACGTTCGCGGGGCTCGCACGGCTCGGCGTCCCGCACGCGACGACGACGCGCCACTGCCCGGGCGTCGCCTCGTTCGCCGAGGCGATCGACGCGCGCGCGCCGCGCCCGCCCTTCGGCCCCGAGACCGGGCCCGCGCTCCGGCCCGCGGGGCTCGACCTCGCGCGCGTGGCCTACGCGCGCCAGGTCCATGGCGCCGCAGCCGCGCCGGCGCCGGCGGGCGGCGGGTTCGCCGGCAGCGTGGACGTCGTGACGACCGGCGCGCGCGCCCTCCCGCTCGCAATCTTCACCGCCGACTGCCTCGCGATCGTCCTCCACGACCCCGGGGCGCCCGCGCTCGCCGCCGCGCACGTCGGCTGGCGGGGCACCGTGCGCGGCGCCGCGCAGGCGGCGGTGCGCGCGCTCGCCGCGCTCGGCGCCCGCGCCGGCCGCGTGCACGCGGCGATCGCGCCCTCGATCGGTCCCTGCTGCTACGAGGTGGACGAGCCGGTCACGCGGGATCTCGCCCGGGCGTATCCCGGCCGCTGGGAGGCGTGGACGCGCCCGGCGGCGGGCGCCGGCCGCGTGATGCTGGACCTCTGGGCCGCGAACGAGGCGCTGCTCGCCGAGGCGGGCGTGGATCCGGCGCGGATCGAGAACCCGCGCCTGTGCACCGCCTGCCACCCCGAGCTGCTGTTCTCCTACCGCCGGGGCAACCGTGGGCGCCTGGTCACGCTCGCGGCGCTGCCCTGACCTCATGGGGGGCTCCGGGCGCCCCCCAAGCCCCCCGGCGCTCGGGGCCCCCCGGCGCTCGGGACTTCGTCACGTCCCGCGGACCCTCAGCTCGCCGGGACCGTCCGGCCCTCCGCCCAGCGCTGGAGCGCCAGGACCTCCTCGCGGCGCGTGACGGAGAGCGGGCGCGTCGCGCCGAGCTCCTCGCGCAGCACCTCGGTCGTCAGCTCGCTGCCGCGCGCGAACGCGGTGTAGAGGCCCGCGACGACCGCCTGCTCGATCTCGGCGCCGCTCCAGCCGTCGGCCGCCGCGGCGAGCGCCTCGAGGTCGAACGCCGCCGGGTCGCGCTTGCGCTTCGCGAGATGGATCGTGAAGATCTCGCGGCGCTCCGCCGCGCTCGGCAGGTCGATGAAGAAGATCTCGTCGAAGCGCCCCTTGCGCGTCAGCTCGGGCGGCAGCGCGCCGATCTCGTTGCAGGTGGCGACGACGAACACGGGCGCCCGCCGGTCCTGGAGCCAGCCGAGGAGGCGCCCGAAGATCCGGCGCGAGAGGCCCGCGTCCGACGCGCCGCTCGTGAGGGTGAGGCCCTTCTCGATCTCGTCGAGCATCAGCACGCACGGCGCCATGTGCTCGGCCGCCGCGAGCGCCTTCTCGAGGTTCTTCTCCGACTCGCCGACGTACTTGTCGTAGACGCGCCCCGTCTCGAGCTTGAGGAGCGGCAGGCCCCACTCGCGCGCCACCGTCCGCGCGACCAGCGTCTTGCCGCACCCCTGCACGCCGAGGAGCAGGATCCCCTTCGGCGCTTCGAGCCCGAACTGCTTCGCCTCGGGCGACAGCGCGCGGCTGCGCTTGGCGAGCCACGCCTTGAGGTTCCGGAAGCCGCCGACGTCGGCGAGGCGCTCCTCGGCGGTGAAGTACTCGAGGAGGCCGTCCTGCCGGAGCAGCTCGCGCTTCAGCTCGGCCAAGTACTCGAGGTCCTGGCTCGTGAGCGCCCGGTCGCGCAGGATCGCGCGCCGGAGCGCGCGCTCGGCCTCGAACAGCGTGAGGCCGCGCAGCCGCTCCACCAGCCGCTGGGTCTCCTCGGGACCCAGCTCGATCCGGATCGGCGGCTGGCGCCGCAGCTCTTCCACGACGCGGCCGACGAGCGCCGCGAGCTCCTGCGTCGTCGGCAGGTCGAGCGTGAAGCGCGCCGCCACCCGCTCCAGCTCGGGCG
>MGBU01000161.1 GCA_001790205.1 Candidatus Rokubacteria bacterium GWA2_73_35 | reverse complement strand
GCGCCGCTCCGCGTGGTGGGCGGCACGGGCTCGCCCGCGAACCCGCTTGCGGTGTTCTGACGCGGCGGGGACGTCGCTGACCGGGCTCGCGCTCTCGAGGGTCGCGCGGGTCCCGCCGCTACGGCAGGAGAGTCCGCAACGCGGTCTGCTGGTCGCGGTTGAGCTGCCCGAGCCGCGCGAGGAAGGGTTCGGTCGACGACCGGAACGCCTTGGAGACGGCCGCCCGCGCCTTCGTCAGCGTGTCTGGATCGAGGGGCTTCGGCGCCGCGGACGCGTCGGTGCGGGCCTTCGCGAGCGCCGCGTCGGCGGCAGCTTTCTCCTGGTCCGCCGCGGTCTCCGCGCGCTTGGCGGCCTCGAGGCGCGCGCGCAGGGCGTCGCGCTCGCCGGCCTTCTCGTCCGCGCGCCGCCGCGCCTGGCCCGCCGCGGCGAGCGCGGCCGGCTTGTCCGCCTCGGAGGCGCTGGCGGCCTTGGCCTCGGCGGCCCGCGCCTCGGCATCGCCTTCGGACGCCTGACCGCTGGCGACGCCCAGCTCGCGCTCGGCCCTTTCCCGGGCGTCGAGGGCCGCCGTGGAGGCCTGCGCGCGCTCTGCCGCCAGCGCCTCGGCAGCGCGCACAAGCTCCGCTCGCCGGCGGCGGAGCTCGGCGTGGATGGGCTTCTCGTCGATCCGCCCGAGGACCTCGTCTCGGCAGGCCTTGAGGTCGGCCAGCTCGGCGAGCGCCTCGGACCTCTGCCGGCCCTCCCGGAGGCAGCCGGCGTCCCCGGAGGCGAGGTCGAGCGCGATGGCGAACAGCGTGCGCTGGTCGGGGTCGGTAATCCCGGCCGCCTCCGCCGCGATCGCGGCCCGGAGCGCCGGGCGCACCTTGCGGAGATCGGCGATCAGGGCGGCGCGCTCGTCGTCGGCCTTCTTTTCCTGGCGCTGGAGCGCCCCCGACGGCGGCCCCGCCGGAGGCTTCTCGTCGGGCTTGAGGTCGCCGTCGATCTTCTTGCTGGCGCGCTCGACGGCCCCGGCGCTCAGCGAGCCGCCGGCCGCGTAGAGGGCGAGGGACTTCGCCGCCTTGATGATCGCCTCCGGATCGGCCGAGAAGTTCTTGACGTACCAGTTGCCGATGTCGTCCTTGGTCACCACGTAGTTCGTCCGGCCCGCTCCGGCGACGCGCACGGTGTTCACGTTCTGCCAGAACTGCTTGTCGAACTCCTGCACGGCCCGGCGGGAGGCGGCGTCCTCGCCGCCGAGGCCGAACTGCCGGAGCGCGTGACGGCTCAGCATGTTGGTCCAGGTCGCCGCCGAGTCGCGCTGCAGGGACGTGACCGGGTTGCTGTTCCGCAGGAAGGCCGCGGCCGGCCGGATGTGGATCAGGCGGGCGCGCTGCTCGAGCGCCGCCTGGAGCGCCTCCTGGGCGTTCCTGGCTTCCTGGGAGCCGGCACCGCCGGTCTTCAGGGCCGCGAGGTGCAAGTAGCGCAGCTCGGTGACGATGCAGTCGAGCACACCCTTGGCCGCGTCGGCCCGCGCCCCCGGCTCGGGGGGCGCCGGGCTGCCGCACTGGATCTGGTCGGTGCCCGTGGTCCGCTTCTGAAGCTTCTCCCACACCTTCAGGCGAACCGCGTTGTCGGCGACCGCGCGCCGCGCGGCGCGGTCGCCGGCCGCTTCGCCCACTTTGAGGTCGTCCACCTGGGTGAGGATCGCGTTGCCGACCGCCTGGAGGAGGAAGCTGTCCTTCTGGATCTCGGGGCTCCCCTCGACGAGCAGGCCGAAGTTCGCCACGAAGAGGACCTTCTGCGCGAAGCCGACCAGCTCGTCGAGGAGCTGGCGCTCGGTGTCGCCCGGGGCGCCGCCGTGCGCGGCCTCGCGGTACTTGCGGATCAAGGTCTCGAGGCCCTCCGTGATCCGCCCGGCCTCGAAGCCCGCGGCCGCCCCCTCGAGGATCGCGCTCGTCCGTCTCGCGACGTCGCCCGTTGTCAGCGCTTCGCCGATCTCAGGGTGCGGGGCACGGACGAGGCCGTAGCGGCGCGCCGGCGGCGGCGCGAAGCGTCCGTCTATCTTCTTGGCGTCGATGTCGGCCTCCCCGAACTCGGTTTCGCGCGCGAGGGTGTTCGCGCGCACGAGCGCGGCTGCGATGCCACCGGGGTCGGCGATCAGAGCCTGTTTCAGCTCACCACGCACGAACTGCCGCTCGTCGCTCTTCAGCACTGCCGTGTTGGACGGCAGCCGGGGCGCGAGTCGAGGCCGGAGCTTCGCGAGCGCCTGGGGCGCGTCGTCCCTTTCGAGCAGCGGCCTCAGGAGATGCGGCTCGAGCAGCTCGCTCACGAGGCCGGCCAGCGGCTCGAGAAGCGCAGCCTCCCTGGCGCCGGCGGGTGGCCGAGGCTGGGCGAGCAACAGGAGCATGTCGAGCCCCGCCTGCCACTGCCGCTCCAGGGCGCCGCGTGCACGCGGCCAGGCCTCGAGGATCTCGCCGACGCGGCGCACGAACCGCTCGCGCGCCGTGGGGGTGGGAGGCGAGACCGGCGGCGTCGCGGGGACGAAGAGCAGGCGTGAGTGAAGCTCGGCGAGCCCCTCGGTCGCCAGCAGGGCGTAGACGACGTCCTGGCTCACCAGCTCGGGACTCAGCTTGCCGGCGGCGTAGCCGGAGAACGGCTTCCCAGAGACGGTGGGATCGGGAATGGACACCTTGAGTCCCGGCCACGCCCGGCCGAGATGGGCGAGGACGGTGGCCTTCTTCAGCAGCAGGCAGCGGTGGGCGAGCAGCAGCCCGGTTGCGCCAGGCGAGCGGCGACCTTCCTCTGGAGGGCTCAGGAAGCTCTGGTACTCGCGGCGGAGCGCCCGGCGGAGCGCGTCCACGGTGACGTCCGGGCCGCACTTGACGATCGCTGCCGGCGTGGGGGCGTCCTCGACGCCGATGTCGAAGGCCTTGCTGACCTCCACGAGGAACTGCTTGTTCTTCTGGGGCGTTCGCGTGAAAGCCTGGTAGGCGCTCTCGTAGTCCCGCCCCGCCCCGGCGAGCACGGCCAGGTAGGGACCGAGGCGGGTCCCGCCGACGTCCTTGTAGAGACTCAGGACGGCGTTGACTTTGAGCGCCAAATCGTCCTTGAAGACGGCGTCGCCGTTCTCCATGAAGTCGAACCTGTGCTTGTTCTTGGAGTCCCCGCGGAACTTCTGCACCCCCTCGGGGTCGTCTTTGTAGTCATGCGCGGCCTGCACCCTGTCGCGGAGCTGGATGAGGAGCGGCTTGGCCCCGATCGCCATGACCGCGACCTGCTCGACCTGGACGCGCTCGTCGTTGGCGAGCGGCCCCTTGTAGACGTCCACGTCGATGGTGAGCACGGCGCAGCCGGCCAGCGCGCCCGCGAGGGCGCCGAGCGACGCGAGCGCGACCCACGACCGCGCGCGCGCGCGCCGCCGGCTCGGAGTCGTCATTGCGTGGCTCCGCCGGACGCGGCCGCCCGCGGGGCGGCCGCCGCGTCGAAGTCGGCCTTGAGCCGCTGGATCCGGCCCTGCTCCTCGCTCAACTCGAGCAGGCGCTTGATCACATCGCCCTGCCGCTCCTCCGGGGTGAGGGCCTGCTCGCGCTTGGCGGCGGCGACGGCGCCGAGCACCTTCTCGATGGACTCGAAGTAGCTGTCGGCGTTGGAGCCCATCACGATGACGAGCCGGTGGTTGGCGGGAGCCTCGCGGAAGCCCTCCGGCCCGAACAGCATCAGGCGCCGGCCGGGGGTGAGCTTGGCCTGGCGGCTCGCGTCACCCGTCGTGAACTCCAGCTCCGTGCCCTTCTCCTTGAACTGGATGCGCGTCTCGAGCGAGTCGACGAGCTGGGCCGGGACCCATCCGGACGCGAACTGGACGGCGCTGATGAAGCTCGCCTGCCCACGGACCGTGAGCCGGTAGAGGCTCGGCGGCACCTGGTCGTCAGGGTCGAAGACGCCGAGGTAGTACACCTGCTCGATCTCGTGGCTCGGCGAGCGCGCCCCCACGAGCGTGGAGACGCCGGCGCCGGCGAGGATCCCGTCGAGCATCGTGCACCCGGACAGCAGCGAGGCGAGGGCGACCACCAGCACGACGCGAACAGGAGGCCCGGACCTGTTCGTCAGAGCCCACATGGCGGTTTTCCCTCCTCACCGGCTACGGTTGACGGGATGACACCATATCTGGTGGGCGCTGTCAAGGCGGCCCACAACCAATGGTTATCGATCCGCCGGCCCGGCTGTCCGGGCCGCGCGAGTCACGCCTCCTCGACGGCCAGTGCCGGGCGCGCGGACGAGGCGAGCCGTGGATCGGCGCCGCGGGAGGCGGCGCGGGGGCGCCCGCTCGAGTGCTGTATCCTGTTCCTGGCATTGACCAAGACGAACGAGGCTGATTGAATGCGACGCGTGGGCGTTTACGATCAGGTCACGTCGGCGATCCAGGACATCGTCGCGCCGGCGTTGCACGAAATCCGCGGCGACATCCGCGCGCTGCGGGCCGACATGCAGGCGATGCGCGGCGAGCTGCGCGGCGAGCTGCAGGCTGTACGCGCGGACGTCCAACACCTGGACCAGAAGATCGACGGCGTCGATCAGAAGCTCACCTACATGAAGGCCGAGCTCCTCGCCGAGATCCGCCGGCTCGACACCCGGATCGACGGCGTCGACCGCGAGCTGCACACCGCGATCGACATCCGCGAGCGCCTCGCCGCCCTCGAGGCCCGCCGCTCCTAGCCCCCGCCCTTCTCGATCTTCGCCCAGGTGTCGCGCAGGCCCACAGCGCGGTTGAAGACGAGGGCGCCCGGGCGCGAGTCCCTCGCGTCCACGCAGAAGTAGCCCTGGCGCTCGAACTGGAAGCGCGCCTCCGCGGGCGCGCCGGCCAGCGCGGGCTCGACGCGACAGCTCCGGAGCACCTCGAGGGACTTCGGATTGAGCACCGACTTCCACTCCTCGGCCTCGTCGGGCCGGGGCGCGGTGAAGAGCGTGTCGTACAGGCGCGCCTCGGCGCCGATCGAGTGCGAGGCCGAGACCCAGTGGAGCGTCCCCTTGACCCGGCGCCCGCCGGAGTCGCCGCCGCGGGACGCAGGGTCGTACTCACAGCGCACCTCGGCCACCGTGCCGTCGGCTGCGCGCGTGACCCCGGTGCACCGGACGATGTAGGCGTAGCGCAGGCGCACCTCGGCGCCGGGCGAGAGGCGGAAGTACTTGGGCGGCGGCGGGTCGCGGAAGTCGTCCTGCTCGATGTAGAGCACGCGGCTCCAGGGCACCCGGCGCGAGCCCGCCGACGGGTCCTCCGGGTTGTTGATGGCGGGGAGCTCCTCCACCTTCCCCTCGGGGTAGTTCTCGACGACCAGCCTCAAGGGCCGCAGCACGGCCATGCGCCGCTCGGCGCGCCGGTTCAGGTCCTCGCGCAGGCAGTGCTCGAGGAGCGCCACCTGCACCAGGTTGTCGGCCTTGGCGACGCCGATGCGCTCGCAGAAGTCGCGGATCGCCTCCGGCGTGTAGCCGCGCCGGCGCAGGCCCGCGAGGGTCGGCATCCGCGGGTCGTCCCAGCCGGTGACGAGCCCCGCGTTGACCAGCTCGAGGAGCTTGCGCTTGGACATGACCGTGTGCGAAAGGTTCAGGCGCGCGAACTCGATCTGCTGCGGGTGATGGACGCCGAGCTGGTCGAGATACCAGTCGTAGAGCGGTCGGTGGTCCTCGTACTCGAGCGTGCAGATCGAATGCGTCACGCCCTCGATCGAGTCGGACTGGCCGTGAGCCCAGTCGTACATCGGGTAGATGCACCACGCGTCGCCCGTGCGCTGGTGCGGGGCCTTGCGGATCCGGTACATGACGGGATCGCGCAGGTTGAGGTTGCCCGAGGTCATGTCGATCCGGGCGCGCAGGGTCTTCGCGCCCTCCTCGAACTCGCCCCGGCGCATGCGCTCGAGGAGATCCAGGCTCTCCTCGGCGGGGCGGCTCCGGTGCGGGCTCTCGCGCCCCCCTTCGGTCAGCGTGCCGCGGTGCTCGCGCATCTCCTCGGCCGTCAGCTCGTCCACGTAGGCCTTGCCCGCCTTGATCAACTGCACGGCCCACGCGTAGAGCTGCTCGAAGTAGTCGCTCGCGTGGTAGAGGTGCGGGCCCCAGTCGAAGCCGAGCCAGCGCACGTCGCGCATGATCGCGTCGACGTACTCCTGGCTCTCCTTCGTCGGGTTGGTGTCGTCGAAGCGCAGGTGGCAGCGCCCGCCGAACTCCTGCGCCATGCCGAAGTCGATGCAGATCGCCTTGGCGTGGCCGATGTGCAGATACCCGTTCGGCTCGGGCGGAAAGCGCGTGACGACCCGGCCGCCGAAGCGGCCGGTGCGGTTGTGCTCCAGGATGATGTCGCGGATGAAGTTGCTCGGCTTTTCGCGCGCTTCCTCGCTCATGGCCCCGATCCTACCATCAGGGGTGTCGCCACACTGAGACGTTGTCCTCGGCCGAGCCCGGGGGTAAGGTGGCCGCAACCGATGAGGATGCCGCCCGTCCAGACGCGCCGCTTCACCCGGGCCGAGTACGACCGGCTGATCGAGCAGGGCTTCTTCGACGAGGACGAGCCCATCGAGCTGCTCGACGGCCTGCTGGTCGTCAAGGAGCCTCAGGGGAGTCGGCACGTCGCCGCCGTCGGGCTCGGACGCATGGCCCTCGAGCGGGCCTTCGGCGCGCGGTACCACGTTCGCGACGCCAAGCCGATCGCGCTGGACGACACCTCCGAGCCGGAGCCCGACCTGGCGGTGGTGAGGGGACATCCCCGCGACTATCTCGACGCGCATCCCTCCACCCCCGTCCTGATCGTCGAGGTGTCTCAGTCCTCGCTCCCGAGGGACCGCGTGCGGAAGGCGCAACTCTACGCCCGCGCGGGCATCGCCGAGTACTGGATCGTCAACCTCGTGGACCGCGCGCTCGAGGTCTATCGCGATCCGGTCGGATCCCCGAGTGGCCGGTGGAAGTACCGCAGCGTCCGGCTGCTGAGGCCCGGCGGGCACGTGTCGCCGCTCGCCGCGCCGCGCGCCCGCATCCGCGTCGCCGACCTGCTGCCCTGAGCCTGCCGCGGCCTCGGCGCCGCCTTCGGCTAGAATGACCTCGTGAGTCTCGGCGTGGTCGCGCGCGTGCTCGTGCTGGCCGCGGCGACGGTTGTCCTCGCGGCCGAGGTGACTCTGGCGCAGGTGCCGAAGGGCCGCCGCGACCAGGTCTCCCCGGCGCGCGCGCAGCGCATGGAGGCGCTCCTCTCGCGCGCCTTTCCGGGCGCCACGCTCGACTGGGACCGCGAGCAGCTCGTGTATCCCGACGGGCGGCGCATCGCGTTCACGTTCGGCTTCTACCGCGAGCGGCCGCAAGAGGGCGAGGTCTTCGCCGTCGCGAGCCACGCGCCGGACGAGCGACAGCGCGAGGCGATCCGGCAGCTCCAGGCGTTCCGGACGCCGGCGGCGGACGTCCCGCGCTGCACGCTCAGCCTGATGCGCGCCGACGCGGCCGGCACGGTGCTCGGTTACAAGGAGACCGGCATCGACCTTCCTGACGCGGCCTCCACCTGCGACCGGGTGAATTTCGACTACGCGTACGCCTCGGCGGGGCTCCCGCCGCCGGCCCTCAGCGGGCGCGCAGCGCCGGCCTGGCCGCTCGTGCTGATCAGCTACTCCACCCTGCACGCGCTACCCGATGCCTGGGTGATGATCGCGTGGGCGGCAGTGCTCGACACCGACTCGCTCACCTGGATCAGCCGGCTGCCCGTCTTCCTCCAGGGCATGCGTCGCGACGGCCGGTCCGCGACCTTCGCGATCAAGAACGACCGCGGCGGCGGCGCAAGCGACACGTGGGTCTTCAGCGGCTTCAACGAGCGCGGCGACCAGCCGCGCTGGCAGGTGCGCGTGCCCTGCCGGGCGGGTGGCTGCAGGGTCGAACCCCGGGCGGTGCTCGACGAGGCGCTGCTGAGCCCGGCCTGGAAGTGAGACGCGGGCCGACGCGATGCTATCATCCTGACGCCCCGGGCGCGCGCGCCCGGGCGGAAAGGAACGCGATGGCGGACTTCAAGATCTGGATGAACGGCCGGCTCCTGCCCCAGGAGCAGGCGGTGCTGCCGGTGAACAGCGCCGCGGTCTTCTACGCGACCAACGTCTTCGAGGGTCTGCGGGCCTACTGGAACGCCGCCGACGGCGAGCTCTACGCCTTCCGGCTGGCCGATCACTTCACGCGGCTGCGCGAGTCCATGAAGATGATGCGCTTCACGGTGCCCTACAACGACGACGACCTCTTCGAGGCCGTGCGCGCGGTGCTCACGGGCAACGAGCTGCGCGAGGACGTGCACCTGCACCTCGTCGCCTACGTGCTCGGCCCCGGGCTCGAGGCCACCCAGCCCACGGGGCTCTACATCAACCCGCGACGCCGGCCGCGCGTGGCCGAGGGCCAGGGCCTGGCCTGCTGCGTCAGCTCCTGGCAGCGCACCTCCGACAACGCGATCCCGATCCGCCTGAAGTGCGGCGCCAACTACCAGAACGGGCGCCTGGCCACCCTCCAGGCCCGGGCCGACGGCTACGACCAGCCGATCTTCCTCACGCGGGAGGGCAAGGTGGCCGAGGGCACCGGCGCGACGCTCTTCGTCGTGCGCAAGGGCCGCCTCGTCACGCCGACGACGAGCCACGACATCCTCGAGTCCATCACGCGCACGACGCTCATCGAGGACGTCTGCCCGCGCGGGCTCGGCATGGAGGTGGTCGAGCGCGAGGTGGACCGCACGGAGCTCTACGTGGCCGAGGAGGCGTTCTTCTGCGGGAGCGGCTACGAGATCACGCCGATCACGTCGATCGACCGCTTCCCGGTGGGCACGGGCGAGATCGGGCCGATCACGAAGCGCATCACCCAGGCGTACCTGGCGCTCGTGCGCGGCCAGGACGCGCGCCACCCCGAGTGGCGCACGCCCACCTACAGGGCCGTGACCGTCTGAGTCTCGGGCGCGTCTACTACGGCTGGGTCATCGTCGCCGCGCTCTCAGTCACCGAAACGGTGACGTGGGGCATCATCTACTACGGCTTCCCGGTCTTCCTCGGCCCGATGGAGCAGGATCTCGGCGCCTCGCGCGTGGCCGTGACAGGCGCCTTCTCGGTCGGGATGGGCGCCGCCGCGCTCCTGGCGATCCCGGTCGGGCGCTGGCTCGACCGCCACGGCCCGCGCGGCGTCATGACGGCGGGCTCGTGCCTCGCCGTCCTGCTCACGGTCCTCTGGTCGCGCGTCGAGAGCCTCCCCGCGCTCTACGCGCTCTGGCTCCTGATGGGCGTGGCGATGGCCGCGACGCTCTACGAGCCGGCCTTCGCCGCGATCGTCGGCTGGTTCCGCACGCGCCATCGGGACCGGGCGCTCCTGACCGTGACGCTCGCCGCCGGCCTCGCGAGCACGATCTTCATGCCGCTCGAGGCGTGGCTGCTCGTGCGCCAGGGCTGGCGCGCGGCGCTGGTCACGCTCGCGATCGTCCTGGCCGCCGTCACGGTGCCGCTGCACGCGCTCGTGCTGCGCCGCCCGCGCCCCGAGCCGGCCCCGCGCGACGGCCGCCCGGCGGCGCCGCCCGCGGGCGTCTCGCTCGCCGAGGCGCGGCGCACGCCCGTGTTCTGGGTCCTGACGCTCGCGTTCGTCGTGTCCAACTTCGCGACGATCTCGGTCACCGTGCACCTGATCCCCTACCTCGCCGCGCGCGGCTGGTCCGTGACGACCGCCGCGGCGGCCGTCGGCTGGATCGGGGCAATGCAGCTCCCGGGACGCCTCTGCTTCGCGCCCGTGGCGGCGTGGGTGGGCCACCGCTGGGTGACGGCCGCGGTGTTCCTCGCGCAGGGCCTGGCGCTCGCGCAGCTCGCGCTGGTCGCGCGGATGCCGTCGCTCGTCCCGATGATCGTGCTGCTCGGGGCGTCGAACGGCATGTCGACGCTGGCGCGCGCGACCACGATCGCCGAGATCTTCGGCCCGCGCCACTACGGCGCGATCGCGGGCGCCGTGGCCCTCGGCGCCAACGGCGCCCGCGCGGCCGGCCCCGTCGGCGCCTCGCTCCTGTTCATCGGGCTCGGCGCCTACGAGCGCGTGTTCTGGGTGCTCGCGGCCGCCCTCGCCCTGGTGGCCGCGGGCGTGGCGGCGCTGGAGGCGCGGGGGGCGC
>MGBU01000160.1 GCA_001790205.1 Candidatus Rokubacteria bacterium GWA2_73_35 | reverse complement strand
GGTCGCGTGATGACAATCCGCTGACTCGCCCCTCGAACTTTCAGCTACTTACAGGTCGAAAAGGGAAACATGGGCTAGGAGACTCGGCGGGGGGCTTCGCCCCCCTTCCGAAGCCTCCCCCCGGGAATCCGTTGCGCGGGCAAAGCCCGCGCTCGAAGCGGAACACCGAGCGGTCGGCGACCGGTCATCAGCGTTGCCGTCGGTTACTCCGACACCCCGCCGGGCGGCGCCGGCGTCAGGCGACGAAGGGCGGGATCGGCGGGATCTCGACCTGCTGGGCCCGCACCTCGCGCACCCCGGGCACCGTGCGCGCCACCTCGACCGCCCGGTCGAGTCCCGCGGTGGCCTCGAGCGTGACGACGCCGTCCTCGGCCTCGACGGTGAACCGGTAGCGCCGGGTCTCCGGATGGGTCGCCAGGGCCACCTGCACGCGCGAGGCGAGCGCGCGCGCGGCGACGAGCCGCCGGCCCGCCTCCGTCGTGGCCAGCTCGGGGCGCCGCACGAGACCCACGAGCATCTCGACGACGGCCGCGTGGGTCAGCTTCTCGGTGTTGAGGATCAGCTCGTAGAGCGACGGGTCCGCCACGTCCACCTCGTAGAGGTAGCGCATGCGCCCCGCCTTCTCGGCGTCGTCTCGGCGGACGAAGTCGGCGGCGGCGCGCTGGTTCGGGGTCTCCCCGCTCACCTCCGCCGTCCGCTTGATCCAGTGGCGCACGCGCAGCGCGTGCGGCACGCCGCGGAGGAGCCACTGCCCGCCGCCGCGCATGAGCACGGCGTCGTCCAGCTCGGCGAACTCGAGCAGCGTCGTCTGGAGCACCGTGATGTGGTGACGCGTCTCCCTGTCGAAGCGCTCGAACAGGGTGGGCTTCGACTCCTCGAGATGCGAGAGCCGCTCCTCGGCGAGCCCGTAGCGGCGCGCCGCGTCCAGCAGCAGCTCGTTGTTCACGTAGCGGTAGCCGAGCCGCTCGGCGAGCGCCGTGCCGACCTCGGGCCCCCCGGCGCCCATCTGGTGGGAGATCACGACGATGGCCATGCCTCACCCCCGACGGTACTTCTCTTTGAGGGCCGTCGGCGCGATCGCGATCCGCTTGCCGCCGACGTCGTCCAGGACGTACACCTCGTCCGCGAGCGATCCGCTCGCGAACACCTCGAACACCTCGAGCGCCGCCTCGAGCGTGGCGTCCGGCCGCGCGTGCATCAGCGCCTCGACGGCGGCGCAGGGCAGTCGCTTCATCGAAGCCTCCTCGGAGCGGTGCCCAGCCTACCCCGAACGCGTGCGCGGCGGCAAGACGCCGCCGGCCCCGCCCCCGGCGGCGCGGTGGGGGATCGGCGCGTCACGGGCCGGGGTCCGGGCGCCGCCGGGGAGCCCGCCGTCGGCCGGCGCGAGCGGCAGCCGCTCGAGGGGCGGCGCGAAGGAGTAGGGGGGCCACGGTCCGGTCGGCACGACCGCGATGCTCTCGGCGCGCGAGGCGACGGGCGCGATGCGCGAGAGGAACGCCGCGACCTCGCGCCGCGGGACGAGGAACGCCACGGACGCCGCGCCGTTGCCCTCGGCGCCCGACCGCCGGTAGCGCCAGTGCGCGACGCCGGCCCGGTCGACGAGGCGGTCGCCGAGGGCGCGCAGCCCGTCGGCGTCCGGCGCGCCGTCGGCGCACGCCGGGCAGGCGCGGCCGACGGCGTGCGCGCAGTGCAGGCGCAGGAGCTTCACGTCCATCTCCACGCAGCCGCGCACCAGCGCCAGGCCCGCGCGGAGGCTCGGCGCCTGCGCGGCGATCCAGCCGGGAAGGTCCGCGGCGGCGACGACGATGCCGAAGCGGAACGGCAGCACGGCGGGGGCGTGGAGCACCGAGCCGACGACCTCGGCGTGGCGCGCGAGCGCGGGCGCGGAGGCTGCCGGCACCCGCTCCGCCGGGCTCGTCACGGCGGTGAGCCCGGCCACGCGCGTGAGCACGACGGGGGGCGTCGGCGGCGGGCGCCACGGCGCCGGGAGGTCCTCGACGATCGCGTAGAGGTGCGCGTACATCTCCCCTCCGGCCCCGGGCGGGGCGCGGAACCGTGCGGCCAGTCGGTCTCCGTGGAAAGTGGCCCCGAGACTACGGAGACCGGACGCCCACGTCAAGGGCCATGACATAATCGGCCGTGGCCACGTGCCGCTCGCGTCGCCT
This sequence comes from Candidatus Rokubacteria bacterium GWA2_73_35, assembly GCA_001790205.1. Lineage (GTDB taxonomy): Bacteria > Methylomirabilota > Methylomirabilia > Rokubacteriales > CSP1-6 > GWA2-73-35. The sequence continues at coordinate 3,651 of MGBU01000160.1, read as the reverse complement.
CCCGGGCGCGGTGCTCCTCGCCGTCGCGCTCGCCGCCGCCCCGGCGCGGGCGGGCGCCCCGGGGCTCGCCCTGCCCGACGGGATCCCCGCGGCCGAGCGCGCCCGGCTCCTGGAGCTGGCCCGGAGCGCGTCGGTGGCCGCCAACGCCCAGGCCGAGCCCTTCGTGGCGCGGCGCGAGGTCTTCGAGTTCCTGCTGGACCACCCGGAGTTCGCGACGCACGTCACCCGAGCGCTCCGGCTCGCGCGCTACCGGATCTGGCGCGATGCCGAGGGCCTCTGGCTCGACGACGGCTGGGGGGCCGTCGGGCGCTTCCGGGTCGTGCACGCGGCCGACGGCACGCGGGTGATGTACGCGCGCGGCCGCTACCAGCCCCGGATCCTGCCGAGCATCCAGGGCCAGGCGGTCGTCGTCCTCGAGTACGCGACCCGGCCGGCGGCGGACGGCCGTGCCCTCATCACGACGAGCGTCACCGGCTTCCTGAAGCTCGACAGCCGCCTGCTCGAGGTCCTCGGCAAGCTCGCCGGGCCCATCGCCCGGGCGAAGGCGGAGAAGGAGGCGGCGAGCCTCGTCAGGGTCTTCGCGCGCGTGAGCCGCGCGATCGAGGAGGACCCGGCGGCCGTGTACGTGAAGGTCCAGGCGCGCGAGGGTGTCCCGCCGCAGGATCTCGAGGCGTTCCGGCGGCTACTCGAGCTTCGCTAGCACCCGGGCGAGCGCCTCGCGGAACCTCGGGATCGCCGGGTTGAGCCGCACCGCCGCCTCCAGGGCGCGCGCGGCCTCGCGGTCGCGCCCCTGCTCGCTGAGCGCCCGCCCGAGCCGGGCGTGGGCGTCGGCGTGCTCGGGCCAGCGCGCGATCACGCTCGCGGCCGCCGCCTCGAGGGCCGCGTACCGGCCCTGCGCCTCGAGCGCGTCCCAGAGCGCCACGTGCACCCGGACGTCGTCGACGCTCACCGCGAGCGCCGCCCGGCACGCCGCCTCCGCCTCCGCGAAGCGACCCTCGGCGAGCAGCACGCGCCCGAGCGCCGCGTGCGCGACGAGCGTGTCCGGCTTGAGCCTGAGCGCCTCGCGGTAGGCGGCCTCGGCCTCGGGGAGGCGGCCCTCCTCGGCGAGCAGCTCGCCGAGGTCCGAGTGCGCGCGCACGTACTCGGGCTTGCGCCGGATCGCCTCGCGGAACGCCGCCTCGGCCTCCGCGTGGCGGCGCTGCCAGTACAGCGAGACGCCGAGGCCGCGGTGGAGCGCCGGGTGCTCGGGGCGCAGCGCGAGCGCCTCGCGGTAGGCGGCCTCCGCCTCGAGGTGGCGGCCCTGGCGGCCGAGGCCGAGGGCGAGGTTGCCGCGCGCGCGCAGGCTCTCGGGCCGGAGCCGCACGGCCTCGCGCAGCGCCGCCTCGGCCAGCGCGTGCTGCCCCTGCCGCCCGAGCGCCACGCCCAGCTCGTAGTGGAGGTCGCCGTCCTCCGGGGCGAGCGCGAGCCCCCGCCGGAAGGCGGCGGCGGCGCCCGCGTAGTCGCCGAGCGCGCCGAGCGCGAGCCCGTGCGCCGCGTGGAGCGCGGCGTCGTCGGGCCGGTGCGCGAGCGCGGCGGCGTACGCGGCCGCCTCCTCCGCCCAGTGGCCCTGGCGCCTAAAGGTGAGTGCCAGGCGGATGTGGGACGGCACGTGGCGCGGCTCCCGCCGGATCGCCTCGCGGTAGGCCGCCTGCGCGTCCTCGACGCGCCCCTGGTGCTCGAGGACGACGCCGAGGTGGTGGTGCGCGCGGGCCACGTGCGGGGCCAGGCGGAGGGCCTCGCGGAAGGCCACCTGGGCCTCCGCGAAGCGCCGGCGGCTCCGGAGCGCCAGACCGAGGCGCGCGTGGAGCGACCAGTCGTCGGGGCGGCGCGCGATCGCCTCGTGATAGGCGGCGATCGCCTCGCGCGTCCGGCCCTGCCGCTCGAGCGCCATCGCGAGCCCGGCGCGCGCCCGCGCGTCGCCGGGCTCGAGGCCGAGCGCATCCCGGTACGCGGCCTCCGCTTCCGCGTACCGGGCCTGCTCGAAGAGCGCCCCGCCGAGGTCGGCGTGCGTCGCGGCCGCCGGCGCCTCGGCGAGAGCTTCGCGCTGGATAACCTCGGCGTCAGCGGGCCGGCGCTGGCGGCGGAGCACGGTGGCGAGGTTCGCGCGGCCGACGGGGTCCTCCGGCCTGAGGCGGAGGGCGTCGCGCAGCGCCGCCTCCGCCTCGGCCCAGGCGCCCTGGCGGGTGAGCGCGATCCCGAGCCCCAGGTGCGCCCGGGCGAAGTCGGGGCGCACCCGGACCGCCTCGCGGTAGGCCGCCGCCGCCTCGGCGTACCGCGCCTGCTCGAACAGCGCCCCGCCGAGCTCCGCGTGGGCGGACGCCGCCCGGGGCCGCGCCGCGGCGGCCGCGCGGAAGGCGGCCTCCGCCTCGGCCGACCGGCGCAGGCGGCGCAGGATCAGGCCGAGCCCGAGCCGGGCGTTGAAGTGGCCCGGGTCCGCGCCGAGGGCGTCACGGTAGGCCGCCTCCGCCTCGGCGAAGCGCCCGCGCCGCGCGGCGGCGAGCGCGCGCGCACACAGGGAGTCGGCGCGCGCCACGCTCAGGCGGGCAGCACCGCCGTCGCCTCGATCTCGAGCAGGAGGTCGTCGCGCACGAAGCCCGAGACCTCGACGAGCGTGCTCGCGGGGCGGTGCGGGCCGAAGTACTCCCGGCGCACGGTGTTGATCTTCTCGCGGTCCGCCATGTGCCGCACGAAGACCGTCACCTTGCAGACGTCGGCGAACGTCGCGCCGGCCGCGGCGAGGCAGCGCCGGAGGTTCTCGTGCACCTGCCGCGCCTGCGCGACGGGGTCGGCGCCGCCGACGGTGCGCCCCGCGGCGTCCGAGGCGACGCAGCCCGACACGAACACGAGGCGGCCCGCGCGGACGACGTGGGTGAAGTGGCTGATGGGCTCGGGCATCCCCGGGACCCGGATCTCCTCGCGCTGCCCCAGCTCGGACATGGCTCGCTCCTCGGGCGGGAGTGGACCGCGACGCTGCCAGGCGATTGTAGCGCGGGGGGCTGGAGCCGGGGGCGGGAGTTGAACCCGCGACCTACTGATTACGAATCAGTTGCTCTGCCTCTGAGCTACCCCGGCGCCGGCGATTCACCGTACCATAGGCCGTTGCGTTTGACATCCCCGGACCGCCCCGGCGCGCGCCGCGCGGATGGTGATAGAATGCCCGGGCCATGAAGTTCCTCTGCCTCGACTGCGACGCGCCGATGAAGCTCCACGAGACGGCGGGTCCCGACGAGGGCTCCCTCAGCGTCACCTTCCGCTGCCCCGAGTGCGGCTTCCGCGTGGCGATGCTGACCAACCCCTTCGAGACGCAGATGGTGAAGAGCCTCGGCGTCAGGGTCGGCGGCCCGGCGGGGCCCGCGCAGCCCTTCGAGCAGCTCCGGAGCGCGCTCGCGAGCCCGCGCCCCGACGCGTTCGCGGGCGAGGCGGAGGGGCCCGGCTGCCCGTTCGCGGCGACGGTCGGCGAGGGCGCGGTCGCGCCGCCCGCCGGGGCGGCGTGGACGCCGGAGGCCGAGGCGCGGGTCGAGCGCATCCCCTCGTTCATCCGCCCCCCGCCGGGGCGGCGTGGACGCCGGAGGCCGAGGCGCGGGTCGAGCGCATCCCCTCGTTCATCCGCCC
>MGBU01000159.1 GCA_001790205.1 Candidatus Rokubacteria bacterium GWA2_73_35 | reverse complement strand
GCGCCGCGCACGAGGTCGGGCTCAAGCCCAGGATGTTCGGCGGCGGCATGGTGGGCCCGCAGTACGCGTCGCTCCAGACCGCGCTCGGGCCCCTGCTGAACGGCATCGTCAACTACCACTTCTTCGTGCCGGAGCCCTCGCTCAAGTTCCCCGGCATCGACGCGTTCCTCAAGACGTACCAGGAGCGGGCCAAGGGAGCCGGCGTGGACGCGCTCGGCTACTACCTCCCGCCTTACGCCTACGCCTACTTGCAGATCCTGGGGCAGGCGGTCGAGGCCACCAAGGGCCTGGACCAGAAGAAGATCGGCGAGTACATCCGCGCCAACACGTTCGACACCGTCGTCGGCAAGGTCAAGTTCGCGCCGAACGGCGAGTGGGCGCAGTCGCGCGTGCTCATGGTTCAGTTCCAGGGCATCGAGAGCAACGACCTGAGCCAGTTCTCGGGGCCGGGGCACCGGGCGGTCCTCTACCCGGAGCAGTGGAAGGCCGGCAGCATCGTCTACCCGTACGAGAAAGCCAAGCGCTAAGCGGGTCGCGGCCCGGGGGCGCCGCCGCGCGCCTCCGGGCCGGCGCGATCACATGTTCTCACTCGACCTGCTCACCGACGCCGTCGTCGCGGGAATCCTGCTGGGCGGATTCTACGCGGCGGTCAGCCTCGGCATCACGCTGGCCTTCGGCCTGCTCGACATCGTCAACATCGCGCACCCGGCCTTCGTGATCCTCGGCGCGTACGGCGCCTACGTCGGCAACAGCCGCTTGGGACTCGACCCGATCGTCGCCGGGCTCCTCGGCATGCCCGTCTTCTTCCTGCTGGGCATGGTCGTCTACCGCGTCTACTACGCGAGCTTCGAGAAGCGGGGCGACGAGTCGCTCCGGGGCCTCGTGTTCTTCTTCGGCATCATCTTCATCATCGAGGTATCGCTCCTTCTCCAGTACGGCGTCGACTACCGGTCGGTGGACGCCGCCTACCTCGGCGCGACGCTCGAACTGGGGCCGATCACCCTGCCGTTCCGCCTCGCGATCCCCTTCGCCGTGGCGCTCGGGCTGACGCTCCTGCTCCACCTCTTCCTCTCCCGGACCTTCTGGGGGCGCGCGGTCAAGGCGGTGTCCCAGGACCACCTGGCGCTGCGGCTGATGGGCGCCAGCCCGGTCAGGGTCAAGGCGCTGGCCTTCGCCATCGCGATCGCGACGGCGAGCGTGGCGGGCGCGCTGCTGATCATGATCGGGCCGATCGAGCCCTCGGTGGGCCGCGAGTACATCGGCCGCGTCTTCGCCATCGCCGTGCTGGGCGGGATGGGGAGCATCGGCGGCACGCTGGCGGCATCGCTCATCCTCGGCGTGCTGGAGAGCCTCACGTCCACCTTCTACGGCCCCTCGTGGGCGCTGGCGGTGTCGTTCGGGATCCTCCTGGTGGTCCTCGCCGTGCGGCCGGCCGGGCTGTTCGGGCGCTAGGCGATGAGCGGGCGCGTGCTCCTCGCGGTCGCCGTCGCGCTGGTGCTGGCCGCGGTGGCGCTGACGCGGGTCCTCGAGAACCAGTACTACTACTTCGCGACGTACGTGATCTTACAGTACGTCGTGCTCGCCACGGCCTGGAACATCCTCGGGGGCTACACGGGGTACGTGAACTTCGGCAGCGCCGCGTTCTTCGCGACGGGCGCGTACACGGCGGCCGTCCTCATCAAGGCCGTCGCCGCCCCGTTCCCGGTGCTGCTCGTGGCCGGGGGGCTCGTCGCCGGGCTCCTGGGGCTCGGCATCGGGTACCTCACGCTCCGGCTGCGGGGCGTGTTCTTCGCGATCGCGACGCTGGCGCTGGCCGTCGTGCTGCAGACGCTCGTCGTCAACTGGGGCTACGTCGGCGGCTCCCGCGGGATCTACACGCTCCGGCCCGCTCGGGTCCCGTTCTTCGACAACTACGTCGAGTTCCTCTTCGTCGTGATGGTCGTCCTCGCGCTCGGCGCGCTGGCGACCGCGCGGTGGATCGAGCGCTCGTGGATCGGGCGGGGCCTGGTCGCGATCCGGGACAACGAGGAGGCGGCCGAGTGCATGGGGGTGCCGACCCTCAGACTCAAGCTCGTCGCCACCACCGTGAGCGGGGCGCTCATGGGCGTCGCGGGCGCGCCGTTCCCCTACTACCTCACCTACATGGAGCCGACGTCCGCGTTCAACCTCGACTATGCGATCAACAGCCTGGCGATGCCGATGATCGGCGGGACGACGACGTGGGTGGGCCCGCTGGTCGGCGCGGTGCTGCTCGGGGCGGCGCAGCAGGTGGCGACGGTGACGATCTCGTCCGCGCTGAACCTCCTGATTGTCGGCCTGGTGGTCGTGGCGTTCGTCATCCTGGCGCCGGAGGGGATCGTCGGCCTGTTCCGCCGCTGGCGCGCGAGGGCCCGCGCGTGACGGCCCCGGTCCTGCTCGACGTGCGGAGCGTCACCAAGCGGTTCGGGGGGTTCCAGGCCCTCGGCGGCGTGAGCCTCCAGGTGTTCGCGGGGGAGCGCTTCGGCCTCATCGGGCCTAACGGATCGGGCAAGACGACGCTCATCAACTGCGTCTCGGGGGCGCTGCGCAACGACGAGGGGGCGATCTGGTTCGAGGGCCGGGACATCACGCGCCTGCCGGCCCACCGGCGGACCCGCCTGGGCATCGCGCGGAGCTTTCAGATCCCGCGGCCCTTCGGCAGCATGACGGTGCTGGAGAACCTGTGCGTCCCCGCCGAGTACGCCACGCGCGGGGGCGCCCACGGCGCGGACGCCGCGGCCGAGGCGATGGAGATCCTCCGGCTCATCGGTCTCGACGGCAAGGCCAGGGCGGTGGCGGGGGGCCTCACCCAGATCGAGATGCGCAAGCTCGAGCTGGCGCGGGCCATGGCGGTCAAGCCGAAGCTCCTGATCTCCGACGAATCGATGGCGGGGCTCTCGAGCGCGGAGGTCGACGAGATCCTCGCGATCCTCTTCGCGCTCCACGAGCGCGGCATCGCGGTCATCATGATCGAGCACATCATGCGGGCGGTGATGCGCTTCTCGCAACGGATCGTCGTCCTCGACGCCGGCGAGCGCATCGCGGAGGGCGGGCCCGAGGAGATCCTGCACAACGCCGCCGTGGAGAAGGCCTACCTTGGCGAGTAGGATCGTGGTCCGCGACGTCGAGGCCGGCTACGGCGCCGTGCGGGTGCTGCACGGGGTGTCGATGGAGGTGAACGAGGGCGAGACGGTCGCGCTGCTCGGCACCAACGGCAACGGCAAGAGCACCCTCCTGAAGTGCATCATGGGCATCGTGCGCCCGGACGCCGGGGAGATCGTGCTCGAGGAGGACGGCCGGCGGACGAGCCTGGTCGGGCGCTCCCCGGAGGAGATCGTCGGCCTGGGGATCGCGCTGGTCCCGGAGGGGCGGCGGCTCTTCCCGAAGCTCACGGTGGAGGAAAACCTGCTGCTCGGCGCCTACCGGCGGGAGGCCCGCGCCGAGATCGCCGGCAACCTGCGCTTCTGCCTCGACGCCTTCCCGGTGCTCGGCGAGCGCCGGCGGCAGCTCGCGGGCAGCCTCTCCGGCGGCGAGCAGCAGATGCTCGCCCTGGCGCGGGCGGTCATGTCGAGCCCCCGCATCCTCCTGGTGGACGAGCCCTCGGTGGGGCTCGCGCCCATCCTGGTCTCCCGCGTCATCGCCAAGATCCGCGAGCTGAAGGAGTCCCACCACCTGACGGTGCTGATGGCCGAGCAGAACTTCAACCAGGCGACGAAGATCGCCGACCGCGGCTACATCATCGTCCACGGCCAGATCGAGTTCGAGGGACACAGCACGCGCGAGCTGGCCGAGCACGAGCTGGTGAAGAAGTACTACCTCGGCGTCTGAGGCGCTCCGGGGCGATGAGCGGGCTGAACCTCGCGAGCGTCCTGGCCCACCACGCCGACCGCTTTCCGGACCGCGCGTGCCTGGTCTGGGACGGCGCGGTCGTCACGTACGCGGAGCTCGACCGGCGCGTCGCGCGGACGGCGGCCGGGCTCGCCCGCCTGGGCGTCGGCCGCGGCGACGTCGTCGGGCTGCTCCTCTACAACTGCCCCGAGTTCCTCGAGGCGATGTTCGCGGTCGCCCGGCTCGGGGCCATCGTGATGCCGGTGAACTGGCGGCTCGCCGGCGAGGAGGTCGCGTACATCGCCTCCCACGCGGGCGCGCGGCTCGTCGTCTCGGAGCCCGAGCTGGCGCCGCTCGCCGAGGCCGCGCGCGCGCGCCTGCCGGGCCTTCCGCTCGTCGGCGTCGGCGGCGCGCCCGCGGGCTGGACGCCGTTCGAGGCCCTGCGGGAGCCCGGCGCGGTCCCGCCGCCGGCGGAGGTCTCGGCCGACGACGTCCACCGGCTCATGTACACCTCGGGGACGACGGCGCGGCCGAAGGGCGTGATGATCACCCACGCGAACCTCTACTGGAAGAACATCGCGCACGTCGTCGAGTTCGGGATCACCGGCGAAGACAAGGGACTTGCCTGCGGCCCCCTCTACCACGTGGGCGCGCTCGACCTCACGACGACCACCGTCCTCTACGCCGGCGGCACCGTCGAGATCCACCGCAAGTTCGAGACCGAGCGCGCGCTCGACGCCCTCGAGCGCGGCGGGATCACGAACGTCTGGCTCGCGCCCTCGATGGTCAACCAGATCCTCGCCCACCCCTCGCTCGCCGCGCGGGACCTCGGCCGCGTCCGCCTGATCATCGACGGCGGCGAGAAGATGCCGCTGCCGCTGATCGAGCGGCTCCTCCGCGCCTTTCCCGGCGCGTGGTTCGCCGACGCGTACGGGCTCACCGAGACCGTCTCCGGGGACACCTTCCTCGACAAACGGACCACCGTGCGGAAGCTCGGCTCGGTGGGCAAGGCGTGCCTGCACCTCGAGGTCGCGATCTGGGACGCGGCCGATCGGCCCGTCGCCGCGGGCGCGCTGGGCGAGATCGTGCTCCGCGGGCCCAAGGTCTTCAAGGGCTACTGGAAGGATCCCGAGGCGACGGTGGCCGCGTTCCGGGGCGGCTGGTTCCATACGGGCGACCTCGGGTACCTCGACGAGGAGGGGTTCCTGTACATCGTCGATCGCATGAAGGACATGATCGTGAGCGGCGGCGAGAACATCGCCTCGCCCGAGGTGGAGCGCGTCCTCTACGAGCACCCCGCGGTCCTCGAGGCCGCCGTCGTCGGCCGTCCCGATCCCCGCTGGGGCGAGGTGCCGATCGCCTGCGTCGTGCGCCGCCCGGGCGCGAGCGTGAGCGAGGACGAGCTGCGCGACTGGTGCCTGGCGCGGCTCGCCCGGTACAAGGCGCCGCGCGCCGTGCGGTTCGTCGACGCGCTCCCGCGCAACCCGTCGGGAAAGGTCCTCAAGCGCGTGCTGCGCGAGCAGGACGCGCGCTGAGACCCCTCGACGCGCTCAGGCGGGTGACAGCACCAGCTTCACCAACGCCGACGAGTCGAGATACACGAGACTCACGCGCGCTCTGCTCGGAGCCTCGCGAGCGCTCGGCTGGCCCGGCGCGACGGGCGCTTGCCCCGGGGCGGGCCGAGCGCGAGGAGATCCCCGGCGGCCGCGGTGGCTCGGCCCGCGGCGATGAGGCGGTCGAGGGTCGTCGCCTTCGCGCCGGCCGGCGCCAGCGCGGCGACGCGATGCCCCCGCTCCTTCACCTCCAGGGTCTCGCCCGCCTTGACTCGCCTCAGGCAGACGCTCAGGTTCTGTCTCAGTTCCCGCCCGCCGCCGTCCCCCCGCCGATACCCCATGTAGCACATCGTAGCGCATCGTCAGGGGATGCGGCGCGGCGGACTGTCCAGGCGTCTCGCGCGCGCGATCCTCGAGCTACGGGTTCTGGACGGTCCGCCGGCGGTCGTCGAGCAGGATCGCGGCGGAGGCGAGGGCCGTGCCCAGCGCGATCCCGGCGACCGCGTCGGACGGCCAGTGGGCGCGGAGCATCACGCGCGCCAGCGCGACCAGGACGATCACGGTGATCGCCGTCGCCCTCAGGAGCCGCCGCGCGCGGGGCGGGAGCGGGCCGGCCAGATAGACCGCCGCGCCGAAGAACGCCGCCGCCGCCGTCGCGTGGCCGCTCGGGAAGCCGAACGAGAGCCCCTCGGGCCGCGGCCGGCTGACCAGCCACTTGAGCGCGCCCTCGACGAGGGGGGCGGCGAGCATCAGCCCGACCCACAGGTACCAGTGCGCCCGCGCGCGCGGGAAGGCGACGAGCAGGATGAGCGTCGCCGGCAGGAGCAGCTTCCAGCTCCCGGCCTCGTTGATCACGCGCATTGCCTTGACGACGGGCGGGGCGGCGAGCGCGAGCGCGGCGTCACGCACCGGGGCGTCGCCGGGCGGCGTTCCCGTGAGCGCGACGGCAAGGGCGAGGAGGACGAAGCAGGCTCCGGACACGATCAGCGTCCGGCGTGCGATGCCCGCTCCCCGGGCAGCGGTCGGCTCCATGGTCAGCGCGGGCGGAGGGCCATGCCGTGCGGGGCGCGGCCCACCGGGATCGTCTTCACCTGCTGGTGGGTCCGGACGTCGATCACGGCGACGAGGTCCGCCGTGCGGTTGGTGACGAACGCGTACCGGCCCCCGGGCGCCATCACGACGAGGTCGGGGTAGCCCTTCTGTTGGAGAGTGGCGACGATCCGGTCGTCCGCGGTGCGGACGACCACGACCTTGTTCGCCTTCCGGAGCGTGGTGTAGAGGAACCGGCCGTCGAGCGTGAGCGTCGCCTCGTGGACGACCCCGGGCAGCGCGATCTGGCCGGTGACCTTGTTGGTGGCGGTGTCGAGCTTGAGGACGGCCCTGTTCTCGCCGGCCGCGACGTAGAGCGTGCGGCCGTCGGCCGTGAGGGCCAGGCCCATCGCGTCGCCCCCGCCGTGGACCACGCGCTCCACGATCGTGCGCGTGGCCACGTCGATGACGGTGACGTCCCCGGCGGTCTCGCCCGACACCCAGAGGCGCGCGCCGTCGCGGGAGAACACGGCGTGGGCCGGCCAGGTCGAGACCTCGACGCGCCCGGCGATCTTCCCGGCCCGGAGGTCGTAGAAGATGACCTCGTCCTCGCTCGTGTCGCTCGACCAGTCGAGGACCACGAGGTGCCGGCCGTCGGGCGTGAAGCCGAGGTTGTAGGGGTTGCCGCCGATCCGGACGCGCCGGACGAGCTTCAGCGCCTCCGCGTCGATCACGCCGAGGTCGCGGCTCTTGTCGTAGACGACCCAGGCGGTCCGGCCGTCGGGGTGGACGACGACGCGGTTCGGCTTGCCCGCGCCGAGCGGGATCGTCGCGACCACGTCCAGGGTGTCGGTGTCGATGACCGAGAGCGTGTCCGACTTCGTGTTCGTGACGTAGAGCGTCGCGGCCCCCGCCGGGGCAGCGAGCACCAGGGTCAGCAGCAGCGCACCGCAGAGCCTCGTCACGCCGGGCCTCCTCATCGCGTCGTCTCGATCGCGGTGATCACCACGTTGGGCGGCACCCCCTGCAGGGTGAATCGTACCGCGTCCCCGACCGCGACCGCCTCGTGAATCCCGGGCGAGGCGGCGCGGAACCCCATGGTCATGGCGGGCATGTAGCCCGGGATGTCCTCGTGGGTGATGACGAGCACGTTGATCTCGGGGACGATGGCGCGGACGACGCCCGCGACCCGCCAGACGCGCTCGGCGCCGGCGGTCGCCCCCGCCCGCGCCGCGGCGAGGTCCTGCTCGAGCCGCGTCGTGCGGAGGCCCCAGAAGGCGTAGCCCCAGCCGACGCCGAGCAGGAGGGCGAGGTTCAAGAGCAGCGCGGCCTTCCACGCGCGCATCAGTGCACGTGCGCCTCGGGCGCCGGCGCGACGACCTTCTCCGCGTTCAGCTCCTGGACCTCGGCGAGCAGGGCGTTCGGCTCCCCGGCGGCGCGGCCGTCGCCGCGGCTGATCGCGCGCACGTACCCCCCGCGGTCGATCAGGATCTCCGCGTGGGGCGCGGCGGCGAGCATCCGGTAGGCGGCGACGATATCGGCGGCGCCCTCGGTGACGACGGGGAAGAAGATCCGCGGGGCCGCGCCGAGCCGCCGGAGCGCGTCGGGCGCGGCGTCGGTCGGGACCGCGATCACCTCCGCGCCGAGCGCGGCCAGCGACGGGTACTGGTCGGCGAGCTGCGCCAGGCGGGCGCGCGAGCCCGGCAGCGTGTAGAGCGCGAGCACCACGATCCGGCGCCCGCGGTGCTCCTGGAGCGTGCGCGTGGGGGTCGGCCCCACCGCGTACGCGAAGTCGGGCGCGACGAGCCACGCGCGCCCGGGCTCGACGGCGGGCCCCAGGCCCCGCGCGGCGTTCGCCGCCGCCAGCGCGCGCACGTAGTTGATCACGTCCCAGCGCGCCTCGGCGTCGAGCCTCGCGCCGAAGGCCGGCATGCCCGCCCGCGGGATACCGTGCGTGATCCACCAGAAGAGGTCGCCGGCGGTGTGCCGGGCGGTGCGGGGGCCGCGCAGGTCGGCCGGGGGCCGCGGCAGGCGGAGCCCGGCCGGGCCGTCGCCGGCGCCCGCCGGCCCGTGGCACGCGGCGCAGTGCTCGCGGTAGCGCGCGGCGCCCGCGACGATGGAGGCGGCCCGGTAGGGCACCGCGGGGCGCACGTAGGTGGTCGGGTAGGCGTCGAGCGCGAGCGGGGGCAGGGCGATCGCGACGCCCGCGCCGAGGACGACGAGCGCGCCGCCGAGGAGCGGCAGGCGCCCGCGCCGCACGACGAGCGCGGCGAGCGCGGCGACGGCGCCGAGCGCCAGGACCTGGCTGCCGACGAGCGCGCGGACGGCGCGCGCGGGGGCGCCGTCGAGCGTCGCGAGCGAGAGGCGGAACGCGAACGGCCACTCGGGCGCGGCGTGCGCCGCGGGCGGCGTGAGGGCCATCCAGGCCGCCAGGCCCACGACCGCGAGCACGAGCGCGGCCTCGCCGGCGACGAAGCGCGCGAGGCCGGCCATCGCGGGACGCCCGACGCTCGCCGCCTCGCCCGCGAGGCCGGGCAGGTGGCGCTGCCGGTTCAGCGCGGCGAGCGCCAGGATCGGTACCAGCAGGGCGAGCTTGCCGAGCAAGAGCCGCCCGTACGGAGTCCCGACCAGGCCGGCGACGGAGCCCACCTGCGCTGTCGCGCCGAGCGCGCCCGACGCGGCGAGCGCGAGGACGCTCGCGAGGGCCAGGCGCGAGAAGCGCCGCGCGGCGCGCACGGCGTGGGGGCGCGCGTCGGCGCCCTCCGCGCGGGCGGCGCGCCGCAGCAGGAGCGCGAGCGGAATGAGGCCGCCGGCCCACGCGCCGGCGGCCAGCGCGTGGACGCCGTCCGCGGCGACCGCGGCGAGCGTGCCGGGCTGTGCCGCCGCGTGGCCGGCGGCGGCGCCCGCGCCGAGCGCCGCGGCGGCGAGCAGCACCGTCTCCCCGCGCGCCGCGCGCCAGTCCAGCCGGCGCCGCACGTCGAGGGGGACGGCGAGAAACGCGGCGAGGAGCAGGAGCAGGCCGTGGCGGACCAGCCACACGTGGCCGCCGCGCGTCTCGAGGAGGACCCGCTTCAGCGCGACCGGGTCGAGCGCGGCGTCGCGCCGTCCCTCGAGGAGCGCGGTCTGGAGCATCAGGACCGCGACGCCCGTGACGAACGCGAGCACGGCGAGCCCCCGGCAGGCGTCGAGCATGCGCGTCTCCCAGGCGAGGGCCGTCGGGCGGTCGGAGCGCCCGGCGAGCAGGATCGAGCCGGCGGAGCCGACGAGCAGGACGGAGAGCGCTAGGTGCGCCCACCGCGCGAGGACCTCGAGCGCGATCACGCGGCTAGTGTACCGGATGCGGGAGGCGGCGTTGAGGCGGGTGCGGTTGTCGTATACAGTGCAGGCGCATGCTCCGCCCCGTCGTGCCGCTGGCCGCGCTCGCGCTCGTCCTCGTCCTG
>MGBU01000158.1:1552-6293 GCA_001790205.1 Candidatus Rokubacteria bacterium GWA2_73_35 | reverse complement strand
GGCCCGCGAGCCCCTCCCAGTCGCGCGCGAAGCGGTACGGGAGGCAGGTGTACGCGAGGTCGGCGAGCGGGTGGCCGAGCGTCGCCAGCTCCCAGTCGAGCACCGCGACGACGCGCGGCTCGGTCGGGTGGATGATCGTGTTGCCGAGCCTGAAGTCGCCGTGCACGAGCGTCGTCTCGTCGTCCGCCGGCAGGTGCGCCGGCAGCCACTCGATCAGCCGCTCCATCGCCTCGATCGTCTCGGTCTCCGAGGCGCGGTACTGCTGGGTCCAGCGGTGGATCTGGCGCGCGAAGTAGCTCCCAGCCCGCCCGAAGTCCGCCAGGCCGAGCTTTTGGAAGTCGACGGTGTGCAGGCGCGCGAGGGTCTCGTTGAGCGAGTCGTAGATGGCGGCGCGCTCGCGCGGCGTGAGCCCGGGGACCTGCGGGTCGGTGATGACGCGGCCGTGCACGCACTCCATCACGTAGAAGATCGTGCCGATGACGTCGGGATCCTCGCAGAACCCGTAGGTCTTCGGCACCGGATAGCCCGTCGTGCCGAGCGCGGTGATCACCCGGTACTCGCGGTCCACCGCGTGGGCGGAGGGCAGGAGCTTGCCCGGGGGCTTCCGCCGCAGCACGTACTCGCGCCCGCCGGCCGCGAGGTGATAGGTCGGGTTCGACTGGCCCCCGCGGAACTGGCGCACGGTGAGCGGCCCGCGGAAGCCCTCGACGTGCTCGGCGAGCCAGCGCGCGAGCGCCGCCTCGTCGAAGCGGTGGACGTCGCGCACCTCCGCGAGCGGCGGCAGCATGGGCGCCAGTATAATCGCAGAGCCGTCACCAGACGAGCCGGCGCGAGGTGAGCCCATGATCCGCGACATCCCAGGCAAGAAGCCGCGCGTCCACGCCGACGCCTTCGTGGACGTGCAGGCCGCCGTCATCGGCGACGTGACCATCGCGGAGGGCGCGAGCGTCTGGCCCTTCGCCGTCCTGCGCGGCGACCAGAACTCGGTGCGGCTCGGACGGCACTCGAGCGTCCAGGACAACTCGGTCGTCCACGTCGACCCCGACTGGCCCTGCATCATCGGCGACAACGTCACGATCGGCCACCGGGCGGTCGTCCACGGCTGCACCGTCGGGGACAACTGCCGCATCGGCATCGGCGCCGTCGTCCTGAGCGGCGCCGTGATCGAGGCGGGCGCCCAGGTGGGCGCCGGCGCCCTCGTGCCCCCCGGCAAGGTCGTCGCCGCCGGCACGCTCGTCATGGGCGTGCCGGCCCGGCCGGTGCGCCGGATGAGCCCGGAGGAATTGGAGGACATCCTCCGGAACGCGCGCGAGTACGAGGCGCTCTGGCGCGCGTACTACGGCCCGCGGAGCGCCTGACGTGGCGCGCTTCCGTGGCAAGACCGTGGTCGTCACCGGGGGCGCCGGCGGCATCGGGCGCGCGGCGGCCGTCCGCTTCGCCTCGGAGGGCGCCCGCGTCGTCCTCGTGGACCTCCCGGGGACGGGCCTCGCCGACAGCGTCGCCGCCGTCGAGCGCGCGGGGGGCGAGGCGCTCGCCGTCCCGGCCGACGTGACGCGCCGGGCCGACGTCGAGCGCTACGTCGAGGCCGCGCTCGGCCGCTTCGGCGGCCTCGACGCGTTCTTCAACAACGCGGGCATCCTCGGCGCGGTGAGCCCGCTCGTGGACTACCCCGAGGAGACCTTCGACCGGGTGCTGGCCGTCAACGTCAAGGCCGTCTGGCTCGGGATGAAGGTGGTCGCGCCCGTGCTGCGCGGGCGCGGCGGCGGCGCGATCGTCAACACGGCCTCGATCGCGGGGCTCCGCGGCACGCCGAACCTCATCGCGTACACGGCGTCCAAGCACGCCGTCGTCGGCATGACGAAGACCGCCGCGCTCGAGCTGGCGCGCCACGGGATCCGCGTCAACGCGATCTGCCCCGCCCCGATCGAGACGCCGATGGCGCAGGCGCTCGAGGCGGGCATGAAGCGCGAGCGGCTCACCGCGTCCATCCCGCTGCGCCGCTACGGGACGCCCGAGGAGGTCGCCGCGCTCGTCGTCTTCCTCGCGAGCGACGAGGCCGCCTACGTCACCGGCGGTGTCTACACGGTGGACGGCGGCGTGATGGCGTGATCGTCGCGGTCACGGGCTCGTCGGGGCTCGTCGGCACGGCGCTCCTGCCCGCGCTCGCGGCGGGCGGGCACGGGGCGCTGCGGGTGCTGCGGCGCGGCCCGGCGGCCGCCGGCGAGCGCGCCGTCCACTGGGATCCCGCCGCCGGGAGGATCGACGCGGGCGCGCTCGAGGGCGTGGACGCCGTCGTCCACCTCGCGGGCGAGAGCGTCGCGGCGCGCTGGACCGCCGCCCGGCAGGCGCGGATCCGCGAGAGCCGCGTGGGCTCGACCGCGCTGCTCGCCGGCGCGCTCGCGCGCCTGGCGCGGCCGCCGCGCGTCCTCGTCGCCGCGTCGGCCACCGGCTGGTACGGCGACCGCGGCGACGAGACGCTCACCGAGGCGAGTGCGCCGGGCACGGGCTTCCTCGCCGACGTCTGCCGGGAGTGGGAGGCGGCGGCCGCGCCCGCGACGGCCGCGGGCCTGCGCGTCGTCCACCTCAGGATCGGCCTGGTGCTGAGCCGCCGCGGCGGCGCCCTGCCGCGGCTCCTCGCGCCGTTCCTGCTCGGCCTCGGCGGGCCGATCGGGTCGGGCGCCCAGTGGGTGAGCTGGATCGCGCTCGACGACCTCGTCGGCGTGATCCTGCACGCGCTCGAGCGCGACGCCCTCCGCGGGCCGGTCAACGCCGTCGCGCCGCGCCCCGTGACGAACCGCGAGCTCGCGCGGACCCTCGCGCGCGTCCTGCGCCGCCCCGCGTTCCTGCCGTTCCCGGCCCTCGCCGCGCGCCTCCTGCTCGGCGAGATGGCGGACGCGCTGCTGCTCGCGAGCGCGCGCGTGCTCCCGGCGCGCCTCACGGCGTCGGGCTACGCGTTCGAGCACCCGGAACTCGACGGCGCGCTGCGCGCCGAGCTCGGCCGCTGACGGCGCCGCGCCGGCGCCCCGGCCGCGCGCCGCAGGGGTCGCCGGAACCCGTTCCCGGCACGCGGCAACGGATTTCGCGTGCCCGGATGGAGCCCAGCCGCGACCGGGCGCTGCGGACGCGTGCCGCGTGGTTCCGCGACCCCTGCGGCGCGCGGCCGGGGCGCCGGCTCAGGCCTTCGAGGTGGCCGCGATCCGCTCCGCCAGCTTGCGCCGGAGCGCCCAGTCGATCGTCCGCTGGACGACCACCTTCTGCGCCTGCGGCGAGCCCGCGCCGTGCATGCACTCGACGATGGGCGTGGCGCCCGTCATGTTCTCGATGAGCCGGCCGAGGCGGAGCCGGTCCTCCGCGGGCACGTCGGCGCGGGTCTGGTAGTACTTGCGGACGAAGCCGGCGACGCGCGGGTTCGCGAGCTCCCGCTCCGAGGGCATCGTCGCCAGGAAGCCGCCCGCGAGATCCTGGGCGAGCCGCGTGACCTCCGGGTAGTAGCGCGCCGTGTTGAACTTCGCGGAGTTGGCCAGCAGCGGGTCGACGATCGCCGTCCCGCAGGCGAGCGTCGAGCACTCGTGGCTGCAGGCGAGCGCCCCCGAGTACATCGTCTCGACGAGGTGGGCCATCTCGGCCAGCTTGTCGCGCACGTGGGCGGCCTTGGCCGTGCCCTGGATGTCCGTGATCGCCGCCGTGGCGCCGATCAGGACGTCGAGGTTGCCGCTCTTGCAGCCGCCGTAGTTCTGGCGGTGGTAGGAGGTGAAGCGCTCGACGAGCGTGCCGGCGAACTCGACCTCGCCCAGCATGAAGACGCGCTCCCAGGGCACGAACACGTCGTCGAAGATCACCAGCGCCTCGCCGCCCACCACGCCGTACGTGGCGTTCCCCTGGTCGATCGTGCCCTCCCACTTCCGGCTGTCGTTGACCTGGCGGCCGAAGACCTGGATCACGCCCGGGGCGTCGGCGGGCACGGCGAAGGCGACGGCGTAGTCACGGTCCTCCGGCCCGAGCGCCTGGCCGGGCAGCACGATGAACTGGTGCGAGTTCACGGCGCCGGTCTGGTGCATCTTCGCCCCGCGCGCGACGATGCCGTCCTCGCGCCGCTCGACCACGCGGACGAAGAGGTCGGGGTCGTGCTGCTCATGCGGGCGCTTGGAGCGGTCGCCCTTCGGGTCGGTCATCGCGCCGCCGGACATGAGGTCGCGGTCCTGGGTCTCGACGAGGAACTTCTTGAACCGCTCGTGGTAGGCGGTGCCGTGCTTGCGGTCGATATCGTGGGTGACGCTGTGGAGCGTGATGAGCGCGTCCATGCCGACGCAGCGCTGGAAGCAGGTGCCCGTGATCCGCCCCGCGACGCGCATCATCTTGGCCTTCCTGACGAGGTCCTCGCGGGTGCGGGGGACGTGCGTCCAGCGGTTGATGGGCCGGCCCGTCAGGTGCGAGGTCGCGCGCGCGAGGTCGCCGTGCGCGGGGTCGGTCGCCAGGTCGTAGGTGACGGCCGCGGCGTTGACGTGCGGACGGATCGCCGGGTGGTCGACGACGTCCGCGATGCGCTCGCCCATGAAGTAGACCTCGGTCTTCAGCGCCCTCAAACTTCCGATGTACTGGCTTCCCGTCATCATGGCGCGGTCCCTCCTCGTCGCGTGGCGAACCTGCTCCTATTCTACTGCCCTCGCGGGCGGCGTTACCGCGGCAGGCGCGGAGGCTCGGCGCACGCGCGCTCGACCTCCTCGACCGTCTTCGGCGTGGC
>MGBU01000158.1:0-1542 GCA_001790205.1 Candidatus Rokubacteria bacterium GWA2_73_35 | reverse complement strand
CCGAGGCGGAGGCGGCGGTCCCACATCTCGTCCTCGCTGTACTCGCGCAGGTGGAAGGTCGCGCGCGCGCGCGCCGGGTCCACGTAGAGGCCGGGCTCGACGGTCAGGACCATGCCGGGCTCGAGCACGCGCGACTTCCCCTCGACCTTGTAGGCGCCGACGTCGTGGACGTCCATGCCGAGCCAGTGCCCGGTGCCGTGCATGAAGAACTCACGGTAGTGGTGCATCGCGAGCGACTCCTCGACGCCCCGCGGGAGCAGGCCGAGCGCGACGAGCCCCTCCGTGAGCACGCGCCGCGCCGCCTCGTGCACCGCCTCGTAGCGGTGCCCGGGCCGGGCGGCGGCGATCCCCGCCTGCTGCGCGCGCAACACGACTTCGTAGACCGCGCGCTGCGGCGCCGTGAAGCGGCCGTTGACCGGGAACGTGCGCGTGATGTCGGCCG
This sequence comes from Candidatus Rokubacteria bacterium GWA2_73_35, assembly GCA_001790205.1. Classification (GTDB taxonomy): domain Bacteria; phylum Methylomirabilota; class Methylomirabilia; order Rokubacteriales; family CSP1-6; genus GWA2-73-35. The sequence continues at coordinate 1,100 of MGBU01000158.1, read as the reverse complement.
CGTGGTAGCCCCACTCGCAGCCGGCGTCGATCAGCAGGAGGTCGCCGTCCTCCAGGCGCCGCGTGTTCTCGCTGTAGTGGAGGATGCACGCGTTCGGCCCGGAGGCGACGATGGACGGGTAGCCGTTGCGCGGCGAGCCGTTCACGCGGAACACCCACTCGAGCGCCGCCTGCACCTGGTACTCGAAGAGGCCCGGTCGCGCGTAGCGCATCGCCTCGACGTGCGCGTCGCGGCTGATCTCGCAGGCGCGGCGCTGGCGCGCGAGCTCCGCCGGCGCGCGGCGTAGGCGCAGCTCGTGCAGGAGCGGCCCCGGGTCCTCGATGCGCACGGGGGCTGGGTGGCCGCGCGCGCGCGCCGCGCGCAGCTCGGCGACGAGCCGGAGGACCCGGCCGTCGAACGCGGGCGTGCCGAGCCGGTAGAAGAGCGCCGGCCGGTCGAGCGCGTACTCGCGCAGTTTCGCGTCGAGCTGGTCGATCGGGTAGGCGGCGTCGGCGCCGTAGGCCGCGACCGCGCCCTCGACGCCCGCGCGGTGGCCGTTCCAGGTCTCCAGCTCCCGGTCCCGCGGCCGCACGAAGAGCACGTACCGCTCCTTGGAGTCGGCGGGGTTGAAGACCGCCACCGCCTCGGGCTCGCCGAAGCCCGTGAGGAAGAAGAAGTCGGAGCTCTGGCGGAATTCGTGGTGGACGTCGCCGTTGCGGACGATTTCCTGCGCGCCCGGCACCACCGCGAGCGCGTCGCCGAGCGCCGCGGCGAAGCGGAGCCGGCGCTCGAGAAAGGGAGCCTGGTCCGGCGCTGTCGTCATCGTGACGCCTAGCATACAATGGCGGGAGCCGCGCCGGCACGGCGCGCGTCCAGGGGGTCCCATGCACGTCGGACTGGCGACCGTGTTCCAGAACCCGCAGCGGGCGCGCAGCGACCGCGAGGTCTACGCGCAGGAGCTGCGCCTCGCCGACCTCGCCGAGCCGCTCGGGTTCGAGTCCGTCTGGGGCGTCGAGCACCACTTCACCGACTACACGATGTGCCCCGACGCGAGCCGCTCGGGTTCGAGTCCGTCTGGGGCGTCGAGCACCACTTCACCGACTACACGATGTGCCCCGACG